>NZ_JAHLEB010000002.1 GCF_018861735.1 Clostridium lacusfryxellense | reverse complement strand
TTCGACAGCTTGTAATTTTTGTTCAGCAGGACATTTAGGTTTTGACATTAAAAATACCTCCAAAGTATCAGTTTTTATATTTAAACTGTCTACTTTAGAGGTATCATATCATAAAAGGCGGCTTTTTATTTGTTTAATTATCTTATTTCTTTCTTGGATTGTTTATTTCAGCTTGTGCAGCTGCGAGTCTTGCAACTGGAACCCTAAATGGTGAACATGATACATAATCAAGTCCCACATTGTGACAGAATTCAACGGAAGATGGATCTCCACCGTGTTCTCCACATATTCCAAGTTTTATAGACGGCCTAACCTTTCTTCCAAGCTCTGCTGCCATTTGAATAAGTTTCCCTACTCCCGTAACATCTAACTTTTGGAATGGATCAAATTCGTAGACTTTCTTTTCATAGTAATCTTTTAAGAAACTTCCAGCATCATCTCTAGAGAACCCAAAAGTCATTTGTGTTAAATCATTTGTTCCAAACGAAAAGAATTCGGCTTCTTTTGCTATTAAATCTGCAGTAAGTGCAGCTCTTGGTATTTCAATCATTGTACCAACCATGTATTTTAAATCACAACCTGACTTAGCTATAATCTCATCAGCTACTCTTACTACTATATCTTTAACATACTTTAATTCTTTTATTTCACCAACTAGAGGAATCATTATTTCTGGAACAATGTTATATCCTTTCCTTGTCTTAACATCTATAGCAGCTTCAATAACTGCCCTAGTTTGCATCTCAGCTATTTCTGGATATGACACTGCAAGTCTACAACCCCTATGTCCCATCATTGGATTAACTTCATGCAATGCTTCAACTGTAGCTTTAAGCTCTTCAAAAGTTATGCCCATGTCGATAGCTAATTCCTTTATATCTTCATCAGCATGTGGCAAGAATTCATGTAGTGGTGGATCTAAAAACCTTATTGTAGCTGGTTTTTCCTTGAGTTCTTCATAAATCCCTATAAAATCGCCTCTTTGAATTGGCAATAGCTTTTCTAATGCTATTCGTCTAGAGTCTTCGTCTTTAGCTACAATCATTTCTCTTATAATCATTATTCTATCAGCATCAAAAAACATATGCTCTGTTCTACATAATCCTACGCCTTCAGCTCCATATTTAACTGCTTGCGCTGTGTCTTTTGGAGTATCAGCATTTGTTCTAACCTTTAAACTTCTTATTTCATCAGCCCAACTCATAAATATTTCAAAATATCCATTTATTTCAGGCTCAACTGTTTTAATTACTCCAGAATATACATTTCCAGTGCTTCCATCCATTGAAATAAAGTCACCCTCATGATATACCGTTTGCCCTATTTGAAAACTCTTAGTTTCTTCATTAACTTTTAATGCCGAGCAGCCAGCAACGCAGCATGTGCCCATTCCCCTTGCAACAACCGCTGCATGCGACGTCATCCCTCCTCTTACAGTTAATATACCTTCTGATGCAACCATGCCTTCAATGTCCTCTGGTGAAGTTTCAAGCCTAACGAGAATAACCTTATCTCCACCTTCATGTTTAGCTTTTGCTTCTTCAGCTGTAAAGTAAACTTTTCCACAAGCTGCTCCAGGCGATGCTGGTAAACCTTTAGCAATTACTAAAGATTTTTTTAATTCAAGTTCATCGAAGTTAGGATGAAGTAGCGAATCTAGTTGTTTTGGGTCAACCTTCATTAGAGCTTCTCTCTTTGATAACATTCCCTCTTCAACTAGTTCCACCGCAATCTTAAGTGCAGCTTGGACCGTTCTCTTTCCATTTCTTGTTTGTAAAAAGTATAATTTCCCATCTTCAATTGTGAACTCCATGTCCTGCATATCTTTATTGTGAGTTTCAAGAGTATTCACAATACCAATAAACTGGTCGTATACTTTTGGCATGTCTTTCTCAAGTTTAGATATATCTTGTGGTGTTCTAATTCCTGCAACAACATCTTCACCTTGTGCATTCATTAAATACTCAGCAAATACTTTTTTCTCACCTGTAGATGGATTTCTTGAAAAAGCAACACCAGTCCCAGATGTTTCACCCTTGTTACCAAATACCATTTCTTGAACGCTTACAGCTGTTCCCCACTCCGATGGGATATCATTGAGTCTTCTATATACATTAGCACGCGGATTGTCCCAAGACCTAAATACAGCGGATACCGCCTCTATTAATTGTCTTTTAGGGTCACTTGGAAATTCTTCGCCCTTATTTTCTTTATAAAATTCTTTAAACTGCTTAACTAATATTTTTAAATCATCAGCATCTAATTCTGTATCAAATTTTACACCTTTATCTTCTTTCATAGTATCCATTATGTTTTCAAAGTTTCTTTTCTCAACGTTCATAACAACATCAGCAAACATTTGAATAAATCTCCTGTAAGAGTCATAAGCAAACCTTGCATTGTTTGTTGCCTTTGCAATAACTTCTACAGTATCATCATTTAATCCAAGATTTAAGATTGTATCCATCATACCTGGCATCGATGCTCTCGCTCCAGATCTAACTGACACAAGCAATGGATTTTCCAAACTGCCAAACTTCTTACCTGTAATATTTTCAAGTTGGGTCATTTTGGCATGAATTTCACTAACTATTTCAGGTGTTATTAACTTACCATCTTCATAGTATTTATTGCAAGCTTCAGTAGTAACGGTAAATCCCTGTGGAACCGGGATTCCAAGACTCGTCATATCTGCAAGGTTCGCACCTTTTCCACCTAGAAGATTTTTCATTGAAATATTGCCTTCACTAAAAAGGTATACATACTTTTTATTTTCCATTTGCACACAACTCCTTCTATTTTAGATTTTATATGATTTGTAGGTACAAAAATGGTGTATGTCTGGATACAATCGTTTCCATTTACATTGTGATATAATTAATTAGCCATTTTTAACAGTATATCATGTTTTTTTAATAAAATGTAGGACATTTAACCACATTTATCATTATTTTTGTTAAATTTTAACTTTTTTAAAGCCAGCAACTACTAGCTGCTGGCTTTAAACTAATAAAAATTATATTTTTAAACCTAATGGCTAAAGAATAAAATAATTATTATTCTTTATCTTCTTCTTTTTCTTTTTCTTTATCTTTTTCTTCAAATTTTACAGTATATTGATATACATTTTCATTGTTAATGTCTTTACTATCTTTGTTGCTTTTATTATTAAAATTATCTTTAGTTTCATTAAATTTTTCTTTTACATCATCACTAATATCGCTCATTTTACATTTTACATCATCAACAGTATTTTTAATAATAGTGTTAACAACTTCTACTGTTCCATCTGCTTTAGTTATTTCGATAGTAACCTTTGTAAGCACAGCAGTTAATATACCTATACCAATAAGTGAAGGCATAAGCAATCCAGCAACTACACTTGCTACAATACCAGCATTTACAGGTATATCTATAACTACAGTATCACCTTTTTTAATTTTTATTCTTGTTACATTTCCCTTTTGCAAAATATCTTTTATGGCTACTAAAAATTCATCTTTAGTAGTATACATTTCTTCCATATTAAATTTATTTGCTTTCTTTTGTTTTGCTTCGATATAAACTAAAGCATTAACTACGTCACCATCGCATTCTTCCAATGCCTCTTTAGCATCAGTGTATGAAACCCCTGTTCTTTCTTTTACAATATCAATCTTTTCTAATGTAATTTCTTCCATCTAAAATCATCCTCCTTATAATTTGCCTAAGAGTAAATCTCAATTACTTATTGCTATCTACCCTTAAATCATCTAAGTTTTTTTTACCTTCATTTTGAAATGCCGTTAAAAAATCTAACATTTCTAAGCTCTTTGGCTTCCTAGTATAATTCTGTGAAATAATAAAAGATAAAATTTTATACAACTCAAGTTTGGATGCCTTCGATACAATAAGTCTATTTATTTTATCCATACCAAAATTGTTTAAGAATTTTAATGTATTATATGTAGGATTTGAAATATATATACTATTTAACTTTTCACATTCTTTACAAATTGGACCATATAGTGTTGAATCGATATTATTAGATAAAGTTATTTTTTTCCCACACTTGACACATCTACTAAAATTTAATTCGTACCCTGTTGCCTTTAAAATTCTTATTTCAAAAGCCCTAGCTAAAACCTCTATATCCATAACATCATTTTTCATGAAATAAAAAGTTGCAACCAAGTCTTTAAAAAGCTCTTTATTAACTTCATCATTTTCAATAGTTATATCTATTAATTCATTAAAATAGGTTGCATAAGTAATAGTGTCCAGATCCCTTAATAGTTGCTGAAAAGAATCTATAATTGTAATTTCATTTATTGTGTACAGATTTTTTCCTTTAAATAAAACAAATTCACCAAAACAAAAGGGCAGTGTTGATGCTATATATTTACTTTTATTTTTCCTTGCACCCTTTGCTATAGCAGTTATTTTCCCTAAATCTTCAGTATATAGCCACACTAGCTTATCATTTTCTTTAAATTCTTGTGTTTTTATAACAATTGCTCTAGTTTTTAAAATCGCCAGAAAATCATCCCCTACTTATATCCAAGTTCTTTAAGTATACTTGAAGTATCTCTCCATTCTTTCTTTACCTTTACCCATAATCTAAGATGTATGTTTTCCCCTAATAATTTCATTATATCTTGCCTTGCATATGTGGAAATTTGTTTTAGGGTTTTTCCACCTTTTCCAATTATTATACCTTTATGAGAATCTTTTTCACAAAGTAAGTTAACTTCTATATTGTAGATTTCCTTTTTATCTCTTTTCATAGAAATAATTTCAACAGCTATGCCATGAGGAACTTCTTGTGATAATAATTTCAAAGCTTTTTCTCTTATAATTTCTGTTATAATGAATCTTTCTTGCTGATCTGTAATCATGTCTTCTGGATAATAAAGAGGGCCTTCTGGCATACTCTCTTGTACGAGTTTAGTAACTATATCAACATTTTTACCTTTTATAGCAGCAATTGGTATTATTTCTTTAAAGTTAAAGTACTCAGAATAGCCCTGAACAGTTTTAGCTACCCTCTCTTGGGTATTCTCATCTATCTTATTAACTAATAAAAACACTGGTATCTTAGTATCTTTGAACTGTTCAAGAATATGCATATCACCCTTATCAATTTCATCCCCAGGTGTAGTTATAAATAATATAACATCTACTTCACTTGCAGATTGCTTTGCTACTTTAACCATATATTCTCCTAGCTTATGTCTAGGTTTATGCATTCCTGGTGTATCTACAAATATTATTTGAGATTCTTTAGTTGTTAAAATGGTTTGTATGTTATTTCTTGTAGTTTGGGGTCTATTAGACACAATTGATAATTTCTCCCCCATAATATAATTTATTAATGTAGATTTACCTACGTTAGGACGTCCTATAATTGTTACATATCCTGATTTAAACATATATCCTCCTTTTGTTATCTTTAGTATTTACTTTAATAAATCTTCTTTTGTAAAAGCTCCTGGTAATATTTCTTCCATAGTCTTAATTATATAATTTTCTTCATTTTTCACTAATATGATTTGAATATCCTCCGTAGCAAATTCTGCAATAACTTGTCTGCAAATACCACATGGATAAGTATTCGTTGACATATCCCCCACTACAGCAATAGCCTTGATTTTATTATGTCCTTCTGATACCGCTTTAAAAATAGCAGTCCTTTCTGCACAATTAGTAGCACCATACGAAGCATTTTCTATATTACACCCTGTATATATCGATCCATCAGAAGTCAAAACTGCTGCCCCTACCTTGAATTTTGAATAAGGAGCATAAGCATTTTCCCTTGCATCTATTGCAATTTTAGCGAGCTTTCCATAATCCATTAGTACACCCCTATACAAATAATTTAACAATAATATCATATTTAAACGATAATGACATTTAAATATAAGCGCAAAATCATGTTTCTATGTGATTTTGCGCGTATAATAATTATATCACTAAATATTAGTATTTCAATAATATTATAATTATATTTAGAATCTTAGATATCCAAAATATAAAAATGGTTTAATTTATCCCAAAACCTTGAATAATAGTAATGTTAATAAAGTTCCAAAAACAGCACCAAAGACCACTTCTAAAGTAGAATGAATCTCTGAGTCAACCCTACTTTGCGCTACAATTGCAGCTATAAAATAGGATAAAACCATAATTAAAGGCTCGTTAGATAATAATGTTATTGTTGTTGCAAGAGAAAAAGCTATTGTGCTGTGACCACTTGGCATTCCACCCCTAAGCGGCGTTCCTTCCCCATAAATCGCCTTAACCACTACGGTTGCAATACAAACTATAACTAGTATAAAAAATATCATGTCAGGATCAGATTTTTTAAGTTTTAGCATTACTGACCTATTAAATGGAGTTACTCTATCCCAAAATATAACATAAGCCACTAAAACTGAATTTATAGCAGTTACAAGCACTGCACCAGCAGCCACATTTTTAGCAATTTTAGCCAACGGATGATAAAAATTCGTCGTAGCATCTATGGCACATTCTACAGCGGTGTTTATCATCTCGGCCACAATAACCAATGTTATAGTTATTGTAATGATTAATAGCTCTATCTTTGACAAGTCATAAAAAAATGTAGCAGTAAGCACTAATAGTGTAGTAAACATATGTATCTTCATATTTCTTTGTGTTCTAATCGAATAAATAATTCCTTCAATAGCATAATTAAAACTGTCAACTAATTTCTTAACCTTCATACTTAACCACCTCTAAAAATATTACCAAGCAATGTATCGCATTGGGATGACCATAATTATATTTCATCTAGATATATTAAAATTGTTCAATATTTCTTCTTCTCTTTTTCTCATAATATTTTTGGGACCTTCCTCCATGTGGTCATACCCTAGCAGATGTAAAATTGAATGCACTGTAAGATATGCACATTCTCGAATAAACGAATGCCCAAACTCTTCACTTTGCTGCTGAGATTTTTCAAGTGATAAAGCAACATCACCAATTACTAACATATTATCATACAGATCACTTTGATCAAAATCATAATTTATATACACATCTTTAAAAACCTTATTTTCCGGATAATGTAACATAGGAAATGATAACACATCTGTCACTTTATCTATTCCCCTATGTTCTAAATTTATTTTCCTAATTTCTTCGTTGTCTATAAAAATAACACTCACTTCATTTTTTATAGTAAGTTGTTCTTCTTTTAGTGTATACTCTATGACATCTTTTATAGCGGTTTCAAGTTGCTCTGTAACTTCAATCTTATCTTGCCTATTATCAATAAAAATCATACTTACTTCACCTCTTCCTAATAACACGAAGATAAATTACAATTAAATTATTTGTTTTCGTGTTCTTTATCCTTTTGCCATTTCTCTGATGGGTATTCTATTCTCTCGTGATATATTCCTGAAAAAACTTTCAGAAATGCTTTTCTTATTTTTTCTAAATCTTTTAAAGTTAAATCACAATTATTTAATTGCCCATCATTAAGCCTAGCTTTTATTAAATTATTAACCATTTCCTCAATTTTACCTTTTGTAGGATTATGGATTGATCTTACAGCTGCTTCCACTGCATCTGAAAGCATTATAATTGCAACTTCCTTGCTTTCAGGATTTGGTCCTTGATATCTAAAATCCTCTTCTTTAATTTCATCTGGATTTTCGCTAGAGTTTTTCATAGTTACATAAAAATATTTAACTAAGGTTGTACCATGATGTTGAACAATCGCATCTTGAATAACCTTAGGTATCTTAAATTCTTTTGCAAGCTCGAGCCCATCCTTTACATGCGAAATAATTATCAATGTACTTAAATTTGGTGTTATTTTATCATGCGGATTATCGTTCCCTAATTGATTTTCTTTAAAGAAATAAGGTCTCTTTATCTTGCCAATATCATGATAATACGCAGAAGCCCTAGCAAGAACTGGATTTGCACCAACTGTTTCTGCCGCAACCTCTGCTAGGTTAGCCACAAGAACAGAGTGATGATAACTTCCCGGCGCTTCTAAAAGTAGTCGTTTTAATAATGGGTGATTTGGGTTTGATAATTCTAATAGTTTTACTGTAGTGACTATATCAAAGAAACTTTCGAAAAACGGTAAAAACCCGATAGTTAATACCCCTGATATAATACTTGCAAGTGATACAAGCCCCGCTCTTTTTAAAACGTCAATTATGCTGTTGCTTAGCAAAAAACCCATAGATAGATATACCATAAGATTTATAATTGCAATATATATAGATGAATATAGTATATCATTTCTTTGTTGCATTTTTTTGAGGAGCATAACGCCCCCAATAGAGTTCAAAACAGCAAGCATTGTAATTTCGAAATTAAAATTAACTGCAACACTGATAAGAATACAATTAAATATATTTAAAGCAATTGATACTTCTTCATTAACTAAAATTGTCATAAGCATTGGTATGCACGCTAGCGGAATTACAAACAAGGATATTATGCCAAGAGATCTAGATAATAATATAGCTATTATACTAAGGATATTAATCATAATTAACTTTTTAGTGTCATTAAATATTTCTATATGGTACTTATATAAATAATACCATTGAAGCAATATCACAAGACATACAAGAGCCGCTAAACTTAAGTATAATGACCATTCAAAATTATTTGTATTATCTAAAAGCCCTAGAGCCTCTAGAAGTTCCATTTGTTGAGGGGTTACTGGTTCCCCCTCTTTAACAATAATTTGATCCTTCTTTATCATGACAGGCTTAACATTTTTTATTGCTTTTTCAATTAATGCATCTGTACTTTCCTTGTCATAAATTGTATTAGGAATAACCTGTGAATTTGCAATAGCCATTCCTATATCCCTTTTATCCTTAGAAAAATTAGAATTATTAAAGTTTGTTACAATGAGACTCTGTGCCATCGTGATTTCTTCAGGTTTGTTTTCATTTATTGTAGCTACATCATATAAAGTCGTCATTGTTTCTTCAAGAAATTTCTCTAAGTCATTAGCTTCATTGCTTTTTAAGTTTATGAGTCCTTGATACTTCTCATATGTAAAATTAGCAATTGGATTTTTCTCTTTTAATGAGGCTATCTTTTCCTTTTCTGATAATATCTTTTCTGGAGAATCAACATTAGTATTTGTTGGAGATTCACTAGTTCCGATAATATTTAGCTGACTCACCGTTGAAAATATTCTTTTAATATTACTTACAACTTGCTCATTTACTGGAATCTTAATTGTCTTTTTTCCTACACTCTCTATTGCCTTTGCCTTATTGCTTTCTGTGGATATTTCATTTTCTACTTCTCTAGGCGATTTTATATCTACCTTTGCGATGTCGCCAAGGCTTACCGTATACTGTTTTGGAACTAGAGCCGTTACTAAAATTGAATACATTATGATTACTGTAATAATAAAAATCAAGTATGGTTTCGCTTTATTTATATTTAAAAGTTTTCTAATTTTATCCATGCCCCATCCCCGCCTTTTTTCTTGAGTAAACTAAAAAAATATATATTATTTTTCTTCATATACACTATTTTCACTTAGGTAAATCGTCTTTCTCAGGTTCAATATTACCTTCCACGGCAACATTTTCCTCAGCAACAACTACCACTCGTATTAAATACTTATCTTTCTCCTTTATCACTTCTTGAATTTTGTCAATAACCTTTATGCTTTTATCTAAATTTTTCAATATACCTAAATACATCTCTTCTTCTGCTTTAACTGAATTACCAGGTATATTTTTTTGCACGATCTCATTATAGGTTTCTTTTTTTATAAAATTATTGTTATTTTCTATTTTATCATAATTACTATATGGATTTACGCTATTTTTGAGATATATTTTTTTATTTGCAATTTTAATGTATAAATTACTTAAACTGTTTCCTGTTTTCACCTTTGATATATTATTTATCAACACTTCTTTTTTCTCCTCATAAAAAGTTTTCACTATAACCTCACCCTTAGCATGTACAGGGTAAAGACCTTCTTCCTTCCCTTGTTCTCCCTTAACTAATATGTCACCCTTTTGCACTGCGTCACCAGCAGCAACTATTGCTGTACCCTCAGTAGTAAATATTCTACTTACTATACCATCTTTAGTTGCAACTAAATTACAAGGCGTTTGGTTACTTACTATTACAGGCGGTGATTGCCTCTCTATTATATCAATTTTTAGCTTAACACCATCAATTCTTGCTTTTATCCACATTATTTCATCATTACTTCTCATAATTTTATTTTCAAGTTCGTAAACATCAATATTTTTCTTTCTAAGTCCTGGCTTTATTCCAAAAGTTTTTATTTGATTTCGCAGTTCATATGGACTTATATAATTTTCAGTATTAATTTCTATATTCCATACAAATGTGGACAAATAATATATTATGCCTACAAATAACACTACTCCAAGTATAAGTGAAGATCTACCCTTTAGTTTCATTAAAAAAAACGACATTCCACTTCTCCCTATAATTTTAACCCTAGTATTGGTTCGTTTTGCCACCTTACTAATTTCGCCATAATCACTTAAGCTCACTTCTAAAACTACAGTTGTTATGTTTATCTTTTTTATATTTTTGGCTACAATTCCATTTTTCCATAATAAATTTATAAACCTTTCTGGTATTAATGATTGAATTTCCATTGTGATAATACCCTTCTTATATTTTTTAAAATTATTCATGGCTTTCATACACAACAGACTTAAAGTTTCCACTTAAAGTTATTGTGTTACCTCCTATAAATAATATTTTGAAATTTTTACCATATATTGATATTGGACCCACATTAGAATTTATCTTTATTTCCTCTTCTTCAAAAATCACGACACCCTTATGGTTTTCTATATTTATTTCATTATTAGATAAAATAGTAATTTTAGGTAAATCTAATATGATATCTCTTGGTAATTCTAACTTACTTGCTATAACCTCTTTTGCCTTATAAAATTTATTATCCATAATACCCACCTCACAAAATACTTCATATTAAATTTATGAAAAAAAGCCATGAGAAATTACAGTTTTTATATTTTATAATTTTTAAGCATAAAAAAAAAGACCCCGCAAATGCTGAGTCTTTTATTTATTCAAATATTATTTACTTTTTCAATAACAAGCTTGCCATAATTTTATGCAATAAGGCAAACATTATTTTTTCATGTACTCAATGCCACTATTTCCCGATTCTAATGCTATTTTTCTGAATAGCTCTATAATTTCTGATCCAGTCAACTGCTGAGGAAGGTATTCTACAAGAGTTCACTTTTATAAATAAAATAAGTCTTGTCTCTTTCCATTTTAAATTCTATTTAAATTTTCTCTTTCTTGCAGCTTCTGATTTCAACTTCTTCTTAACACTTGGTTTTTCATAGTGCTCTCTTTTTCTAACTTCTCCAAGCACTCCACTTCTTGCGCATTTCTTTTTGAACCTTCTTAAGGCATTTTCTATTGTCTCATCTGATCCAACTTTAATTTCTGACATTATTATCCCTCCCTCCGCTAGCTTAATTCAATTTAAAAACAGCTAATGCGGGACCTAAATAGCACATTTTTTATTATACAACACAATTTTACATAATGTCAACATTTTCATTGCTATTTTGTTATTTATTATACCCTTCCTCGTAGAATCTGCAATATAATTATTATATGTTAACCAGGTGGCCATTTAAGCATTCTGCCTCCCAATAAATGAAAATGTAGATGGTCAACAGTTTGACCGCCTTGCTCTCCACAATTGTTAACAATCCTATATCCATTCTCAGCAATCCCTAAAGATCTTGTTATTTTTTTTGCAACTATAAATATATGTCCTATTATTTCTGATTCATCTTCCCTTAAACAATTCAAATCAGAAATATGTTGCTTCGGAATAATGACAATATGAACAGGTGCCTCTGGACTTATGTCTTTAAACCCTATAACCTTGTCATCCTCATAAACAATATCACTTGGAATTTGCTTATTAATGATTTTGCAGAAAATGCATTCATCTTTTCCCACATGATCACCCCCTTTTCAACTTAAATAAAATTTTCTCATGTAATATAGTATTCAACATTAAATCTCATTTTCCTGTGTATTTATAAAGTAACTATTAAATATTTAAATATTTTTTACAGTATACCTAGCAAATGAGACTTTCATTATTCATTTCCTCCTAGATCCCCTAGTTCATACATTATGAGGCTTAAACATACAAAACCTGCAGTCTCAGTCCTGAGTATGCGTGGTCCTAAAGTTACAATTTGCGCTCCTATTTCTTTGAGTTTTAATATTTCGCTTTCTTCGAATCCACCCTCAGGTCCTATAATAATACCAATTTTATTAATATTATTTTTCTCTATGTTTTGGATTAATTTCTTAACACCATAACCTTCCTGATTTTCATATGGAACTATAACTAAATCTAGTTTTTTTAATTCTTCTAATAATAACTCAAAATCTATAGGAACATTAATTTGAGGAACCAAACTTCTCTTGCTTTGTTTAGATGCTTCAAGAGCTATTTTATTCCATCTATCTACCTTCTTAAATTCCTTAAGTTCAGTTTTAACTATTACTCGCTTGGTAATTATAGGTGTTATTTCTTTAACTCCTAGCTCAGTATTTTTTTGTACAATCAAATCCATTTTTGTTGATTTAGGCAAACCCTGGAATAGGTATACTTCAACAGGACTTTCGTTATTTATAGGATTTTCTTCTATTAGGTTTATATGAACTTCCTTTTTATCTATAGATATTATTTCGCCTATATATTCTTCACCTTCAGAGTTGTTAACACTGACTTTATCACCAATTTGAAGCCTCAATACCCTGTATATATGTTTTACATCTTCACCATCGATTATAGCATTATTACCATCTATATTACTTTTAGGTACAAAAAATTTATGCATACTACATTCTCCTTAAGCTCTGGCATTAATTATAATTTTGCAACTATACAAACCCATTCTCCTTCTATGTTTATCTCTTCAATATTAAAACCACACTGGGTTAACTTATTTATTACTTCATCTTTTTTAGAAAGGATTATTCCTGAAGATATAAAATATCCACCGCCCTCTATAACCGATTTAACTTGATCCGTTAAAAACATAATTATATCGGCCATAATGTTTGCTACAACTATATCTGCCTTACCTTTAACAACATCTAACAAGTCTCCGTATAGAATTTCAATGTTGCTTATATCATTATAACTAACATTTTGTTTTGCAGAATCTACTGCAACTGGATCCAAATCAACACCTATAGTCTTTTTAGCCCCTAATTTAGCCGCAGCAATAGCTAATATCCCTGAGCCTGTTCCTATATCAAAAACTGTTGAACTAACGTCCACATGGCGTTCAAGTGCTTTTATACACATCCTAGTAGTCTCATGAGAACCAGTTCCAAAAGCCATACCTGGGTCTAGTTCAACAATTATTTCATTTGGCTTTTTATTATACTTTTCCCATATAGGTTTTATAACTATCTTTTCGCCAACTTTAATTGGTTTATAATATTTCTTCCAGTTATTTTCCCAATCCTCTTCATTTACCTTTTCTGCCGTAACCGAACCTACACCCTTGTCTAGCCCAAATTTAGGTAAATTATCTACCCCTTTTTTAACTTTTTCTAGGTAATCTTCAAATTTATCATCTTTTTTATAGTATCCCTTAATTACAACACCACTATTTGTATCTATAATAGTTTCATCAAAATAATCCCAGTCTGTAGTGTGATCTCTTCTAAAAATTAAATCCAAGGGATCCAAAATAGAAACACCTTCGACTCCTGTATTGTATAACATTGCTGATACCGCCTCAACTGCTTCACTGCTAGTTATTATAGTTACTTCAATCCAATCTTTATTCATTGTTATTCTCCTTATTTATAATAAAAAACTCCGTTTTACAAAACGGAGTTTTTTATTATTATTTTCCTAGTATTTTATCAACAAAAGATTTTTTAGTATCTTCAAAAGAATCTACATTTTCACCGCTTGCTTCCATAAATAATTTTAAGGCTTCCTTTTGTTTATCATTTAATGATTTTGGAATATCAACAAGAACCTTTACGTATTGATCTCCTCTTCCATGTCCGTTTACTCTAGGTATACCCTTACCCTTAAGTCTAAATACAGTTCCAGATTGTGTTCCTCCTGGCACTTTATACTTGACATCTCCATCTACTGTTGGAACTTTAATTTCAGTTCCCATAGATGCGTTTCCAAAACTTATATGTGATTCTATATGAATATCAATTCCATTCCTCTTAAAATTCTTATGAGGAGCTACTCTAATATTTATATATAAATCTCCTGCTGGACCACCTTTTTCACCTTGTTCTCCTTGACCCCTTAGAGGCATAACATTTCCAGTGTCAACTCCACCTGGAATATTAACTTTAATTTTTCTGTTTTTCCTCTGTTTTCCAGACCCATGACATGTTTTACATGGTTCAGAAATTATTTGACCGTGACCTCCACACTTATCACAAGTGCTCATGCTAGCAAAACTTCCAAAAGCAGTATTTCTCTGAACTTTTATCTGTCCACTTCCACCACACTTATCACATGTTTTAGGAGTAGTACCAGCTTTAGCACCGTTACCACCACAATCATTACATTTCTCATTTCTAGTAATAGATACTTCTTTTTCTATACCAAAAACAGCCTCTTCAAAAGTAAGATTTATATTATATTCTAAATCTGCACCTTTTTTAGGTCCATTCTGATTTCTAGAAGAAAAGCCACCACCACCAAATATGTCACCAAATATATCTCCAAAGCCACCAAAACCTGAAAAGTCAGAGCTACCACCAAATCCTGCTCCATTATCATCAGCAGATCCATATTGATCATATCTTGCCTTTTTCTCTGGGCTCGACAAAACTTGATATGCTTCATTCATTTCCTTAAACTTTTCTTCAGCTTCTTTATTATCTGGATTTCTATCAGGATGATTTTTTAATGCACCCTTTCTAAAAGCCTTCTTAATTTCTTCTTCACTAGCATCTCTTTCAATGCCTAGGGTTTCATAATAATCTTTGTTTGCCATGCTACTATCCACCACCTAAAATATATATGCTCTAATAATACTACATTACTTAAAATAAGGGAAGGGTAGTTACCCATCCCTTATTCTATAATTTTATTTATTATTTATCTTCTGTTTTCTCATCTTCATCTACTTTAAAGTCAGCATCTACTACATTGTCATCTTGTGGCTCTTTAGCATCTCCTTGAGCTGCTCCCTCGGTACCTTGTGCAGCTTCTGCTTCTGCTTGATATATTTTTGTAGTTACTGCGTAGAAAGCTTCTGTTAATTCTTCAGTAGATTTCTTTGTAGCAGCTGTATCTTCGCCATCTTTAACTTTTTTAAGAGCTTCTAATTTAGCTTCAATATCTTTTTTATCTTCTTCTGATACTTTTTCTCCAAGATCAGTTAAGCTTTTTTCTGTTTGATATATTAACTGCTCAGCATTGTTCTTAACTTCAATTTCTTCTTTTCTTGTTTTATCTTCTTCAGCAAATTTCTCTGCTTCTTTTACTGCCTTATCAATTTCATCATCACTTAAATTAGTTGATGCTGTAATTGTAATCTTAGCTTCTTTTCCTGTTCCTTTATCTTTAGCTGATACATTTACAATACCGTTAGCATCTATATCAAAAGTAACCTCTATTTGAGGGATTCCTCTTGGTGCTGCAGCAATTCCTGAAAGAGTAACTCTTCCTAAGCTCTTGTTTCCTGCTGCCATTTGACGTTCACCTTGTACAATGTTAATTTCAACTGATGTTTGACCATCTGCAGCTGTTGAGAATACTTGACTCTTTTTAGCAGGAATAGTAGTATTTCTCTCAATTAGAGGAGTAGCTATTCCACCTAAAGTTTCAATTCCAAGGGTTAATGGAGTTACATCAAGAAGTAAAACATCCTTAACTTCTCCACTTAATACTCCGGCTTGAATTGCAGCACCAAGTGCAACACATTCATCTGGGTTAACGCCCTTTGAAGGTTCTTTTCCAGTAAAGTTTTTAACTGCATCTTGTACTGCTGGTGTTCTAGTTGATCCACCTACAAGTACAACTTTATCTATTTCACTAAGTGATAATCCTGCATCTGCAAGTGCTTTTTTCATTGGTTCTATTGTAGAAGCAACTAAATCGTGAGTCAATTCGTTAAATTTAGCTCTTGTTAAATTCATTTCTATATGCTTAGGGCCTGTTGCATCAGCAGTAATAAATGGAAGATTAATAGTTGTTTGCATTGATGATGATAATTCTATTTTAGCTTTTTCAGCAGCTTCTTTTAATCTTTGAAGTGCCATTTTATCATTTCTTAAATCTATTCCATTGTCTGATTTAAAAGTTTCAGCTATGTGATTAACAACTTTTTCATCAAAGTCATCTCCACCTAGTTTAGTGTTACCATTAGTTGATTTAACTTCGAATAATCCATCACCAAGTTCTAATATAGATACATCAAATGTACCGCCACCTAAATCATATACTAATATCTTTTGGTTAACGTCCATTTTGTCGAGTCCATAAGCAAGTGCTGCTGCTGTTGGCTCATTTATTATTCTCTTAACTTCAAGTCCTGCTATCTTTCCTGCGTCTTTTGTTGCTTGTCTTTGACTATCATTGAAGTATGCAGGCACTGTTATTACAGCTTCGGTAACTGCTTCTCCTAAGTAAGCCTCAGCATCAGCTTTGATTTTCTGTAATATATAAGCTGAAATTTCTTGTGGAGTATGTGATTTTCCATCAACATTTACTTTATGATCAGTACCCATTTCTCTTTTGATTGACATTATTGTTTTGTCTGGATTTGTGATTGCTTGTCTCTTAGCTACTTGACCCACTAGTCTTTCTCCGTTTGCTTGGAATGAAACTACAGATGGTGTAGTTCTTGCACCTTCTGAATTAGAAATTACTACTGGTTCTCCACCCTCCATAACTGCTACACATGAATTTGTTGTACCTAAATCTATTCCTATAATTTTTCCCATTATTATTTTCCTCCTATATTCCTTTTTATTATAATAATTATTATTTTATATTTTATATATATTAATTATTAATTTGCAACCTTAACCATGCTGTGTCTTAATACCTTATTCGCTCTTTTGTACCCCTTTTGGAATACCTCGACTATTTCATTAGGTCCATACTGTTCATCTTCAACATGCATTACTGCATTATGAAGATTTGGGTCAAATGCGCCATCTAAAGCTAATTCTTCCACGCCTAATTTATTAAATGCATCATTAAATAGTCTTACTGTCATTTCAACGCCAGTTCTTAACTCATCCCCGCATCCTTCAACAGAAAGTGCTCTTTCTAAGTTATCTAAGACCGGCAGAACCTCTTTTAGTACATCTGCGCAGGCATCGGTATATATGCCTTCTTTTTCTTTTATCGTTCTTTTTCTAAAGTTCTCATATTCAGCAGCTGTCCTTAGATATTTGTCTTTAAAATCATCTATCTCACTGCGTAATTTCGTATTTTCTTCTACTAGTTTTTTCGTTTTTTTATTCATCTTTTTCTCTTTTTCACTTTCTAAAAGTTCTTCAGACTGTTCGCCCGTTAACTCTTCTTCTACTATCTGAGCATCAACCGTTTCAGTTTCTTCCACTTCATTTCCTTTTATACAACCTTCTGCCATGTCTATTTCTACCTCAGTTTCATTGGTTTCATCGTCCAAATTTAAAGTCTCATTATTAGGTATTGATGCATTTTCGTCTTCTAAAATTTCTTCATTACTTGTATTCACTGAATTTTTCCTCCATTTCTGGCTCAAAATAAATTTGTTAATTTAAAATTTAATCAATGATCATTATAAATTTGAGCTATATTATCATTTAATTCTTTAACTATTTCAGTTAAAACAGAAATAACTTTTCCATAAGGTATTCTTGTAGGCCCTATAACGCCGATAGATCCAAGCGGTATACCTGATGCGCTATAAACAGCAGTTATAATACTACATTCACGAGCGCACTCTACAAAATTTTCTCCTCCAATTTTGATTGTAATATTACGATTAGTATCGTTAACGCCTAGCAAACTACTTATACTTTCTTTATTATCTACTAAAACTAAGAACTCTCGAGCTTTAGTAATATTGTTATATTCCGGGTAGTTAAATATATTTGCAGCACCCTGAATATAGACCTCTGAAGCTTCAACATCAGATAAACTATCATATAAAGCTGGAATAATACCGTCAAAAATTTCTTGATAAAAAGCTAAATCACTTTTTAAATTATTAATGACTTCCAAGTTTATTTGCTGAATTGTAAGCTTTCCTAGTCTAAAATTAAGTATATTGGTAAGTTTTTCTATTATAGCACTCGTAATAGGTTTGCTAATCTTAATAACATTGTTTTTGATGATACCACTATCAGTAATAATTACGAACAAAATGCTTCCAGCATCTAGGCTCATTAGCTGAATATATTTTATACAGCTTTTCTGAACTGACGGCGCCTTTACTATAGATGTAAGATTAGTAAGAAGCGAAAGCATTTGTGTTGCTTGCTTAACAATTTTATCAACCTCATATAGTGCAGCATTAATAAGATGATTTTTGATCATATATTCTTCCTGAGTAGATAATTTTGTAAGTTCCATCAACCTATCAACATATAACCTATAACCCTTGTCTGATGGTTTTCTTCCGGATGAGGTATGCAAATGTTCTATATATCCCATCTCTTCAAGGTCTGACATTTCATTTCTAATAGTAGCTGAACTAATACCTAAATCATACTTTTTAGCTATGGTTCTGGATCCAACAGGCTCACCATTATTTATATAATCTGTAATTATAGCCTGAAGTATTTTAATCTTTCTTTCATCCATTTCCATAATATCACCTCTTTTATTAGCACTCACTACCGTTGAGTGCTAACGAGTATGTAATAAAAGTATCATTTACTATTGAATTTGTCAATAACCTTCATTTTTCAATATAGGCATTTTATGCTCATAATTTAAAATTACCTCTCATATACTCCATATTGCTTTTATTTCCTAATGCTGCCCTCTAAAAATAAAGTGCCCCACATATTTCATGTTTTTAATATTTTATTTAGCCTATTTATTCTGCCTTACATTACAGGATAAATTCCGACATAATCACATTAGACACTTCAATGCCTTCATATGTTAGAGAAATAGCCTCTTCATCTTCCTTCATAAACCCTGTGTCTACGTATTTATTTATTACTTCACTATAGACTTCGTTTATGTTTTTATTAAACCTTCGAAAGAATTCACTTTTACTTATTCCTACATTTTTTCTAAGCCCCATAAACATAAACTCTTCCATATCGTCATTAAATGAATTTTTTTTGTTTTCTACTATTGCGGAATTACCTACATTAATTTTTTCAATATATTTTTCTATATTTTCTTCATTTCTATATCTAAATCCATCACTATAAGAATGAGATGCTGCTCCACATCCAATATAATCGTCCATTTCCCAATATACTAAATTGTGCCTACATTCTTTATTATCTTTTGCAAAGTTAGATATTTCATATTGAATATACCCTTTTCCACCTAAATATTCTATTGTCTTTGCGTACATAGTTCTCTCTAATTCCTCATCTGGGAGTTCAAGTGTACCTTTCTCAAATCTTTTATAAAATTCTGTTCCCTCTTCGACTATTAGGCTATAACAAGATAAGTGTTCCGGATTAAGGTCCGTTACTTTTTGAAGCGTCTCCATCCATTGCTCAAGTGTTTGACTAGGCAGCCCAAACATTAAATCTACATTAATATTTTCAAAACCTATATCCCTCGCTAACTTGAAACTTTTTTCAAAATCGTTAGTAGTGTGAATTCTCCCAATTTCTTTTAAAAGCGAGTCTTGCCAAGCTTGAAGTCCTATACTTAATCTGTTTACTCCCAAACTTTTTAAAAATTTTAATATTTCCCTTGTAAATGTTCCTGGGTTTCCTTCTACTGTAAACTCTAGACCTTCACATGTATCTAATCTATCAATACTTCTCTTTATTATTTCCCATCCCTCTAAAGATAAATAGGTGGGAGTTCCCCCACCTATAAATATAGTTTTTATACTTTTATCTTTTATACTATCTATTTCCTTTGCGAGAGCTGAGGCATAATCAAGCATACAATCCTCTTTACCAGCTAGTGACGGAAAATCACAATATAGGCACTTTTGCTTGCAAAAAGGTATATGTATATACAAAGCTACATTCTTCATATTTTATCCTGCCTTCTCTTAGTCTACTTTAAGTATAGCCATAAATGCTTCTTGTGGAACTTCTACACTTCCAACTTGTCTCATTCTTTTTTTACCTTCTTTTTGTTTAGATAATAATTTTTTCTTTCTTGAAATATCTCCGCCATAACATTTAGCTAAAACATCTTTTCTAAGTGCCTTAACAGTTTCTCTTGCAATTACCTTTGCGTTTATAGATGCTTGTATTGGAATCTCAAACATTTGTCTTGGTATATGTTCCTTTAGTTTTTCAGCCATAACTCTTCCTCTATGGGCAGCTGACTCCTCGGGAACAATCATTGACAAAGCATCTACTTTTTCTCCTTTTAATAAAATATCCAGTTTTACAAGATTTGCAGTTATATATCCCTTTATTTCATAATCAAAAGATGCATAACCTTTCGTTCTTGATTTTAATGCATCAAAAAAATCGTATACTATTTCATTAAGAGGCAAGTCATAATTAACAACCACTCTAGTTGTTTCTATATATTGCATATCAATGTATATACCTCTTTTTTGTTGACATAACTCCATAACCGATCCTAGATACTCTGATGGCGTTATTATAGAAGCTTTAACTATTGGTTCTTCCATATAGCTAATTTCTGTAGGTTCTGGTAGATTTGTAGGATTTGTTATTTCTATTAATTCTCCACTAGTTTTCATTACTTTATATATAACCGATGGAGCTGTAGTAATAATATCCAAATTAAATTCTCTTTCAATTCTTTCTTGTATTATTTCCATATGAAGAAGACCTAAAAACCCACATCTAAATCCAAAACCTAATGCAATAGAAGTTTCTGGTTCAAAACTAAGTGCTGCATCATTTAATTGAAGTCTTTCTAGCGACTCTTTTAACTCTGCATATCTTGCACCATCTATAGGGTATATTCCACTAAACACCATAGGTACAGCTGGTTTATATCCCTTAAGTGGTTTTAATGCAGGCCTTGCAGCTTCTGTTATAGTATCACCAACTCGAGCGTCCCTAACATTTTTTATAGAAGCCGTTATATATCCAACATCTCCAGCCATTAACTGCGGTACTGGAAGATAATTTGGAACAAAAACTCCAACTTCTACTACTTCATATATTTTATTAGTGTTCATCAGTTTAATCTTCGTTCCCGATTTAACTATGCCATCTTTGATTCTTACGTAACATACAACACCTTTATAACTATCATAAGAAGAGTCAAAAATCAAAGCTTTGAGTGGGGCTTCTTCATCTCCACTAGGTGGTGAAATCTTTTTTACTACAGCTTCAAGAACATCTTCTATATTAAGTCCAGTTTTAGCTGATATTAACGGTGCATCTTGAGCTTCAATTCCTATTACATCCTCAATTTCTTGAATTACCTCACTTGGCCTTGCACTAGGAAGATCTATTTTGTTAATAACAGGTGCAATATCAAGGTTGTTATCTAGTGCTAGGTAGCAATTAGCAAGAGTCTGAGCTTGAATCCCTTGTGATGCATCAACTACAAGCACTGCCCCTTCACAAGCAGCTAAACTCCTTGAAACCTCATAGTTAAAATCCACATGACCTGGAGTATCTATAAGATTGAATATGTATTCTTCTCCATTTTCTCTTTTATAAACTAACCTTGCTGGTTGAGATTTAATTGTAATACCTCTTTCTCTTTCCAGATCCATATTATCAAGTACTTGTTCTTCCATTTCTCTCTTAGTTAATGTACCAGTCTTTTCTAATAATCTGTCTGCAAGAGTAGACTTGCCGTGATCAATATGTGCAACTATTGAAAAGTTTCTTATAAATTTTTGTCTATTGCTCTGCATTATTTTTTACCCCCGTTATTCTGAACTATATTTAAATCATTTTTACATAATCTAGATATACTTTATCTTAAAAGTATTAGTTTTTATACATCAAATTAAATTATATCATAAATATATCTAGTTTTGTACGTGGATTGTGATTTTAAATGATACTTTATTTCAGTTACGGGATTAATTTAATATTATTTAGTAAAAATACCATTGTAAACAGCATTGCATTTTTCTTTAACATTAAAATATTTTTCTTTAATGTTATAAATAGTTTTATTATTTACATAAAAAACATATCCATTTGTCTCAATTCTGAAATCAACAGGCTTTAATTTAAACGTTATTATAAATCTTGACTTATCCTTAACTAGTTCTGACTTACTAATATTAATCTTTAAAAATCCATACAAAAATATAAGAAACCAAATAACAATCACAAGAATATACTTATTTCTACCTCTTTTACGCATAAAAGGTGCCCCCCACATTCTCCTTAATATATAGAATTACTTTTTTGTAACTCTCTCCTTAATAAGGATGCACTTTTTAAAACAAATTATTCACTTTTTACCATTTAATTGTTCTGCAATAACTCTAGATAAATACTTACCCGTATTTTTTACTTCTTGTACAGTATTGGTATATGTCCCAACTTCAATTAGCAATGCATTATCACTTCTATTTTGATTATAAAATCCCATTCCCCAGTGGTAAGCATAAATAGGATTGCTTTTCGCAAGACCCGGATATAATTTATTTGATTT
Source organism: Clostridium lacusfryxellense (assembly GCF_018861735.1). GTDB lineage: Bacteria > Bacillota > Clostridia > Clostridiales > Clostridiaceae > Clostridium_AD > Clostridium_AD lacusfryxellense. The sequence continues at coordinate 213,790 of NZ_JAHLEB010000002.1, read as the reverse complement.
TGCTACTAAAGAATTTATTAATTTCTTTTGCTGTCCATATTTAGGGTTTTTATCAGTTACCACAAACATAAACTTAGCAACATTTTCACCATTTATTTTAGTTGTTACTGAATTTTTATTTTCTACACTGTCTCTATGTAAATCTATTATTAAATCAAATTTTTCATATACCTTTAAGTACTTGTCTAAAGTAACTCCTGATTTTTTATAAGCATTATTATAATCTCCTTTATCATGAACAGTTTTATCATGTATTACTGCAATACCATATTTACTCTCAAGTTCTGACTTTATTACATCACCAACGATACATACATTTCTTGTTTGATCAGTGCTACTCTTAGTTTTAGCTAGATCATTTCCAGATAGTGCATATGCCTCACAAGTATGAGAATGATATATTAGAACCCTAGGCTTTGCATTATTTAAAGCTGTTTTTAAAGCAGGATTATCAAGGGTTGCTACCAAATTAGAATCATCACTTTTTGAGTCAGTTTTGCTTATCTGGTTATCTCCTAACTTGAAGGGATTTAGACTAAATACTTTTGAATCATCTTCCTGAGTATTATTATCGTTTTTATCTAAATATGCAATTTCTTTTACTACTATAGATATAGGGTTCATTAAATCTACTCCTATAAACGATAATGCTGCTAGCTTCATGCTATCTTCACTGTTAGTACTTTGCTCTTTATTATTTGATATCTTAATTACCGATAATGCATTATTTATAACATTAACATAAAAGTAATTTCTATATTCACCTTCACTATTTGCTTTAGCACTAATAGGCAAAATAATACCTATTAAAAAAATAATGAGTAATGCGAAAACACTAAAAAATATTCTCACATTACTTTTTTTTCTTATATTATATTTAGAGAAGTTTGTCTTTTTACTAGGTCTATTTTTATATTCCCCTATAAAATTTATAACTTTGCAACTCTTTATTTTATAATTCACTTTTATCCCTCCTGCTTAGGAATCTTAAAAAATGACTAATTATAAAGTTAGCCTACTTTTTAAATCTACCTATACCATACATATGAGGAAAGTGTCCAAGTTATTACTAGTTTAGATACTTGTTTATATCTTCTAAATCTAGTGCTGGTTGCAACGCTATATTAATGCCATTGGCAATGATTTTCGAGACAGAATTTATAACAATATCAATCTCTTTTGGAGTAACCACTAAATTACCAACATAAGGATTTAATATTTCAGAAATCATTTTTTGTTTTTCTACCTTATCAATAGACTTTAACATATTGTAGAATTCTTTGCCTTCACTAGCCGATTTAATCATCTCATCTAGCACTAAATCAATAGTATCATTAGCAAGTGTTGCTGCATCAACTACCGTTGGAACACCTATTGCAATAACTGGTACCCCTAAGGTTTTTTCGCTAATTTCCATCCTACGATTTCCAATTCCCGCTCCTGGTGATATTCCCGATGTCCCTATTTGTATAGTTCTATTTACCCTATCCATTTTTCTAGAAGCTAATGCATCAATACAAATTACTAAATTAGGTTTGATCCTTTCCACAATACCACGTATAATTTCACCAGTTTCCATACCGGTTATTCCAAGTACTCCAGGTGATATGGCACATACTGGTCTAATTCCTTCATCTATTGAGTCTGGTACTAATTCCTTTAGATGCCTAGTCACCATTATCTTTGAAACTACTTTTGGACCTACGGCGTCAGGTGTAACGTTCCAATTTCCAAGCCCAACTACTAATGCCGTCATGCTATCATCAAGTTTTATAAGTGGCGTTAAGACTTTTCCCATTACAACACTTACTCTGTCCATAGCATCACCATCATAATGAACAAATTCTGGGATATCAATAGTTATATATGTACCTTTTGGTTTTCCCATCATTTTTTCACCAATATCACTTACTATTTGTACATTAGTAATTTTAATATCACCCTCACTATACTCATCTACATCAACACCAGGCATCTCTCCATTATTTTCTGCTTTGTATATCTCTTTAGCTTCAACAGCTAAATCCGTTCGTACATTTATCATAACTTCACCTCAACTAAATTTTTAATATTATCTTTTCCTAATAGTCATTTCCTATTCTTTGAATAATATTTATTTTATAATTTGATTTTATATTAAATTCACTTGAAGTACTTAAATTTTAATGCTATAATACCAGTTGATTGATTAAATAGACTCGTATGCAGTTTTCCCCAAAACTGTTGATCGTTATTAAATATAAAGGGGGGTGAAAATGAATGGCAAATATAAAATCTGCAAAAAAGAGAATTAAAGTTACTGCAGTTAAAACACTTAGAAATACAATGATTAAAACTGCTTTAAAAACTAAGGTAAAGAAATTTGAGACAGCTATCGTTACTGGTAATGTTGAAGATGCTAAGGTTACATACGCAACCGTTGTTAAAGCTTTAGATATGGCTGTAACAAAAGGAATTCTTCACATTAACAAGGCAGCAAGAAGAAAATCAAGACTAGCTGCAAAATTAAACACTTTAAGTTTAACAGCATAATTAAAAACCGGTGATTTACACCGGTTTTTTACTTTTTTGTTCTACAAATAATTTTATACTACATCACAGTCTTTATCATAAAAACTTCAATATTTATCTTATCGTCAGTAGAAGTGCTTTTCAATATTTTTTCTGTATCAACACATAACTCAATATTTCTTTTTAGCGCCTTAATTGTAAATTTCATGCTTTGCGAAATCATTTTTTCACATATATATGGGTGAAGCCTTAATTCATTTGCCAAAACTTCTTTTGATTTCCCACTATCTATACCTAACTTAATATTAAATAAAAGATTAAATTGTCTTGCTATCATAAATAATATAAGCGGAATTTTTTCCCCCTTAAATATAAGTTCATTTAAAACATCTAGAGCTTTCTTAATATTTTTTTGGGACAAATAATCAACTAAATTAAAAATATCATTTTCACTTTTTTGAGGAAGCATTTTCAAAATATCTTCTTTAGTTATACCTCTTCCATTTGTGAATGAAACCAATTTTTGTATTTCATTTTCTATGATATCCATGTTATTGTCTACATGAGCACAAAACAAGGTAAGTTCTGCTTTCTCTATTTTTGTACCTGCACTTTCAAATAAGCTCCTACATTTTTTTTGTAGTAATTCCCCTCTTAATTTATCAACTTTTATTACACAAGCTTTTTTATCTAATTTTTTAATTTTGTTACTAGGTTTTTCTCTATCACTTAAGAACGTATAATATATAATCAAAATGCAATGAGGTGACGGATTGCTTAAATACTCATTTAACATGGTGAAATTCTTACTTTTTAAATCTCCAGATTTTTTATTTCCAGATGTATCATCTAAAAACGAGGCTCTATATACAACTACCACCTTTTTATTACTCATAAATGGCATGGTTTCACACGCATCGCTAATTGTCTCAAAGTAAGTTTTACTACCATCAAATTTAGAATAATTTAAGTCTTTAAAATCCTCACTTAGTACATTTTTAGTTATAAATGATACATACTCTTTTATTAATTTTTCATCCGACCCACAAAATATGTAACAATTATCTAAATCACGTTTATTTATCTTTTTTTCAAGTTCAACATAGTTTATCAAAGTATATCCTCCAACCCCTGCGCAAATTTCAAGATTTTATTTCCTACAATTATGTATTTATTTATTATTGTTCCTGTTGGCACATATATTTCATCATTTTTAAGCACTACGTTCTCTTTAGATAGTGTGCTTCCTTTTACATGACTAGTGGTTACCGTATTATCATTATAATTTCCTATACTATGTTTTATATCTTTTTCATTCAAAAAGCAAACTGATGCTTCTAGTTTATTACCTCTACTAATCAACCTGATAGAATATCTATCTGTAAGTCTTACAGTTGAGTCACCAGAAAAACCTTGAACAATTTTATCTATAGTCACAGGAATTTTTATGTCCTTAACATCAACATTACCTGTGGTTACTGCAATTGTTGTTTTTTTATATTGCAATAGAACTATATTATTTTTATTTATACATATATAGCTAATTTCAGGAAAAATTTTATAATTTTGAAATGTGATAACACATACTACTAAAAAGGGAATATAGCTAAATTGCCTATATCCTTTTTTAATTCCAAGATAACATAAATATAGCGCAAATACAACTAAACCCTCTATATACGAAAAGTAAATCATTTCAGGAAGCATTTCCGAAAGCATTTCTTGAATATATTCTATAATCATTAAAACAGTATATAATCCAAAATTTATTAAATTAAACAATCCAGAAATAGCACTACACACGAGTCCTATATTCCCAAGCACCACAACCACAGTATAAAACGGCAACAACACAAAATTACTAAAAAGGAATCCCAAACTAAAAGTTTTAAGTGCAACAACTGCATATGGCATAGAAAATATTTGAGAACTTAAGCTTAAACTAAAGGATTCATTTAATTTAGATGGTATTTTATATAACACCTTTTTCATTTTCTTATTATACACTACAATTCCCAGAACACAAAGAAAAGACAACATAAATCCTATATCAAGAATATAAAACGGTCTAATCATTAATAGTATAATTGCTGCAAGACTAAGTGATGACAAGCTATCATATTTTTTATAAACCTTATTCGATATCTTCAATATAAAAATCATTATAAAAGCCCTTATTGTAGATGCTTGCCCCCCAGTAAATATCATATAGCCAAATGAAAATACTATGGCAATTTTATACCCTATAATCTGCTCTAAAACTTTATATACTATTGACATATGTAGTCCCGATACACTTATAACATGACTAATACCTAACTTTTTAAAATCATCTTTCTGTGTTTTTTCTATGTACCCACTATCACCAAAACATACACCCATAACTAATGCCGCTTTTTCTTCTCCTAATATTTTCAAAAATTTATCATATAAACCACTTCTGAAACCTTCAATATTTGATATTAAATCATCATTACAAATATCATATTTTTTAACTATATATGTCCCAACTATACCTCTCTCATATTCAGGCTCTTTTTTAAAACTTCCATTTATCCAAACTCTTTTCCCTCGCTTTAACTCAGCAATATCCCCTTCCAAAACAATTATCTTATTATCACATTTAGCAGTGCAATAATATGTACTCTTTTGTGCAATTCTCACTTTCACCTTTTGTGATCTCGGTAAATTAATATTAAAATAGCAATAATAATTTATTACTCCAATAATAAAAAAACAAACTATTAAATAAAAAAACTTTATATTTACTGTAAAATACATCACAAATAAAAATAATACTGCTATAAGAAAACCTAAAATAGTATTGTTTATTAAAATCAAACAAGTAAGACATCCCACAAATATTGTTACTGCATAATATACCAAAGGCCTAGCCATAATAATTACCCCCTTTGATTTCATTTTATCCAATAAATATTTAAAATAATCAGCTTGTTCATATTTGTATATATATTACTATTAATAGTAGTATAACTATATTTTTGTTGATAAATAAAGGACTTTAGCATAAACGCCTAAAGTCCTCTTAATTTTAACAACCACATATATTTTTATTTTTTCTTTTTTTCTTATGGCATTTCCTTTTATTTATAATAATAGTATTACAACCGCCATTATTGCCACAATTGTTACCGCAATCATCAACATCAACCAGTAGTAATAATATTATCCACCAACAACACATATATTTCCCCCCTCTCTGAAGGCAAATATTTTAATTTAATGTAATTTTTCATAAGTTATCCTTCCTACTTCTTTTGTTAGTATATAGTATTATGCTTGTACCAAAAGTGTTCCTGTTAAATCATTAACCCTACTTATATGATCTAAAGCTATAGAAGCATAGTTAATATTAGGCAATAAAAAATAACAGATTTTAATCTGTTATTTTAATTTTTTATATTAATTTGTTATTCTTAGATTCTCCTATTTCTATTTTGCCATCAGAATAAATATACATCCCTTGTCCTTCTCTTTCATCATTTTGCCACTGACCTATATATTTTTCTCCTGTGGACCAGGTATGTGTTCCCACCCCATGGCGTAATCCATCCTTTAAGTCACCTATGTATGTATCCCCACATGGCCATGTACAAATGCCTTGACCTGATTTTTCACCATTGTCCCAGGCTCCTATATATTTCTCACCATCTATCCAAGTATAAATTCCATCTCCATGTTTTTCATCATTATTCCACTCACCTATATATTTTTCTCCACCTGAAAAAGTAAGTGTGCCTTGTCCATGCATTTTATTATTCTTCCATTGGCCCTCGTATTTACTACCATCAGTATAAGTAAAAGTTCCCTCTCCATTTTTCATTCCATCAGCTCTTTCACCTTCGTAAATTCCACCATGAACATGTATGGGTCCAGCACCTATAACGCTATCTTTATTCTTCTTATTAAAGGTCTTATTATGTATTTTAATTTTATCCAGATTAGATATATTAAATTTTATATTTTTCAAATTTAAATCACTCCTTTTACACAAATACAATTAACTACTATTTTATTTCATATAATTATCTTTTATATACTATACCATAATATTAAAAAAATTATGCAATAAATTTCTACAAAAATAAAACCTATAGGAATTAATTCCTATAGGTAATTTTTCTTAGATAATATTATCTTTGAAATCCTCTATTGTTTTGTTGTTTTTTAGCTCTTCTACAATCAGGACATCTTTGTGGTTCATTTTCGAATCCTTTTTCTTTATAAAATTCTTGTTCACCCTCAGTGAATACGAATTCTTGTGAACAATCTTTACATACAATAGTTTTATCTGCCATTTTAAACATTTCTCCTTTTTATTTATATTAAGATTTAAGATCTGATTTACTTTATATGCCTAAAAAGGTAATGTTTTAATCATATCAAATCTTGTTGTTGTTGATTTTGCAATCCCAACTCGTTAAGAATAACATAAATATTAATATTATGCAATACTTTTCTCAAAATAGTTTCACCTACACCAATGGCTTATTGTTTACTGTTTCTAGCTATTGCTAAGTTTATGGTTCCCTTTACAAGATCAATAACTTGCAGCTTACTATAGCCTTTGTGCTTTATTTGTTCTTCCTCTTTTCTTGCTATCGCTTTATATGGATATTCTTTCTCATTATTTTCTAAAACCTCTATTACGTAACCCCTGTACTCTTCCATACTCCACCTCTTTTATTTATTTAAATGTTGTTCGCAATTATATATTTGACATATATTATTTAAAACTAAACACTAATCTTATCTAACTTAAACCTTTACAGCGTGCCATATCATTACTTAACTCTGAATGTGGTCATAACTTCCTTTTTTCATATCCTCCTCTTCTAAAATCATTATAACACATTTTGAATACTTTGAATATTCTTTTAATATTCTTTTCTATGTTTCTTTTTTACAACTTTTAACCTAAAAAAGTCCTCTCTTTCTTTTTCTTCTAAAACTTCTGTAACAAACTTTACAATTTCTTCAAACTTAGGAATCTGTATATTTTGAAGTGCATTTGCTCTTTTTTGAGTTTTCTTTACTTCCATTGCTAATCTATAAACTGCATTTTCTACTTCTGCCAGCTCATAGGTTAAATATTTCACTTTATTAAACCCTTCCATTGCTTCATCAATTGCAGCGCTTGTTCTATAAAATCCATATTTAGGCTTTATTCCTTTAGTATCAAAAATAATTTTAGGTACTTCTACCCCCATAACACTTTTATATAGGATTTCATAATCCTTAGCTTCCTCTACCGACATTGCTATGTCCTGCGTTATACTTATTCCCGAATTTATATTTGCAGCTTCTAGGGCCTTATAAGCCTTTGAAAAGGTTACATTCACCTCATTCTGAAGAAGACGCGCCTTAGCTACATAAGACATCATTTCTCTTATTAGTACATTTCTCTTTTTATCTAATAATTCAAATCCCTTTTGAGAAAAGTCTAGTGAGCTTTTAGCATCCATTAATGTAGATTTGGTTGGTGCAAATGTTTCCATATTACTTCACCACCGCTAAATAATATTTCTCTAAAATCTTAGGTGAAACCCTATCTAACTCATTTTTAGGTAATACACTTAGGATTTCCCAGGCTAGATCCAAAGTTTCTACCATATCCCTATTTTCATCATAATCCTGTTTCAAAAATTTTTCTTCAAACAACCTACCAAAGTCCATATATATCTTATCTATTTCAGATAGCTCATCTTCTCCTATAACCTGCGCTAATGCTATTACATCTTGCACTCTAGAATATGCTGCAAATATTTGGTTTGAAACGTCCCCATGATCTTCCCTTGTAAACCCTTCACCAATACCATCCTTCATAAGCCTTGAAAGAGAAGGAAGTATATTTACTGGTGGATAATATCCCCTTTGCGCAATTCCCCGACTTAAAACAATCTGTCCTTCGGTTATAAATCCTGTAAGATCTGGTACTGGATGAGTTATATCATCATTGGGCATAGTTAATATGGGTATTTGAGTTATACTACCTGTTTTGCCTTTCATCATTCCAGCTCTTTCGTACAATGAGGCCAGGTCTGAATATAAATATCCAGGATAACCTTTTCTACTAGGAACCTCTTCTTTTAATGAGGAAAGTTCTCTTAATGCCTCACAATAATTTGTCATATCCGTTAGTATTACGAGTACATGCATATCCTCTTCAAAAGCTAAGTATTCTGCAGCACTTAGTGCGCATCTTGGAGTTATTATTCTCTCAACTATAGGATCATCTGCTAAATTAGTAAACATAACTACTTTTTCAAGCACTCCAGCCTCCTCGAAGCTTTTTTTAAAGAAGTTAGCATCATCATACTTTATACCCATAGCTCCAAATACTATGCAGAAATTTTCCGATGATTCACTAGAGATTTTTGCTTGGCGTACAATTTGCGCTGCTAATTCATTATGCGCCATACCATTGCCAGAGAATATAGGTAACTTTTGTCCCCTAATTAAAGTAGCAAGACAATCTATAGATGATATTCCCGTTTGTATATAATCTCTAGGGTATTTTCTAGCTACAGGATTTATAGGCCGTCCATTTACATCGTATTTCTTTGTAGAATAAATCTCTCCACCATTATCTTTTGGATCACCGATTCCATTAAATTCTCTTCCTAATATATCTTTTGTAAGTGCTATTTTAAATGACTCCCCTCTAAAATGCACCGAAGTATTATCAACAGCCATTCCGGTTGTTGTTTCAAAAACTTGAATTATTGCCTTGTCTTTATATATTTGAACAACCTTCCCCTTTTTTCTATCCTTTCCATCAACTAATATGTCAACGATCTCATCGTAAGCCACATCCTCAACCCCAGACAGTATAATTAAAGGTCCTTGAATTTTATTTAACATTAAATATTCCTTTTTCATATTGGGCCTCCCCTCTTGTACAATTAAGGTAGATAATAATTATTATCTACCTTTCTTATATTTCACTATAAGTTCTTTAAAATAATTTTCTAATTCTTTATCTAACTCATCTATTATCGAAAGCTTATCATTTGGAACATTGTATTTCATTTTATAGAGTTTCTCCATTAATTCCTTGTTTATTATAATAGATATTGGTATTTGGGCTTTGACAGCGTTGCTTCCATAATCATAAAATGATTCTATAACTTTAAGCATCTTATATTGTTTATCGAGTGGTGCATAGGTATCTACGTCATTATAGGCATTTTGCTGAAGAAATGCGATTTTAAGGCATTTAGACACTTCTATAATTAACCGTTGCGAATCAGGAAGTACATCCTCACCTACCAGCTTAACTATTTCTAAAAGTTTACTTTCCTCATATAAAAGCTTAAGCATTTTTGCTCTTAAATCCATTATGCCCTCAGCCACATTTTCCTCATACCAGTCTTTTAAAAGTGTAAGATATCCACTATAACTATTTAACCAATTTATTGCTGGATAATGCCTTGCATATGCTAATTTTTTATCAAGGCCTAAAAAAACTGATACAAATCTCTTAGTATTTTGGGTAACAGGTTCTGAAAAATCACCTCCAGCTGGTGACACAGCCCCAATTACAGTAACGGAACCTTCACTTCCGTTCAAATTTTCTACATAACCTGCCCTTTCATAGAACTCCGCAATTCTAGATGGAAGATACGCTGGGTATCCCTCTTCAGCAGGCATCTCCTCAAGTCTTCCTGAAATTTCGCGCAAAGCCTCTGCCCATCTTGATGTGGAATCTGCCATTATAGCAACATGATATCCCATATCCCTAAAATATTCTGCTATAGTTATACCCGTATAAATACTCGCTTCTCTTGCAGCTACGGGCATGTTAGACGTGTTTGCTATAAGCACAGTCCTATTCATAAGTGGCAGGTTTGTTCTAGGATCTATAAGTTTCGGGAAATCTTCTAAAACTTCTGTCATTTCATTTCCTCGCTCGCCACACCCTATGTATACTATAATATCTGCATCAGACCACTTTGCTAGCTGATGTTGAGTTATAGTCTTACCAGTTCCAAACCCACCTGGAATTGCGCAAGTACCTCCTTTAGCTAAAGGAAAAAATATATCTATTATTCTTTGTCCTGTAATAAGAGGTTTAAATATAGTTTTTTTATCTTTTACTGGTCTTGGTCTTCTGCAAGGCCAAGTTTGGTAAAGTTTAAGTTCATATTCCTTCTCGCCTTGGGTTAATTTAACTACTGTAGTTTCTATATTGTATTCTCCATTTTCGTTTGCCCAGGTTACAGTACCTGATACACCTGGTGGAACCATTAATTTATGTTTAATTGATTCAGTTTCTTGAATACTCGCATATATATATCCTTCTTCTAATTCATCACCAATCTTTACATTAACATCTACTCCCCAAAGTTTTTCTTCATCAAGAGAAATTAGCCCTATGCCCTCTGGTAAAAACCCATGAGACATTTCATTTATCTTTTCAAGTGGTCTCTCAATTCCATCAAATATATTACCAAGTATTCCTGGCCCAAGTTTAAGTGACAACGGACTCCCCGTTGAGATTACAACCTCACCTATTTTAAGACCACTAGTCTCTTCATAAACTTGTATTGTTGCGTTGTCTTCCTCTAGTATTATGATTTCTCCAATAAGTTTTTTAGAGCCTACCATAACCATTTCTCTCATTTTAAAGCCACGCATATGTTCTGCTTTTATAACTGGTCCATTTACTCCAATTATTCTTCCTTCCATATTTCCCTCCCCTTGAACTTCAACAGCCATTACTGATTCTTATATACTTAAGCTAGCATCTCCATAACTCTAACACCAATTAGTTCTTTACTCTCGTGTAATGTAGAATATATGCTGCTATCCATTCTAAATCTTCCATCAAAGTCTTTTAACAAGTGGCCACCTATAAAGTCATCTTCTGATATCTTGATTTGAATATTATAATCAGTGTACTCCTTTAAAACATCTTCAATTTCACTCTTAAATTTATCATAATCCCTTTTCAGTACTAAAATATAGTAACTTCCTTTATCTATCGCTTTTAAATTTCTTTGAATGCCACTTATGAAGTACGACTTATATTCATCAAGACAAACAAAGTCTAAGAGTCTTTGGTGTACACTTTCTAGAGCATCCTCAATCAGCTTGTCTTTAAGCAATAACACTTCTCTTTGCTTATTAAGTTTTTCTTTTGCAATTAAAGCATTCGATTTAATGCTAGACTTTTTTTGAGATTCACTTTGAAGTTTTAGACTTAAATCTTTTATTTTTTCTTTTTCTGTACTTATTTTCCTTTGCGCTTCTATATTAAATAAATCTAGTCTTTCCTTTTTTTCTTCGTTTACTTTGTCATATATGATTTTAGAAAACAAACTTATTTTATCTTCAATAGTTGTCATAACTAAACCTCCTGCAATTCTTTTCCTCTAATATGATTCTTATATTTTAAGCCCTATAGCCTCTTTAACATACTTTAATATAGAGTCATCACCCTTGCGCCAGCCATGTCTATCAGGTATTTCCACTAAGAGTGGCCCATCCTTTGATAATTTTATAATGTCAACTTCGCCTGGTATTAGAAGAGCTATTGCTTCTGTTATTATTATTATTCCTATTCCCTTATCTTTTCTTATTTGTCCAATTTTCTCTATTATTTCTTCTTTTTCATGAAGAACAATGCTTTCTATTCCTGCCATTTGCATTCCTACAAATGTATCCACATTATCACTTATTAAATAACTTCTCATAACCCTCGCTCCTAAAAAATTATAATTTTGAAAGAATCATTATAGATATAATAAGACCATATATAGCAATTCCCTCTCCAAGACCAACAAATATAAGAGTTTTTCCTAGAATTTTAGGGTTTTCAGATACTGCTCCAAGTGCAGAAGAACCAACGGAACCTACAGCAAACCCTGCTCCAATAGTTGCGAGCCCTGTAGAAAGTCCAGCGGCTAAATATCCAAGTCCAGCGGCCGGATTTGCTGATGCCTCTACTGCGCCACGTGCTACACTTGGAATATTTACAATGAGCGCACCCATCATAACTGGTATGAATACACCCAAATTTATTTTTAAGGCTTTTTTAATTTTTTGTTTTCCTAGCAATTCGATTTTACTTTCAGCTATAACACCATAAGTAATAGTAGCTATAACAACGCAAAATGTTAATATTAATATTATAGTCATAATTGTTATTCCTCCTTAAATATCTGTAGTAATAATATGTGTTACTTAAATTTAACCTTTACAGGTTCAAAGCTAACTCCACTACCTTCATAATATTTACTAAATAATTCATAATACTGAAGTCTTAATCCTTGTATAAACACAATCAAGCCTTCAAGGGCTATTATTACTATATTTCCAAGTATTAATATCAATACTGATGCTACCCCATTTTTAGTCATAGATGCCATAGACGCAAATGCTACAAATAAACCCACGTGATTTAAAGCAAACGCTCCTACCCTTATAAATGAGAGCGTATTTGAAAACATAGATAATAGCGTTTCTACTACCTCAAACCCAGATTCTATAAAATAATCCTTAGCACCCTCTTCAAATAATATTTTATTTCCTTTTATACTATTAGCTAATGGTTGTTTTAACAGTATTAACAGTAAACAGAAAATAAAATATATTACCCAAATAACTATTGGTAATAATGGTTTCTTATAGACTATAGATATTATTAGTATTATAGCTCCAATATAAAACATAAACCCTGCGAGACCCTCTTTTCCAAAAAGACCACGTTCTATATCTTTTCTTCTTAAGCTGTTAGTAATTCCTAATATAAAACCTAAAATTAAAAAACCACATCCAAATATTATTGCTCCAATAAGCACATCGTTAATATTTTCCATAGGTCTAATTAATAAAGCATTAATTACAAGTTCAGATCCAAATACACTTCCGTATAAAAAACCAAATATAATAGAACTTATACCAAGTGTTTCTAGCACTCCTCCTAAATTAACTCTACCTTGCTTATTCTTTAGAACATAACCTGCTAGAAGCAGTACTAATCCTTGTCCTGCATCTCCAAACATAGCCCCAAACATTAAAGTATACGTTATCGCCAAAAATATAGTTGGGTCTATTTCATTATAACTAGGTACCCCATACATTAAAACCATACTCTGAAAAGGTTTGAAGAATTTATTATTTATCATCATCGTTGGTGGAGTTATATCTTTATTAGTTATTTCATTAGCATCCTTACTAATAGTCAATATTCTATCATCAAAACTCAGTAATAGAGTTTTAAGGCTCTCCATAAAACTTTTAGGTATCCATCCAGAAAGATAAAAGAATTCATTTGTACAAGCAGCACTCTTTTTAATTTCCTCAGACTTTTGCTCTAGTTCATAACTATTTTCTATATTCTTTATAGTTTTATATTTCTCCCTTAAAAATACATTAAGATCAATTTGAATTTTTAGCAATGATTGTTGTATTTCATTTATTTCCTTTCGAACAACTACTGACACGTCCTTTGGAATACCTGCATAATGATTTGGAATTAATATCTTTTCACAGTTTGCAGATTTAAAAATTCTTGCTGTTTCTGTTAGCAAAAGTAAAGGAGTAAATGATATAAATGTAACAAAATCATTTTCAGTGAATACAGATTCTATTATCGAAGGAATATTTTCATAATTAGCTTTTAATTTTAGCATGTTTTGCACTGGCACCTTGTACAAACCCACTTGGAAATTTTTCATAGCTGTAAATTCCTCTATGGGAACATTTACATCCTTTAAACACCTCAATGCCTCATATGTGTTTTTAAGATCCCCATCTTTTTTCTGTAAATCGTCAATTTTTTTATTTATAATCATATACTCATCATAAACCTTCGCTAATTCTTTTTGAGAATCATCAAAATCAAAATACAGTTCTTTACTGTATTCACTATTTATGCCATTAAGTTTTTGAGCTTCAACAAGTACTTTAATATGTTTATTGCTTATATTATAATCTTTATCAGATAAGTAAGGCCTTATATAATTTACGTCCATTAGAGCCTCTATATTATCATTAGAGGTTTTCAATACAAAATCAGACGAATTTATTTCCTGCAAAGCACTTACCGGCTGCATACATCCATCTATTGCAAGCATTTTAGTTAACTTATCAAAATCAGACATTACACCTACTAAATTAATCATTTGCATTTTTTCTATAGACACAAAATCACCTCCTAAAATTAGATTGTAAGTAACAGGTTATAATGTGAGAGATATATATTTAATACCTTCTTTCAAATCAATGGAATACCTCTTTTGCTCTATTATTGAAATGATATCCTTTATTTCAATTCTATAAATCATAAAATAACTCATAAGCACGCTAATATTAGTTTCATTTTCTCTAATAATTTTTTTGAAGTATTTTTTTTGATATTCACGTTCGTGTTTTTCAATAATCACCGAATCATCTTTTTCATATATATATGCATATGGCGTTTTTTCTATTAAATTGTGAAAATCTACCATATCATTTACATAACATAGTTTTCTAATCTTTTCCTTTGGAAGTTTATATCCATTATATATAGTATAATTAAATAGTTCCTCAGGCCGTATTTTGTAGAAAGTCTTTCCCCTGTATATCCATCCTAAATTTAAAAGATCAACCTCCATACCTATTATACTTTGCACTGCTTCTTTATTCTCAGTACTTAAATGCTTAAGTTCTTTTTTAATTGACGTGAAATATAAAAAATCAAGTTCTGTCTCAATCCTAAACAAACCTTTTTCACTAGCATCTTTAGCTAAGTTTTTTAGATTCTTATAATATATGCTCTTCTTTAATCCATATATTACATCTTCTACATTTTTAAATGCTAATAAATAATCATAATTTATTGTATTTAACGAACATCTTGCAATTAACCGATTTTCTATTTCATCTAAGCTTCGCCCTAGGTATTTACCTCTAATAATTACTTTTAAATCTTCTATCTCCCACCTTAAAAACAAAACCTTCATAAGATTCCTATATTCGCCATTAAAATACTTTATAAATTTACTATATGTACTTATGTAGTGCATATGTAAAATATTTTCCAAGTTACCACGATGTATTTTTTCTAAATTATATGATTCTAAAAATTCACTATAACTTGTTTCTTCTTTTAAGACTTTAACAGTGCTTATAAAGTCTTTGCAATTTAATAATTTAATATATTGATCTTGACTTAACATCTTCCCAATTAATGCCTTTACTTTAGAATTTACAGCGCTAAACTTAACGATATCTCCCATATATTACACCCCTATAATAGCTTTATTACTCTATTAAATACTGCATCTACTAATTCTAATTTATTAGCTTGATATCTGTCATTAATGCTGTGTAAATTTTCCTCTTTCTCTTTTCTTATATTTTTAGCCGTATTCTCAGCTTCCAAGATTTTTTCATTACTTATATCCCTCTTGATATTTTTACATTCTTCTTCAAATCTAGCCATTAAATCATTTAT
Source organism: Clostridium lacusfryxellense (assembly GCF_018861735.1). Lineage (GTDB taxonomy): Bacteria > Bacillota > Clostridia > Clostridiales > Clostridiaceae > Clostridium_AD > Clostridium_AD lacusfryxellense. The sequence continues at coordinate 197,811 of NZ_JAHLEB010000002.1, read as the reverse complement.
TATATTCTCAAGTTCATTTTGTTTTTCACTCAATAGTTCATCAATGTTCTTTCTATAGTTTTGCGCGTCTTTATCTATACTCATTATTTTGTTCATTACAAATTTCAAAGCATCACCCCCAACATTTTAGAAATAATATATAATACTGATTTTTACTTATAGTTCTAGATAATAAGTATTATCTTATTATATTACCCTTATAGGATAATGTCGAACGCGATTTTCGACATTATATACGCATTAGTAATAAATGTTTTTCCTTTTTTTTCTCTAACTCATGTAGTATACTTATATTTCATGATTAAATATATTATTAAAGGAGGATTCCTATGAAAGATGACATAAAAGAAATTGAAGATAGCATATTTAAATATCTTTATGAAAATAGATCTTCATCACCACAAAGCATAGCAAAAATAAAACTCGCGATTAATTTAGGAAATGGTAAAGGCAATATTAGATTGTTAAAATCTTCTCTTGAATCTCTAATGAAAAAAAGATTTATAACTAAACAAGCAGTTAGAGGAAATTATAAAATTGAACCTAGTGGAATAGAATTTATTGAAAAAGATGAAGAAACAGAAAAATAAAAAAGAGCTAAAAGCTCTTTTTTTTAATTGAATATAAAAAGCGACTCAGATAACATAAAAGTATGTATCTAAGCCGCAATATGTCTATTTAATTGATGGGAATATGTGTTACTAAACTTTACACCGATTGTACATTTAAAATAATAAAGGTCTATAACTACTAACCATAATGTTACTTATTCATGTCCAATGTACAATAGTTATTATACCATATTATAATGCTGTATTCAATGTTAATATGTTTGATTTTGTCGAATTGTTTTATTCTAATCTACATACTTTAAACTTTTCTTGTACATTTATATATCCTACCCTTAAATTATATAAATATACATTTATCCCATATTATTTTACGGGTTATTATTTATATGAGTTGTTACTTTATGTCTATTTTATCTTTAAATTTACCTAACGTCTTTTCCCCGATACCACCAACCTCTGTTAATTCGTCCACAGATTTAAATCCTCCATTCTGCTCCCTATATTCAATTATAACACCAGCTTTAGCCTCTCCTATTCCTGTAAGTGTCATAAGTTCTTCTTTGCTTGCAGTATTTATGTTAACAATAGAGTCTTTGTCACCTGCCCCTGCACTTGAAGTAGTCGAGCCTTGAGGGTTAATCTGAGTGATTTGTGTTTTACCTTCCTCACCCTTTTTATTAATAACAATGCAGTCCTCATCATTTAATTTTGCAGAAAGATTTGTAGCATCAAGATCAGCATCACTAGTTCCCCCACCAGCAAGTTTTATAAGGTCAGTTACCCTACTTCCTTTTTTTATTTCATAAACACCAGGTTCTTTAACAGCACCCTTTATATCTACTTTGATATTACTATCTTCTATTTTAGTATCCACTTCTACTTTTGCATTGCTGACAGCTGCTTTATTTGATTCAGGCTGAGTAGGATCCGTTACAACCTTTTTTTCTGATGTTTTACCAGTTTCTACAAACATATTTTCATAATCTGTAACATTAACATTTTCTTTTGGTCTTGATAAAACGTAACCAGAAATTATACAGACAACGCTTATAACCAAAATAACCATAGATCCAATTATCTTTTCCTTATTTTTCATAATTCCTCCTAACCAACTTCGAGAATGTTATACAATTATTAGTTATTTTCCCTTTATATATAGAATTATTGACAACTTTTCGTAAATACTATCGCTAAGAAATGATTTTTTTGATATACTATAAATATTGAAAAACTGGGAGGTAATCTATGAAAAGGTTAATCACAATAATAATAACATCATTTTTTTTACTGTTTAATACATTCCCAGCAGTTAAAGCGCTGTCTTCTCCACCAGAGGTATCCGCTGATAGTGTTGTTTTAATGGATGCTACTACTGGTAAACTGCTTTATCAAAAAAATAAAGATTCTGCTTACCCTCCAGCTTCCACCACTAAAATAATGACAGTACTTTTAGTCTTAGAAAATACTAAGTTAGACGATATTGTAACTGTAAGCAAAAATGCTGAGATGACTGATGGTTCAAAAATATATCTAATTGCAGGTGAAAAAATCTCCATAAAAGAATTGTTATATGGATTAATATTAGCCTCAGCCAATGATTGCGCTGTAGCACTCGCTGAACACATAAGCGGTTCAACAGAAAATTTCGCTGAACTTATGAACAAAAAAGCAAACTCTTTAGGTTGTAAGAATACTAATTTTGTAAATCCCAATGGACTATATGATGTTAATCATAAAACTTCAGCCTACGGTTTATCATTAATTATGCAGGAACTTATTAAACATCCCGAGTACAAAGTAATAGCAACTACTCCTTCATATTTAATGGCAGTAACAAATAAATCCAAAGCTAAGCGGCCTCTTTGGAATGAGAATAGATTAATACAAAAAGCCGACCAATACTATTATCCTGGTAGCGAAGGTGGAAAAACAGGGTACACTATTCAATCAAAACATTCTTATATTGCCACAGCCAATAGAAATGGCCACAAGCTTATAGTTGCACTTGTACATGACCCTGTAAAAACGTTTTTTCCAGATAGTATAAAGTTATTAAATTATGGTTTTGATAATTTTGAGCTTTCGGAGCAGTTTAAAAAGGATGATGTAGTCTCAAACTTAACGTTAGATGATGGAACAGCACTTCCACTCCTTGCGACAAAAGATCTATATGTTGTTAAAGAAAAAAAGGCAAATTTAACTCCAACTATTAAGACTGAGCAAACTAAACCAAATTTATCTTCTATAAAAAAAGGTGATTTAGTAAGTAAAGCCATAATTACTTTAGGAAAGGATTCCTACAATTTAGAATTATCTAGTGGAATAGACTATTCTAAAAAAATAGTACCCCTAACTAATACATTCACGAAAAACTCAAAAATATCCCCATCCATTGTAAATATACTCAAATACCTTGTGCCTATCTTAATAATATTACTTTTCATAAGACGTGGAATAAAGAAAAAAAGAAGAAGAAAAAAAAGACTTAATAGATTTGTAAATAACTTAAATAATAGAAAACAATAAAAAGAAACTAGTGCAAACTAAATTTAGTTTATACTAGTTTCTTTTTCATTTTAATTTCTAAATTTCACTTTCTGCCTTTAATTTGCTTACCAAATTCTCTATATCCTCCGGGAGCTTAGACTTAAGTATAAGTTGTTCCCCAGTCCTCGGATGTGGAATAATTAATTTATAAGCATGAAGTGCCTGCCTATCTATATATTCACTTTCACAAGTACCATAAAGGCTATCCCCATAGAGTGGATGACCGATATGACTTAGATGAACACGGATTTGATGTGTTCTACCAGTTTCCAAAGTCACTTTTAGCAAATCTCCATTTTTAAAAGATTCGATAACTTCATAATGAGTTACACTCCTTTGTCCATCTTCCCAAACTTCTCTTTTTGCACTGTCTTCATTAGGGTTCCCAATAGGCAAGTCGATAGTTCCTGTCTTCTTCTCCATATTACCATGCACAACAGCCATATAACTTTTCTCAAAAGTTTTGACGAGCTCACTCTGTTTTTTCAAGTCACTCTTAAGTACATCATTTCCATGCATGTCCCTAGCTAATGCCATATGTGAAAACTGATTTTTAGCAATTATAATAAGTCCCGAGGTATCCCTATCTAATCTACTAACTAATCTAACAATGCAATTTTCACCTTTTTCCTTAAAATAATATAAGACACCATTAGCAAGAGTTCCATATGGATACCCACGAGTAGGATGAACTACTATACCAGGGCTTTTATTTATAACAATGAGATCTATATCCTCATATACTACATCTAGCTCCATTTTCTCCGGTTCAATGTTTTGATGTTCATCCCGCTTCATATCAATTTCTATTTTATCATCTGTTTTTACTCTATGGTTTAGCTTTGCTACCTTATCATTTACACTTATTTTCCCAGTTAGGCCAGAACTTTTTATAAATCTACCAGACAATTTCTCTGAATGTTTTAGATAATCCCTTATTTTTACGTCAACAACATCTGCTCCAACTACATAGGTTAATCTATCATTAAGCAATAGCAATTACTTCTATTTCTATTAATGCATCCTTAGGAAGTTTTGCTACTTGTACGCAAGATCTAGCTGGAGGATTTGTACTAAAATACAAAGAGTATACTTCATTCATAAGATCAAAATCACTAATGTCCTTTAAAAATACTAAAGTTTTCACTACCTTATCCATAGATGTTCCAGCCTCTTCTAATATAGCTTTTACATTATCTAAAGATTGTTTAGTAGCCTTCTTTATATCATCATTAATAAATTCTCCTGTTACAACATTTATTGCTAGTTGCCCTGATGTATATAGCAAATTACCTACTTTTACAGCTTGAGAATATGGTCCAAGAGCTGCTGGTGCATTATTTGTGTTTATTATTATTTTTTCCATTTTTTCTCCCCCTTGTAAATTTATAATATTGATAACTTAAATTAATGCATAAGCTTATGATCGTCACCTAACACAACTACTATATCAAATTCTCCATCACTTGAAGATAAGAATTCGATATTGTCTATTTTGAAGTCCTTTTTCAGTTGAGTTTTCATATTCTCGTCACCATTATATACTGAAATTTTACTTTTACTAGCTGCGTCACCATTACCTGTTACTGCTTTATTATAGCCGTTTTCTACAAGATATGATGAATAATCACTTGCGAGTCCCACTGTTTTTGTGCCATTAATTATCTTTATTTTAAGCTTTGACTTATCTACGTTTAACACGTCACCATTATTTAATTCCGAAATAATCTTTTCATTTTGAGCGTCACTATATACTACATATGATATACCTTTTACATCCTTTAAATCGCCCTTAATTGTGTCCATAGAAAGTTTTCCATCCTCAATAGTTGCAAATATATAGCCATACTTAAGTATCTCATTAGCATCCATATTGGTTTCTACAGAACTTTTAACTGCAGATAAAATGCTTGGAATTTTAATTAATATAATAGGACTTTTTACTTTTTCCATAACTTTTGAAATAAATATATGCTGATTTTGTATTCTTCCAAGGTCTCCGTTTTCAAAACCAGAAAGATCATTATTTTTTCTCCACCTAAAAAACTCCTCAGCTTTTTTACCATCTAAGTGAACTGATGTACCCTTGTCAAAATGAATGCTTAAATCTTGCGTAGGATCATCATAATCCATCTGCCTTGTTATATCCATATCTACTCCACCAATAGCATTAATTACCTTATCAAAGCCTTCATAGTTAATTTTGCCATAGTAGTCAATTTGAATATCAAGTAGCGTTTCTACGGCAGCCACAGCGTATTTCACACCACCAATAGCATGGGCAGCATTAATTTTTTGGTTTTTCCCATTTACTTGAATTAAAGTATCTCTAGGTATAGAAATCAAATTAATCTTTTTATTCTCCGCATTATAATGTGCGAGTATTAGTGTGTCTGTTCTCTTAGGATCATTAACATTTGTAGCACCAGGAGTCCCTACATCCACTCCCATAACCAGTATGTTGCATGATTTTCCATCTTTTTTAATTCTTTCAACATCATCTGCATTAAGTCCAGTTGATACTCTATTTTCTGATAAATCTGTTGCGCTATTATTAAACTTAGCTAAATAGAAATAAAAACATCCGAAAACTAGTACAAGAGCCGTCACTACAACGGTAATTGTAACAATCGCAAATCTTTTATAATTTATTATCTTTTTGCGTTTATTATCACTATTATTATTCATGCTCTCACTCACACCTACTATTCTTACTTAATAAATAATTTCTTGCATCAATTGTATCCGTATGTAACATTCCATTTTTACTTATAACATAATTTATACTATTATCAAATGATTTTAATATCGCGCTATCTAAATCTATTTCAATTAAACATCTTAGTTCATCTACACCACTGAATTGCCTTAATGGTTCAATATAATCTGCGATGTAAATTATCTTCTCTAAAATACTCATGTTTTTTCTACCAGTAGTGTGATATCGAATAGACATTAAAATATTCTCATCACATATCCCCATTTCTTCTTTAGCTATTAGACTTCCAACAAGGCCATGCAAAATAGATGGATTTTGCCTCTCAGTCTCATTAATTACTATTCCGTGGTCTGTTACCACTTTTATAAATTGTACATCTGTCAAATTCTTAGCACAATCATGTATTAATCCTGCAATTCGTGCCTTTTCTATATTTTGATCATATTGGGCAGCAAGTAACTCTGCCGTTTTACTAACACTTAAACTATGTCTAAGTCGAGCTTCTTTTAAATTCTTTTCTAAATAATTATACATTTTTTGCTCATTCCACATTAAAATCCTCCTCCATTTCTATATCTCAGAAACTAATTACGGATTATCTTACATCTATTTATATAAATCACGTTTATCGATAATTTCATTAACACCACCAGGAAGAAGATAATCAACATTTCTACCTTCTTTTATACTCTTTCTAATATTAGTTGATGATATATCTATAATTGGCATATTTAAAAATATTATTTCTTTATTAAACTTTTGTTCCAAATATTTTTTTTGTTTTAGCACTTCTTCTACTTCGAACCCTGCCCTATTGTAAACTACTAGCTTACAATTATTAAATATTCTATCGACATTTTTCCAGTTATCTAGGTCCATTAGGCTATCTGCACCTATTAAAAAATACCACTTAGTATCACTTTGTATATCATTAAAAAGTTCAATTGTTTCGTAGGTATAACTGTTTTCTTTTTTATTTATTTCATAATCACTTATTTCAAAGTCATTTTCGTTCTCTACTGCCTTTTCAACTAAATCATATCTAATTTGAGCATCTGTAATGTTTTTATTGATTTTATTAGGTGGATTTCCCGCTGGCATGAATAAGATTTTGTCCAAATGTAGATTGTATAAAGCTTCATATGCTATGTGAACGTGACCTATGTGAATAGGATCAAACGTTCCTCCAAAAATGGCCTTTTTCACTATAACACCTCTTTATATTATATATATAATCATACAAACAAAACAATATAAATTGTGATTTAAATAGAGGAAAAGCATGTAAGATTACATGCTTTTATGGTAATTCAATTCTAGGCTTATTTATTGACCTTTTGTATAATACACATTTACTACCGATAGATTGAACTCCCTCTGCTCCTATTGCTTCACAAATTATATCTGAAGCTTCTCTTGCAGTTATACCACTATTATTTAGCACTTTAATTTTTATAATTTCTCTAGATTCTAGTGCATCCACTAACTGCTTTAAAAAATTTTCTTCTATCCCTGCTTTTCCAAGCTGAAATATAGGCTGTAATGGGTTTGCAATAGTTCTTAAGTAACTTCTTTGCTTACTTGTAATCATAATATCCTCCTAACTACATGTTTGGGGACATGAAAATAAATATTACAACTCTCATACTATTTTGTTTTCATGTTCCGTGTAAAATAGTAATTTTTAGTCTTTATCTATTATAATAAGAATTCAAATTCAAATTTCTGTAGTCTTACTAAATCTCCGTCTTGAATTCCTTTTGAAACTAGTGTATCAAATACTCCCTTATTTTTCAATACTTTATGGAAATATTTGAGAGAGTCTGGTTCGTTTATATTAACTGCACTAAGCAATCTTTCAACAAAACTTCCTTCAACAACATAAGTTCCTTGATCATCCACCTCAACAGTGTATGTAAATCTTTTTTCTTCAACTATAAATTTATCTTCATCGTTAATTACAAGTTCTGTAACTGGGATAGTTGATAACATTCTTGCTGCTTCTTTCATCAAATCTTCAACACCTTGATTTGTAGCTGCAGATATTTTGAATATTTTACTATCATCGAATCCTAATTCATTTAATTTTTTCTTGAAATTTTCAAAGACTTCATCATCAAATAGTAAATCGCTTTTATTCGCAGCTATTATTTGAGGCCTATCCCACAACTTAACACTATATTTTCGTAGTTCTTCATTTATTTTCATAAAATCTTCTACAGGATCTCTGCCTTCAATTCCTGAAATATCAACCACATGAATAAGCATTCTAGTTCTTTCGATATGTCTTAGAAAACCTATTCCAAGACCTACTCCCTCAGCGGCTCCTTCAATTATACCTGGTATATCAGCCATAACAAAATGATTTGCACCCTTAACACTTACTACTCCTAAATTTGGTTTTAATGTAGTAAAATGATAATTAGCAATTTTAGGTCTTGCTTTTGACACTACTGAAAGTAGTGTTGACTTACCTACATTTGGAAAACCTAATAACCCAACATCAGCTAAGATCTTAAGTTCAAGTTTAATCCATCTCTCTTCTCCAGGCATTCCTGGTTCAGCAAAGTTTGGTGCTTGCCTTGTAGGCGTACAGAATTTAACATTACCTTTTCCGCCTTGTCCAGCCCTGCAAACTCTATAAGTTTCACCATCATGAGCTAAATCGTACATAACCTTATCTGATTCCAAATCACGTACAATAGTACCCATTGGAACCTTAACATACAGATCCTCTCCAGCTTTTCCATAACACTTAGAACCAGAACCTGCTATTCCATTTTTTGCTACGAATTTTCTTGCATATGAAAAATCTAATAAAGTTGTCATACTTGCATCAACTACAAATATTACATCTCCACCATCTCCGCCATCTCCACCATCTGGTCCACCTAATGGTATATACTTCTCTGTTCTAAACGAAACGGCTCCATTTCCACCATTCCCCGATTTAACAAAAATCCTTGCTGTATCAATAAACATATATTTCACCTTACCTTAGCGCATTTTCTATTTTTAAATTTTTGATTCATTAGAATACAATTAATTTGATTAGAATATAATTTGATTAAAATATAAACCGATAAGCTATATTATTATCAAAACTGCATTTATAAATTTTAAGATTATCTATATCTCCATCTATTTGTTGCCATTCTTCCATCCAACTTAATTCACCTAGCATGGTTTCATTATTAGCAATAAGTAGACTTTCACCAAGTTCATCTTCAAATATGTAAATATAAATAAAATTTTGATTAGTATCTTCTAGTTCCATAAATATAGTATTAACTAAATTATTTTTTTTATTGTATTGATCTTCGAAAATTTTACCTTTAAAATTATCAATCTCTATATCTATTTCTACTTTCACTTCATTTAGCCATAATCTTTTAAGGTTACTTTCAATGCATAATGAAAATCTATTATCTTGCAATTTATAAATTTCACTAATAATTATGTTTTGCTTAGCTAATTTATCTATATATTCTAAAGCACCCTCAGGCCGCTTCATTTGCAAATATCCAGATATAACTTGCAGATCGTTCATAAAATCGTGTCTTTGTTTTCTAAGTAAAAGTATATAATTTTCTAATTCGTCTTTTCCTACTTCATTTCTTTCTGATCCATTTTCTTTTAACCCATCTTCTTCTAATCTAACTTTTTCTATTCCAATCATTATATCCTCCAAAAGAGAATTTTAAAAAAGCACCCTTTAAGGGTGCCTTAAATTATTCAGCGATTGACATTTCTACTGCAACAGGATAAACGCTTGCTTTTTTCTTCATTTTTCCCATTCTTTCGAATTTTACAATTCCATCAATTTTAGCAAAAAGAGTGTCATCTCCACCGATTCCAACGTTGTTTCCTGGATGAATTTTTGTTCCTCTTTGTCTTACTAAAATATTACCTGAAAGAACAAATTGTCCATCTGCACGTTTAGTACCAAGTCTTTTAGACTCACTATCTCTACCATTTCTTGAGCTACCTACTCCTTTTTTATGAGCAAATAACTGAAGGTTCATAACTAACATAGTATTACACCTCCTCTATTTCTACATTTATATATTTACCATAAGTAATTTCTATACTCTTGAGTCCAAGTATCATTGTTTCAAGTAAAACTTGACATCTTTCGATATCTTCTAGAGTTTGACCTTTTAAATTTAAATTTAAAAATCCATCATCTATAACATACTTAACCTTAATTTTCAAAACTTCCTCAATCCCAATAACTGTAGTTTGAGAAATTACTGAAATAGAATTACAAATTAAATCTACATCTAATTGTTTTTCTTTAGGCTGAGCATGACCTTTAATTTTAAAAGAAATTATTTTACCAGAACTTCGGACAAATTTAACTTTGACCATAATTAAGCCTGTATCTTCTCAATTTGAATCTTAGTATATGCTTGTCTGTGTCCTTGTTTCTTTCTGTAATCTAACTTTCTCTTAAACTTGAAAACTACAACTTTTTTAGCTTTTCCTTGTGCTAATACCTTAGCAACAATAGAAGCTCCTTCAACTAAAGGTTTACCAACTACTAAACCATCTTCCTTGCCTACTGCAAGAATTTCATTAAATTCAACAGTTGTTTCAACTTCAGCATTCAATTTCTCAACGAATAAAACGTCTCCTTCTTGAACTCTGTATTGTTTTCCACCTGTAACTAAAACTGCGTACATAAAATACACCTCCTTGATCCAGTCTCGCCATCCCAGGTACATACTTTTATTGTAACTTTTAAAGCAAGTATGTTTCATAACCTTGTGTGTGCGGCCTACAAAAGCCATTTTATCATATATTCGTATGTTTGTAAAGTACATTTATCCATATATCTTAAATGCTAACAAATCCCGTATTTGATTTGCAAAAATTAATGATTCAACTTTGAATTTTTCCAGATGTGTTGTAAAATCCACATAAACACTACTTTCAAGTGCCCCTATTTGTTTTACAAATTCTAAAACATCCTCCATAACATCCTTTTTGTAAATCAAATCAAGCTCTAGATATATGTCTTTTATTCCCTGTTCCTTTTGAATCTTAAATATTTCATTTTTAATTAAGAATTCGATGTAGGATAGTCTAACCCTAGTACTTTTACCATCACAATGTTTGCATGGTTCTTCAATAAACTCATATATAGATTTTCCACGTCTACGCCTTGCAATTTGAACCAGATTAAGCTGTGTAAAAGGATAAATTACTGTCTTATTTTTATCATCTGCAAAACCCTCTCTTAGGGCATCTAATATTTTTCTTCTCACATCTAAGTCCTCAATATCAATAAAATCTATTATAATGATTCCACTTAAATTTCTGAGCCTTATCTGCCTTGCTATTTCTGTCGCCGCCTCTATATTAGTACTTTGCGCCGTCTTTTGTAGTGAATGGCTTTTTACATTTTTTCCTGAATTAACATCAATTACATACATTGCCTCTGTTTTATCAATTACAATATTCCCTCCACATTTCAGAGAAATTCTATGATTACGAAGGCTTAGTATTTCTTTTTCTATTCCATAATAATCGAGAAGCATTCTACTTTCATTATGCAGTTCAACTTTTACATCTATATCAGATCTATTTTGAGTATATTTTTTAGCATATGCAAAATCACTTTCATTATTTAATACTATTTTAAATGTATTTTTATCCAATATATCACGAAGGGTTCTGTTTAATGCTCCAGCATCACTAAATAGTAAAATGGGATTTAAGGAATACTTAGCGCGATTTATAATATCTTTATATATTTCATATAAATCAGACACTTCGTCATTTAACACTTCAATATTTACATCAAATGCATTAGTCCTAATCATTACGCCTATGTCGCTAGGTTTGTCTAATGAACTTCGCACCATTGCTTCAAAAGCTTTATTGTTTATTTTCTTAGAAAAATTTATATCTTTATTAATATTAACAATTACGCAGTATGTGCCGGGAATACCAAAAGCACTAGTAACTTTCGCTCCCTTTTTATCTATCGCTTCTTTTAAAACCTCAACTATTATTTCATCGCCCTTTTTTATCTTGGTATTATTAAATCGCTCGTCAAGATACATGTAGCAATCTTTATTATGCCCAATATCTACAAAAGCACACTTAATTGCTGGGACAATATTTTTTATAACGCCCTTATATATTTCTCCTGGAATTGGACCACTATACTCCTCTTCTATGAAGCATTCCTTTAACTTATTATTTTCCTTTATAGCTATTCTTAAAAACTTTTCTTGTCTTTCAATATATATTTCTTTCACTTTTACCTACTCCTATTGTCCTATTTTAAAAAATTCACTAAGAGTGACTAATTTTTCTTCTTTATATGCATACATTTCTTCCCTTGTTATATCAACGAAAGACTCTTTATTAATTGACTCTATATTCTCGCTCATGTAATCTGCAAGTAGCCTAGCAGATAAATTATCACGACTTCCACATGTAATAAGAGTTGATATGCTAAGAATATAGTTATCAACATTATAATCAAATTTTAGAACTAAAGGTTTTATATTAACCATTTTTTCTCCACTTTTAGTCTTCTTAATGATGTTCCACTCATTGCTTTCACTAATACTATTTATTGCTTTCAAAACATCCTCTTCAATAGTGCTTTTTAAATCAGTTGTGTTTTCTATATCAATCATGCATTTTAGATTAATTGTGTATTTCGCTGCATCAATAATTGCCATAGCCTGTGCAGGTTTCTTTAAACCTTCTACAGGGATAACTTTTACCACATCTAAAATTTTAATTCCACGTGGCGTGTTTTCATTCATTTTCGCCATAATATATTCTTCATCTAGCTCTCGTGCTAAAACTACGTCCATGTATTCACCATTTGAATGTACCCCCACAGATAAAGGTTGTGCAATGGATACTGCCATATGAGGATTAAATCCTTTTGAATATTCTATTGGAAGCTCAGATCTTTTAATTATTTTTTGAAGAGTTCTCATTAGATCTAGATGAGCAACAAATTTAATTTCATTATCTTTAGTGTACTTAATTAAATAACGCAACCTTTAAAACACGTCCCTTCTTTAAAATTAACATTAACTCCGCATTCCGTACAGCCTAACATACAATTTTGTGTTAATTCTACTTTTTTAGCTTTTTCATTTTCAAGGATTAAATACTCTTTATTAACTCCAATATCTATGAAATCCCAAGGAAGTATTTCATCATAACTTCTTTCTCTATAAGCATAAAATTCTCCTAAAACGCCACATTCATCAAGTGCTTCTTTCCATATTTCAAAATTAAAATACTCAGACCAACCATCAAATTTTGCACCTTTTTCAAACGCCTTGATTATAACATCACAAACTCTTCTGTCTCCTCTAGCAATTACTGCTTCTAAAAACGATACTACAGATTCATGATAATTATATATAACTGCCTTACTAGTTATTGCATACTTAACAGCTTTTATTTTTTCAACTACTTCCTCCATTGTTGCTTGTGGTGCCCATTGGAATGGAGTAAATGGTTTTGGAACAAATATAGCTGAACTTGAAGTAACCCGAAGGCCTCTTTTTCGTGTTTCCTTAGGAATCTTAAAGTATTCTGCTACAACTTTATCTGAAAGCTCTGCAATTCCTCGTACATCATCCATAGTCTCATAAGGAAGCCCCACCATGAAATAAAGCTTAATAGTTGACCAACCTGAAGCAAAAACGCTGCTAGCAGCTTCTAATATTTGTTCCTCTGTAACGCCCTTATTTATAATGTCACGCATTCTTTGAGTTCCAGCTTCCGGCGCAAAAGTTATGCCGGTTTTTTTAACCTTTTGTATTTCCTTAATTAAGTCTACTGAGAAGGAATTTATTCTAATCGAAGGAAGAGATACACTAACGTGATCTTCTTTATGTTTTTCAATTAGTGTAGTTATAAGGTTTCGTATATCTGAATAATCACATATACTTAAAGAACTTAAAGATATTTCTCTATACCCTGTACTCTTTAATAATTTATCCGCAGCATCAATAAGACTCGCAGTGCTCTTTTCTCTGACTGGCCTATATATCATTCCTGCTTGGCAAAATCTACATCCATTGGTGCATCCCCTAAATGTCTCCAGGATTACCCTATCATGTACTATCTCTGTATACGGAACTACCATTTTTTCTGGAAAAGCAACTTCATCAAGATTAACTACAAATCTTTTTTTAACTCTGCTCGGAACATCATCATATTTAGGTTTAAATTCCTTAATAGTATTATCCTCGTTGTAAGAAACCTCATACAATGAAGGCACATATATTCCTCTTATCTTAGATATTTCTCTTAAAAACTCTTTTTTGCGACCTTTAAAATTTTTATAAACATCTAGAACATCATTCATTATTTCTTCGCCTTCACCAAGCTCAAAGAAATCCACTATATCATGCAGAGGTTCAGGATTATAAGCACATGGGCCCCCAGCCATAACTATAGGTTCGTTTTCGCCTCTCTCTGAGGCTCTTATAGTAATGCCTGACATATCAAGCATGTTGAGTATATTAGTGTAGCTCATCTCATATTGCAGAGTAAACCCTAAAATATCAAATTCCTTCAAAGAATCCTTACTCTCAAGAGCATATAATTCTATATTGTTTTCTCTCATTTGTTTTTCCATATCTGGCCAAGGAGCAAAAGCTCTTTCGCAGTAAGTATCGCTTCTTTCATTTAATACATGATAAAGTATTCTGCTACCCAAATGCGACATTCCCACTTCATACACATCAGGAAAGCAAAAAGCAAATCTTATATCAATTTTGTCTAAATCTTTATAACAACAATTAAGTTCTCCACCTATATATCTAGCAGGTTTTTCGACCTTAAATAAGATATCATCTGAAATTTTATTCACAAAAACCACTCCTCGTTTTTTTCATCTAGGGTAAACAATAATTCTTTATAATATTTACCCTCGTAAATACCACATTATTTTATTTTAACACATGAACATTAAATTTCAAAATGAAAAATTTCTTTAATTAAATAAACAAAATAACCAGCCCGCATTAGGCTGGTCATTCCGAAATGTATTTTCTCATAAAGTACCTTTTAATTTTTTAATTTCTATATATTCACTTAAACTTATATTACCATATGCTTTTATTGCCTCTATTATTTCTTCCTCATACAAAGTTTCTATCAAACTCATGTTCTCATCAAGTATAGTAAATAAATTATATTTATTCTTATCAATTATTCCTAGGACAGATAATAAATTTTTATCACAAAAAATAGATATACTTCTATTTTCTACATATCCTCTTTTTATAAACCTGTATTTCTTCTTAATAATATAACCCATAATCAAATATACTATCCTTTCCTTCTCTTTAATTGAAGATATCAAAATAAATATCGTTATTAAACCTAAAGTAAAATTGTTTCTATTTGCATAGACACTTACAAAATATATAAACATGAAAACACTTCCAATGACCATACTAACTTTTATAGATATTTCATTTGCCTTTCTATATATAGTTTTGATGCTAAGGATATCACGAAATGCCCTTCCCCCATCTAGTGGAAATGCTGGTATAAGATTAAAAATACCTAAAGCTAAATTGCTTCTATAAATCAAATGAAAATAAGGTATATTATATAATATAAATAAAGTATAAAAGATAGCTGCTATTACTAAGTTGAATATTGGACCCGCTAAAGAAATTATCAAGTCCTCTTTAGCACTTGCTTCATCTAAGTCTTTTACCTTAAGTACTGCCCCAATAGGAAGTATTTCTATATCAAAACCCGAAAAGCCTAAAATTCTCGCAGTTAAATAATGCATTAGCTCATGTAAAAATACAAAAACAAAAGATATTACAAGCTCCCCTTTGAAGCCTAATATTATTAACAAAATAATGTACGGTATAAATAACTTGCTTATTCTTATCAATTAATCCCCCAAAGCCATTACTAAGTTGCTCTAAATTATAAAAGTAATTAAATTTGTTTGATTATTTAAAATCCTTATCTGTACTATTTATCCCACCTACACTCGAAATTGTGTTTTTAACTTTTTCAAATAAATTACCGGTAAGAACTCCCACATTCTTAAATTTAACACTCTTAGCTTTAACTAGTAATCCACTGTAGTTATATTGTTTATTAATTGCTTGCTTAGAATAATTATAGGCATATTGAGTTTTAGGCGTACCTACGCTCTTCAAAATCAAAACAACAATAAACAATACTAAGACACCAACTAATTCCCTAGTTAGTCTCTTTATATAAAAATTTGAAAAACCACCTTGTTTCTTACTCTCACTAGAAAAATTATTTGAACCTCTATGTTTTTTTGTTAAATTATTATAATAGCTTTGATATTGCGTATTATAATTGCCCATTTTTTCCCTCCTATGCATTCTTTCACTATTTATATATATTTAATTTTCCTTGAATTTATTACATATCACAAGAAAAAAGTATCCATTATGCGTAAAAAAGCACCGCATATTCTGCAGTGCTTTCTTGAGTATATTAGTATTCACGGTCTTTTAGACTTCTCATCAAAACTTCAGCCGTTCCTAAATTTGTAGCAAGTGGTACACAATGCACATCACATAATCTAAGAAGTGCCGAGATATCTGGCTCATGAGGTTGAGGGGTAAGTGGATCTCTTAGGAAAATTATCATGTCCATTTCCCCTTGTGCAAGCTTCGCACCTATTTGTTGATCGCCTCCAAGAGGTCCTGATAAAAATCTAGTAACAGTCAGTCCTACCTTTTCATTTATTAATTTTCCTGTTGTTCCTGTTCCATATAAATCATGTTTTTCTAAAATTTCTTTATAACGCGTTGCAAAATCGATTATATCATCCTTCTTTTTATCATGTGCTACTAATGCTATTCTCATTTTTTCTCCCCCTATGTAATAACTAAATTCATTATACCCTTTAATCTATATGTTTAAAAATCTATGTGTTTAAAAATTTATTTTTTTTCTTCTCATACCTACATTAAGCACTAGTCCTAGTGCCATAAAGCTTGTTAACAAGGAACTTCCCCCATAACTCATAAATGGCAAAGTTATTCCAGTAATGGGCATAAGTCCCATTGTCATCCCTACATTTTGCATTATTGAAAATAGTAAATTAGAAACAAATCCAACACAAAGCACAGTTCCAAAAATATCTTTAGACTCTTTTGCAATTTTTACTAACCTGTATATAAGCAGTCCATACAATAATAATAAAACTAGTGCACCAATAAGTCCCCATTCTTCTGCTAAAACAGCAAAAATAAAATCTGTATGATTTTCTGGAACAGAATTAAATTGAACTCCCTTTCCAAATCCTCTTCCAAAAATGCCTCCTGAGCCTATTGCAAGTTTTGATTGAATAAGTTGAAGTCCAGAAGTTAAATCATATTTCTCAGGGTCTAAGAAGGCTGTGAGTCTACCCTTCTGGTACGGTTCAATAATTCCAGAATTCCATATTCCTACAACTAAAAGCAAAACCGAAGTAAGTCCACCAATTATAATTTTGTAATTTAGTCCCATACAATAAAATATTCCGAGTACTATAAAAAAGCTTACCATAGTCATTCCCATATCCGGTTGAATAACAATTAAAATCATTGGCACCGCTGCGTAAAACAACAACTCGAGTAGATTCCTTACATCATTAATTTTCCCTTCCATACCATCTATCTTCTTAGCAAGCATGATTATCATACCAATTTTAGCAAATTCCGATGGTTGTATCCCTATACCGCCAAATCTTATCCAAGAATTAGCACCATTTGTAACTTGCCCTGATATATTTCCAAATATTAATAACATAATTCCTGCCCAATATATTATCACGGCATAATTTTCTATTAACATATAATCAAATACTAAAAGAAGATACACAGTAATAAGACCTAATATCATAAACGCAATTTGCATTTTGGTTAAAGAAATTCCACTTGCCGTGCCTTTTTTTGCACTATAAATATTTAAACATCCAATAATAACAATACAAATTGCAAACACTATTGCGCTGTAATCTAGTTCCCTTAAAAGTTTTTTATTAAGTCTTAGGTTTTGTAAAATTTTCATGGTCATACCTACCTCCATCTCAAATATGATTATATCATATTAAGAAGAAAAAGCTATGTTTAACTTGTTAATTATACATAGCTTTTAACGCCTTATCTCTTTATTTTTTTTATTGGTATATTAGCAATGAGCGCTGGTGAGTGCCCCTCATATTCTTCCGTAGTTGTTAATCTAACTTCTATTTCCCCAGTTTCTACCTCAGCGTATTTTGAGATTACCTTTAATATATCAGCCTTTATCATTTCTAGAAAATCTGGTGAAAAGTCTGCTCTATCATGTATTAAAATTAACTTCAATCTATCACTTGCTATATCTTTAGAGAAAATTTTATTAGAAAACATTTTAAATAAATTCATTAATCTCTCCTCCTCCTATATTCCTTTAAACATTCTTTTTATAGAAGCAAAAAATCCTATGTCACTAGCCGATGACCCATCTAGTGTAGCGTAAGATACTTCTTCTCCCATTATTCTTCTTGCAATATTTTTAAAAGCTATACCTGCCAGTGCCTTCTCATCAAGAACAATTGGTTCCCCTTTATTTGTTGAAATTGTAACCCTTCTATCATTTGGGACAACCCCTATTAATTTAATTGCCAAACATTCTATAATGTCATCTACAGACAACATATCGCCATTTCTTGTCATTTCATAATCCATTCTATTCACTATAACCTCATGCCTATCAATACCTTTAGAGTCTAATTTGCCTATAACCCTATCTGCATCTCTAACAGAAGTAAGTTCTGGATTAACAACTATTATAGCTCTATCAGCTCCCACTATTGCATTTTCAAAACCTTGTTCAATACCTGCAGGACAATCTATAATAACGTAATCAAAATCTTCCTTTAACTCATTTACTACTAAAAGCATATCTTTTATATTAATGTCATTTTTATCTCTTGTTTGAGCTGTTGGCAATAAATATAAATTGCTAAATCTTTTGTCTTTAATTAATGCCTGCTTTAACCTGCATCTTTGTTCAATAACATCTACTAATGTAAATACTACTCTATTCTCAAGCCCCATCAAAACATCTAGGTTACGAAGTCCAGTATCACCATCGATAACTACCACTTTTTTATCCATAGATGCAAGCGCTGTTCCGATATTCGCGGTAGTAGTTGTTTTTCCAACCCCACCCTTACCTGATGTTATAACTATAGATTCTCCCATGTTGAATTCCCTCCATTATATATATTTATTCGGTAAATACGGCTCTACAATGATGTTACCATTTTTAATTTTAGCTACCTCAGGATATTGAGGTTTAATTTCATCTTCAGGAGACCGAGTAACTATGCTAGCAATCTGAAGTATTTGAGGTTCTAGCTTTACTGCCGCTATTATAGCCTTTTCATTACCATTCGTGCCTGCATGTGCAAGTCCTCTTAGATTGCCCATTACAATTATATTTCCTGTTGCATATATTTCAGCTCCCGGATTCACATCACCAATTATAACTACATTACCAGGGTAATTTATACTTTGTCCACTTCTTATGGTTTTTCTTAAAAATTTGGTTTTCCCCTCATATATTCCTGTAAACACTTTTGTAGTAGACTCCTCGGTGTTTTGAAAAATACAATCACTAATTAAAAACTCATCAAATAATACTTCTTTTAATTTTCTACTTTCCCGCTCATTTATGTATTTAAGTTCAGTAGTAATTTTAAGTGTGCTACCTTTGTAAAATTTTCTTCCTTGAGCAAGCTTTTCAATTAAAGATTCTAACATATCATCAAAATCACTAAAATGATTCATATTTATAACTACATTTAATCCCTCTTTATTTCCCTTAATGATTATTTTATCTGTAACCATTTTTTTACCTCCTAGCTCTCCTCTGGGTTGAAAAGCAATTATTAATTGTTTTGCTCCATAATTGAACCTAAGGCACCTTCAAATTAATAACATATAAAAATACAAGTATATTTATTTGAATGTGACTAAACTACTATTTCAACATATTATATGTAAATTCCTGCTTAATTTCAATATATTTTTTTTTATTTTCAAATTATTCTATAATAATCAAACAAACCCTAACAAATAACTTTGTCAGAGCTCACTTGAAAACCTCATTTATTTACTGTTCCAACCATTTTTTTACTAATCGTGAGCATTACCAGTAGTAGCTTTATTTAAGTCTATATTGCTAGTATTCTCCTCTGGATCAACCATAAATTTATATTCAGCGTCTATTTTAAGTAGTTCAGCTTTAAAGTATTGCTCATAAACTGCTTTAGCAACTGGTGCAACCCAGCCACCATGACCTCCATCAAAAACTACTGCACAAACAGCTATTTGAGGTTTATCATAGGGTGCAAACCCTATATAATATCCATATGAAGTTCTTCCTAGAGCACTTTGAGTAAGATCATTGAAAGTAGCCGAACCTGTTTTTCCTCCATTTTGAATAGGAAAATCTTTAAAGACATTATATGCAGTACCTTGAGAATCACTAGTAACTTCAAGCATTCCCTCTTTAATTATATCAATTGTACTAGCAGCTACGTTAGTTTTCTCTAAAACTACAAGCTTAGTTTCCTTAATTATATTTCCATCTGGATCTAACGTTTTATCAACCAAATGCAATTCATATCTATTTCCACCATTGACCATAGTAGATACATAATTGGCTAGTTGTAGAGGAGTAAACGCATTAAATCCTTGCCCTATGGCTGCATAATATGCACTAGCAGCAGAGTTCAATTCGGTGTTAGCTGAAGATATTTCTGTATTTATAGCATAAATTATAGCTGAAATGTCTTTATCAGTATAATTATTCTTTATTAGAACTGAAGAATCCTCAATGAGTTTCTTAATAGCACTATTCATACTTTTAGAAATTGAATCTTCGCTGCTCTTTTTCTCCTTTTTCATTTCGGTCTTAATTAAAGCAAGAAGCTTAACCTTGTTTTGATTTAATTCTTTAATTTCTTCTATCTCTTTTTTAGTGCCACTCTCTTTTTGTGAAACTAAGTCAAGAGGTTTAAATTTAACAAGTTTAGAATTCACTCCACTTTGTAGAGTTTCCACCAGACTGCTTCTATGAATATTGGATTGTATCTCTTTACTTGATTCATAATTGTATACCTGACCAAAGTTTTCAGGTATCTCTATCCCTGTAGAAGGTTTTTTATTACTCTTGGGTTCTATACCAAGACCGAATTTCCACGCATATTTGGATAATAAGTCTAAACCAGTTTTATTTTCTCCAGCGTGAGCATAAAGTTTATCAGCTACATCATAAAAATAGTAATTACAAGATTCTCTCATTGCCTTTTGAATATTTACCCATCCGTGGGAACCGTGATGTTCATTCCATATCCAACAAGCAGCAGTTACGCTTGGATAACGTTCATTGTACGGTCCAGAATCATATACCTGACTATCCTTAGTTATAACCCCTTCTTCTAGACCCGCTATAGCTGTCATTGGTTTAAATGTGGAACCAGGTGGTATTAAAGATTTAGTTGCATAATTGAAAGTTGCTTTAGGGAAAATATCACTATTATCTTTTCTTATTGTAGTATTTTCTTCTATGCTTTTATCAAGTGGAAACATATAATCAAGTATTATTTTTTCCTTTTCTTGTTTGGATTTAGCCATATCTGTATCCTTTAGCACACCTTCAATATTTGTTAGCCCTCTTTTTTGAATATACTCTAATCCCTTTTGCTCTGTAACTGGAGCAAACATTTTATTATACTCATCACTAGTTAAGCCGGTAGCAAAGATATTAGGATCGTATCCAGGTCTACTTGCCAGAGCTAATACCTTACCTGTGTTAACGTCAAGTACAACCACAGCACCTCTGTTTGCATTTGTTGTGTTTACACTTTGCGCTGTATTATTCCCTTGTTTTTGTAAATCAAGCATTACAGCATCTAAGGACTTCTCCGCAGCGTATTGCATATTTTTATCTATGTTAAGTTGCACTGTTTGCCCTGGATAAGTTTCAATTTCACCTAAGGTACTAACTTTACGGCCTTGCTTATTAACTGAAATACTTTCTTGCCCCTTAGTACCCTTTAAAACATCTTCAAACGCTGATTCAATTCCTGCCGTCCCTATATAATCAGAACTTATATCATAACCTTTTTCCTCATACTTATTTGCATCCCAAGGATTTATCTTAGAAATATATCCTAAAAAGGCAGACCCTAAATCCTTATTAGGATAAACTCTAACTGGCTGAGTTATAATACTAATACCTGGCATTTCTGGTTGCATTTGTTCAAAAATAAAGGCACAGTTTTCAAGTAAATTATCAGCAATAGTTACAGGCTTATATCCTGAAAAACTCTGCATCTTTATATTATCCTTAACTACCATATAATCTCTAAGTTCCTCTTTGCTTTTGGGATCCTTAATTTTATCAAGACCATAAAGCGTTACTAATTTATTAAAGACTTCAACCGGTGTAATCTTTAAAAGAGCTTCATCAACTTTTTTAAACTGAGCAGTAGTTAAGTCATCTTTCTTTTTATCTTTATAAAGCTCTTTAATAACTTTTTCTTCAAACCCTCGATCTTTCTTAAATCTAATCTCTAACCAATCCTGAGATACTTTGTCTGACGTCTTAAAATCAAAGCTATATTCTGTAAGTTTTGTATTACTATTAGTTTTCACTTTAAGCAAAAACTCATCTAGTAGTATTTGTTTGTTATCATCAAGAATTTTAAATACTTTGTCCAAAGTTGGAATTAAACTTACTTCGCTCTCATCAGTTGTAGTAAATATCAATGTATAACTTTGCTTGCTTGTAGCGAGTTTTGCACCGTTTCTATCAATTATTTCACCTCTTGGAGCTGCTGTAGATATTATCTTATGATTTTGTAGATTTGCTTTTTCCTTATAGACCTCACCATTTATAACTTGTATATTTATTAACCTTGAAATAATAACAACAAAAATTAATATCATAATCATAGATAAAGCATTAAACCTAGAAAACTCTTTGTCTTTTTTATTTTTCGGACTCACTATTTCACCAACCTTTTAAAAGTTAACTAGATGTACTATTTTAAAATTTCCAATCTGTCTTCATATACTCCTTTTGTGAAAGTTTATATGTAAATCTGTACATAAATATGCATACTATTAAATTGTATATTCCATAATAGAATATTACGCCTATATCTGTGTATTTTTTTATCAAAATCAATACACAAAATATTATAAAACCTTTTACTACGCTTAATATAAAAGATGATATTATAGGCAAAAATGATTTCTCAATAAATATATTTTTACCTATATATGAAGCTGCAACACACATAAGCATGTTACTTAACATATTGATTCCAAAACCATTAAAAAAATACACATCTTGAAGTGCACCAGTAAAAACGCCAATTATTACTGCGTCTTTTGGTGAACTAACAATTGAATAACACAGTGCAAATATAAATATTAGACTTGGATATGTTCCGTGCACCTTAAATAAGGGCATCAGAGTATTGTCTAGTATTAAAAATAGAATACTTAACAATACTACAGTTAATATTTTCTTCATAATACAACTCCTAATATTTTATTTGACTAGGGTCCTTTTGCACCAAAATAAAAACTTCCTCAATCTTTGAGAAGTCAACATAAGGCTCTATTATAGCAGTTTTCATTACTTCTCCTTTGTCCTCATGAACACTCAGCACCTTGCCTATTTTAATATCAGATGGGTATATACCTCCAAGACCTGATGTTAATATTACATCACCTTTTTTTATTTTGGAATCTAATGAAAGTCGCTCTATTTGTGCAAGCAATTTATTATTCTCATCTTTATATCCTTTAACAATGCCATTATTGTCTCTTGTACTTTTAACAAGCGCTGCCACTGCAATATTTTCATTAGATAAACAATAAACATTCGCCCAATTATCACCAACAGATGAAACCTGACCTACTATTCCATCTCCAGTTACAACTACCATCCCTTTTTTTATTCCTTTATTTTCTCCCTTATTTATGATAAACCCATCCATAAAGCTACTTCCAGTTAATCCTTTTATGTTAGCGCCTACATAATTATATTCATCTTTCTGCTTTGATAAATCAAAAACCTTTCTAAATCTTTCATTTTCTTTTATTGAGGTATCATATTCCAATTCCTTGCTTTTAAATTCACTATTAATTTTCTTAAGTTGCTCATTTTCAGCCTTGACATCTGAAATATTTGTTATAAATTGAAAAGAATTTCCTATTCTTGTAAATCCTTTATAAAATATACCTTGCACTGAATTTATTGTTGCACCCACGCCATTCTCCACGAAAGACATTTTTCCTCGATTTGCACTATACCCAATTAGTGATAAAAATGTAACTGACAGTATTATGATAACTACTGCCAGCTTATTTTTTAGAAATCCCATATTATCTTCTTTTACTCATAACGTCAATATTACTGAGTGCCTTGCCTGCTCCTATAGCGACACAATCAAGTGGATTTTCAGATATATGCACTGGCATATGTGTTTCACGGTTTATAAGTGCATCTATTCCTTTTAGAAGCGCTCCGCCTCCAGTTAACATAATTCCTTTTTCCATTATATCTGATGCAAGCTCTGGTGGAGTTTTTTCAAGGGTTGTTATTATCGCTTCAATTATTGCTTGAACTGGTTCACTTAATGCTTCTCTTACCTCTTTTTGTGTTACCTCTATAACTTTTGGTAACCCTGTTATTAAATCACGTCCTGTTATTTCCATGCTCATTTCATCATCTTCTAATACGAATACTGACCCAAGCTCCATTTTTATATTTTCTGCTGTTCTCTCACCTATCATTAGGCTGTGTTGCTTTTTAACAAAAGCTATTATTGATTGATCAAACTCATCCCCTGCTACCCTTAGAGACATACATGTTACAATACCACCTAGTGATATAATTGCAACCTCTGTAGTTCCGCCCCCAATGTCTACTATCATGCTTCCTGTTGGCTCATTTACTGGAAGTCCAGCTCCAATAGCTGCTGCCATTGGTTCTTCCATTAGATATGCATCTCTTGCACCTGCACTTTTAGTTGCTTCCTCTATTGCTCTTTTTTCAACTTCAGTTACTCCAGATGGAAATCCAACTACAATTCTTGGACTTGTAAGTCCTTTTGGGCTAACTTTATTTATAAAATGCTTTAGCATCTTTTCAGTAACATCAAAATCTGCAATGACACCATCTCTCATAGGTCTAATTGCAACAATATTACCTGGTGTTCTACCTATCATTTGTTTAGCCTCTTCGCCAACGGCAAGTACCTTATTAGTATTTATATTTATAGCTACAACAGAAGGTTCTCTTAGTACAATTCCTTTCCCCTTCAAGTAAATTAACGTATTTGCTGTTCCTAAATCTATTCCCATATCACGAGATGTTCCGAATATTCCCATTATAATTTCCCCTTTCGTATCTAAAGCATTCCTTTTTCTTTTAAACTCGTATAAGTTCCATTCCCAATTATTATATGATCAAGCACTTCTATTCCTAGTAATTTGCCACATTCCTTAAGTCTTAAAGTAATGCTTATGTCTTCCTTACTAGGCGTTGGATCCCCTGAAGGATGATTGTGACAAATAACCACGGAAGCACTACACTTTTTTATAGCTTCGTAAAAAACTTCTCTTGGATGTACTATTGAAGTATTTAAATTACCAATTGAGATATCCTTTATGCTTATAATTACATTCTTCGTATTAAGCATAACTAATTTTAAGTATTCCTTTTTTAAATATCTCATATCCTCCATAAGATATTCTGCAACATCTTTTGGGGAAGTAATTTTGTACTCTTCTCCTGATTTAAAGCTTCTAAATCTTTTTGAAATCTCTATAAGTGCTAAAAGTTGTGTTGCTTTGGCATTTCCAACACCTTTTAAATTCATAAATTCTTCTGCACTTGAGCTGTAAAGTCCATTAAGGCCGCCACATTCAGCAATTATCCTACCACAAAGACTTATAATATTTTCATCTTTCGAACCTATTCTAAGTATTATAGCTAACAGTTCATTGTTGGATAATGTATCAGCGCCATATCTTAATAGTTTTTCTCTTGGTCTTTCATTTTGGGGCAAATCCATAATTTTATAAGCCATTACTATAAACAACTCCTTTATAGATTGACCCCCATCTCCCTTAACATATAATACAATTTATTCACTGGCAACCCCACAACACTATAATAGCAGCCCTTTATTTCTTCTACAAATAAAGATGCTCCTCCTTGTATTCCATAAGCCCCAGCCATTCCACTAGATTCGCCTGTTTCTATGTAATTGTTTATTTCTTTTTCTGATAATTTTGAAAATTTCACCTGTGTACAAACATATTCAGTGCTAATCTCTTGAGTCTTTGTATTTATTACTGCAATTCCTGTATATACCTCATGTGTATTACCGCTTAAATCACTAAGCATTTGAACAGCTTCAAGATTGTCTTTAGGCTTACCAATCACTTTACCGCGAAAATAAACAATAGTATCGCATCCTATTATAACAGATGAGTGTTTCACGCTACTGCAAATAGCCAAAGCTTTCCCTTTTGCTAAAGTCATAACATAGTCTCCACAATTCCCAGAAAATAATATGTCACTTTCTTCAAAATCACTTACCATCACCTTAAAATTACTAGTTATTCTTTTTAAAAGTTCAGCCCTGCGCGGCGACGCAGAAGCTAGAATAATATTCACTACACCACTCCTAATATTTCCTATATAATATTATTGCCAAAATAATGCCTATAATAGACATAATATTAATATTAAAATTTATACCGAAATTTATTGCAAGCACTTTTAAATCTATAAGCATAGGTGTACTCATACCTATCGTGAATGAAGTCTTAAAAAATTTGAGTGCACCGATATTATTTCCTAATAGTTCACCTATAAAACTTCCTGAAATGGCACCTATCATTATAAAAAAAATAAAATACGGATTTCTTTTATCTGCACTTTTCAAATCGTTCGCCCCCCACTTTACTTATATATCTTATACATTTTAACATTTAATAAATTGTTGCACAAGTATATAAAATTATTATTCAAAAAAAGTTAATAATTAAATTTCATTAAGTTTGTGGAATACCAACTGAATATCAGACGTGAAAAACCGCAAATAGATTAAAATAATCCATTTGCGTGTAATCCTCTATGCCTTTAACATCTTTTTTATAAATTTATATATATATATATATCCCTCTTCTGTTTTTTCTTTTTTAAATTCCTGTGGTAATGCTGTTAAATATGTTTTTATTTCGCTCATGTTACTATAATTTTTACTTTTTTCATCTGCGCCCTTTAATGTGAGCATCCATTTCTTAAGATCCGCAGTTTTATATAATTTAGTATCTTTTTCTGAAAGTTTATTTAATATTTTAACATCTGCGCTTATCATTTCATTTGTTTGCGCGCTGGTTGAATCTGATCCATCTAATTTGTAGCTAATCTTAACAAAAGTTATTTTTTTTGCATTAAGTTGTTTAATAACACTTTCTACGCCGCCACTTGGATAAACTCC
This sequence comes from Clostridium lacusfryxellense, assembly GCF_018861735.1. Classification (GTDB taxonomy): domain Bacteria; phylum Bacillota; class Clostridia; order Clostridiales; family Clostridiaceae; genus Clostridium_AD; species Clostridium_AD lacusfryxellense. The sequence continues at coordinate 170,405 of NZ_JAHLEB010000002.1, read as the reverse complement.
TAATATAACTTTATTTAAATTACCTTCTACAATAATAAATGGTGTACCAAATTCAGTTAAGCTATTTTTAAGTTGCAAAGCACTGTCCTTATTACTAAAAACTCCACATTGCAATGCTACATAATCTATACTATTGCTTACCGCGGTCGATTTAGAAGTGTCTACCGCATCTTTTTCTAAACTTACTTTAGTGGTCTTATCCGTGGTGCTTGTACCTTGCATATTATGAGGTAGCAGTTTAGAAAAAACTGTTCCCAATGCAATTGCTACTATTAATGTTAATGTAATAATAATTATAAAATTATTATTTTTCTTGGGCGCTTTATAATTATATCTTGTATATCTCACTTTAACATCCCCTAACTTAATAGATCTCTCTTAGAATATTATTAATAATAAAATGATTTTAGAATCAAAAAATAAAAATATATTAGAAACCTGCGTGGAATAATTTATTTCCCATTTAATTTCTACAACAAAAATAACAGACATTAAATGCCTGTTTTTCTAGTTTATAATTGTTTTCTTTAAAATGAGCATATCATTGTTTTTACTATCTAGTTCTAAAAAATTATTTGTTACTCTACTTATTTCAAAGTTATTATTTTTCCATAATTTCAGCATATCATTATTATTAGCTGAAACAAAAGTATAGAAATTACTTATCCCATAATTCTCATGAAAATGCTTTAAAAATTCATTAATTATTATAGTTGATACATCATCACCATACATTTTCGATTCCATTAGATAACACATAATCCATACTTCATTAGGATTTTTAAACTCTATCCTACCCTTTAAAATGCCAATAAGTTCATTTTTACATAAGACTTTAACAAAGTACTCACCTTCACTGACAAAATACTCTAAATATCTTTCATAGAATTCTCGAATGCCATAATTTAATCCATCTTCTATGTTATAAACATGTTGATTATTAATCCAATTCTTTATTTTAAATATATCTTCTTTTTCTACATTTATAATACTAACATCATTGAACTTAATATCTATGTTAAACATGCCTACCCCTCTTTACTTTCATCTCTAATTAGAAATTATTTTTATAACTCATTAATAAATATATTCTACGTTTATTATCAATTTCCTTCAATTTTAATTACAAATTCTATCGACTTAATTTTAGTATCTAACAAACAGTTTTAATAACAAATTCCATAAGCTTTACTTTTAAAATTAAAATAACCCCATAAGGCCTTATAGGGTTATAAACTAATTATTTTTTCTTTATGTTAAATGTAGGCCATTCTTTATTCATCTCTATGCATAAGTGACAAATTTACAATTCTTCTAACTATCTCTTTTGCTTCTGCATAAGGTATACCGCATCTAGTCAAACGCCTAAATATTGCAGGATTATACTTTTCAATTCTAAATACAATTGACTCAACACTATTGTATTGTGGCTTAGGCTTATTGTAAGGCTGCTTAACAGGTTCTCTACTTTGATACTTATCTAATTGCCTTGAAGCCTCATCCTCATATTCATAGTCATTATTAGTTTCCTCACCATACGATGCTCCCATTGGATTAAAATCATTTGTAAACATATCTTCGTTAAATTGACTTGATCCCATCCATGGATTCATTCCAGTATTTTGGTTAATTCCCATACATGAATTTGTTCTCATATTGAAATTTGACTCCTGCCTAAATCCTTCTGGCATTCCCATATTTGGCATAGCATTCATTTGACCACATCCATACATCATAGGTTCTAGTGGAACCATTTCATATTCATCCTCGTTGTCTATATCTTCAATATTTCTGTCCTCTAGTTTCATAATTTCCCTCCCTATTCTGATATTACTAATACATTACCAATTTATGCTGAAGGTTGTGTTTTGATACTAATTTAAAAAAATAAAAAGAAGTGACTTCCTTCAAAATAATTAAAATCATTTTGAAGGAAGCCGCTTCTTAACTAGTGCATTTTATAATTCTTTTAATCCTCTTACTGGTTTTCTCATGTTGCTATCACCATTCATAGTTACAGGATTTTCTTCGTTACTTTCTCTTTTAGCTTGTTTTTTGTGTTTTATATCTGGGTCATTCTTTTTGTTTTTCATAAATAACACCTCTTTCAGATGTTAGTTTTTCCATATTCCTTTTAATAATTCATTTCTTTTAAAATTAATAATAAATAAAAAAAGGTGTGTCATTTCATTAATTAATAACCTGATATACTATTCATAGCATCGCTCATTACACTTGCAAATAATGCAAAAAATATTACGTATAATACTAGAACAATTGCGCCAAATATTAACGATGCTTGACAAAAAGTCTTCTTACTTCTATTTACATCATGTCCTGTTGCCCAAACTATTGCTAATACAAAACCTACAATTGGAATACCCATTACTAACAGTGTTACCAACCATTGTCCTATTGTCATTGGAATTTCATTAACATTAACTGCCTCATTAAAACTTGTTTCCATTTAAAATTCGCCCCCTAATAAATTCTTTTATACTTATAATTATTCTAATTAAAATCTTACCATATATTCTAAAATACTACAATAAATACTTATTATATTATAAAATCGACCAAATCTTTCTTTTAAAATAACTACAACACATCCATATGATTTTAAACACATTAGACGCGTTGTACGTTTTGGCGCTATTCTATACAATAAAAAAGTACCAACACAATCAAAGTGTTGATACTTTTTTATTCTTTGGTGCAACAGACGGGACTTGAACCCGTATGGTCTCCCACACGTCCCTTAAACGTGCGCGTCTGCCATTCCGCCACTGTCGCATATATTATCTAGTAAAAAGGATTAATCTTGCAGTCACTCCGTATTGGTACCCCTCACGACTACAAGATTGATTATATATCAGTTTGATGTAAATTGTCAATATTTTTTATTCACTATTCCTTATTGATATCACTTAACTCTTTACCGTATAGTTTCACATAAACATTGTAATTTGTCTTTACTTTTTTAACATACTTATCTGTTTCCTCAAAAGGTATTACATCTAATGTTTTTCCATCGCTTGAGTACTCCGCAACCTTAAGCCACTTCTGAACATTTCCACGTCCTCCATTATATGCTGCAAGAACCAATTCTATATTTCCACTAAATTCAGTATTTAAATTATTAATATACCAACATCCCATTTCAATATTAAGTTCGTCATCATATAATTTTTCAACATTAAAATCTTTTAATTTCATATTCTCCGCAATCCAAGTTGCTGTCTCAGGCATTATCTGCATAAGCCCGTATGCGCCTCTATGTGAAGTCGCTTTATCGTCAAAATTACTTTCTGCTCTAATTACTGATATAACTAAAGAAGGGTCTACATTATATTTTTGTGAATACTTAAATATTTGATCCCCATATTTAATTGGGTAAAAACTTTTAAAAATGGTTTTAATATTAATTAAAATAATAAACAGAATAACTAGGCATAAAATCTTTATAATTTTTTTAAACATCATTTTTCACATTTAACCCCTCTAGTTGTGTAATAATCGAATCTAGCTGCAATTTCGTATTTTCAACGCTTCCTCCGTTATCAATGATGAAATCTGCAAATTTCTTCTTTTCATCTATTGACATTTGAGCTCTTATTCTATCCATTGTTTCATCTAGATCCAAACCATCTCTAGACATGACCCTTTGTATTTGAACATCTTTCTCAACCCACACTAAAATCGTTATATCCATATTAGTATGAAAATGATTTTCTATTAAAGTAGGCGCATCTAAAAAGCAAATTTTCATATTTTCTTCTTCACATATTTTTATTCTGTCATTTATCTCCCGTCTTATAAAAGGCATAATTATGCCTTCAAGCTTTTTTCTTAGAAGATCACTCTTAAATATATATTTTCCAAATTCTTTCCTATTAAGTTCACCTTTTTCATTAAAAAACTCATAACCGAATTCTTGTTTAATAGTGAATGCTATCTCAGGGTATATTATAAAAACCTCTCTAGCCACAATATCTGCATCGATGATAGGAAAACATTTGTCTCTTAGCATATTTGTCACAGTGCTCTTTCCACTACCTATCCCGCCTGTTATTCCAACCTTTAACATTATATTATCCCCCGCTTTTATAGTTAACCGCAATTTATAAGTTATTAATTATTTAGCCTCATACCAACTTTCACCAACACTTATTTCTACTTCTAACGGAACTAAAAGTTTAATAACATTCTCCATTTGATCCTTAACCAAATCTTCAACTTGTTTAATCTCATCCCTATATACATTTAATATCAATTCATCATGTACTTGCAAAATCAACGTACTTTTAAGTCCCTCTTCCTTTAATTTATCAAATACATTTACCATAGCTAGTTTAATAATATCTGCAGCACTACCTTGTATAGGTGTATTCATAGCAAGTCTTACACCAAATGCCTTGACCATTTTGTTTGAAGATATTATCTCTGGTATAAATCTACGCCTATTCATTATAGTAGTAACACTACTATTTTCTTCAGCCTCAATCACTATGTCTTTCATATATTTTTTAACATTTGGATATCTTTCGAAATAAGTTTCAATGTATGTTTTAGCTTCTTTCCTAGAGATATTTAAATCTTTTGCTAAACTAAATTCACCAATACCATATACTATTCCAAAATTTACAGCTTTAGCATTACTTCTCATCTGTTTTGTAACCTCATCTATTGGTACATTAAATACCTCAGAAGCTGTTTTAGTATGAATATCACTATGCTCCATAAAAGCCTCGATTAAATTATCATCTTTAGCTATATGAGCAAGTACTCTAAGTTCTATTTGAGAATAATCGGCAGACAAAATAACACACTGATCATTGTGTGGTATAAATACACGCCTTATAGCTCTGCCCATTTCGTTTCTTATAGGTATATTTTGCAAGTTGGGTTCTGTGCTTGAAAGCCTTCCTGTTGTTGCAACTGTCTGCATAAAGTTTGAATGAATTCTACTATCTGTATCAATTGCTGCCTGTAGTCCCTCAATATACGTAGAAAAAATTTTTGTTACCCCTCTATACTTAGTAATTTCTTCTATTATAGGATGCTTATCTGCTAATGCTTCTAAAACTTCAGCATTAGTTGAATATCCTGTTTTAGTCTTCTTTATTACAGGTAAATCTAATTTCTCAAACAATATCTTTCCTAATTGCTTTGGTGATTTTATATTAAATTCTTCTCCTGCTAAAGCAAAAATAGTGCTTTCTAACTCAACTATATCTGCAGCAAACTTTACTTTAAGTTCTGCTAGTTGATCTTTGTCAATCGTAAATCCTTCCGCTTCCATGTATGATATAGCTTCTGTCAATGGCTGTTCCACCTTATACAGAAGTTCTTCCATTTCATACTCTTTAATTTTCTTTTCTAATATCTCATAAAGTCTCTTTAGAAGTGCAACTTTATTAATTTCTTTATCAAAGCCTTCACCCTTAATAGTAATTCTAAGATTTGTATCCATAAGAGTTTCTAAGCTGTATTCTTTTTTTGCAGAATCAAGTAAATAAGCAGCTAGCTCTGTGTCAAATTGTACACCTTGCAATTTAATACCTTTTTTATTGAGAGCAGCGTAAGCATTTTTTACAGCATGAGTCACTTTTTTAATATCATTACTCTCAAGTATAGTTTTCAAACATTTTATAGTTTTTTCTTCATCATCTTTATATAATTCATCAACTTTGATAAGATAGTTTTTTTCTTTGTAATTAAGGTATATGCTATCTATACACATTTTAGAAAACACATTTGCAAAAGATATATCAAAAATTATATAAATAGTATCTTTAATTTCGAGTATAAGCTCCTCAAGTAATGAGACCTTATCTACTACTTTAAAATCAGCAGAAAATACTTCCTCAGTGGAATTTTCATCATCTGCTATTTTACCTATTAAAGATTTAAACTGTAACTTATGAAATAAGTCTCTTACAGCACGCACATCATATTTTTCTTTTGATTTAATTGATTCTAAATCAATCTCCATAGGAACACATGTAATAATAGTGGCTAACTTTTTACTAAAAATAGCCTGTTCACTATATGTTGTTAAATTTTCCACTAGTTTTTTTCCACTAATTTTATCAATATTCATAAGAAGATTTTCTATACTTTTATATTCTTTAATAAGCTTATAAGCAGTTTTTTCACCTATTCCCGGAACTCCTGGAATATTATCAGAAGCGTCTCCCATTAATCCTTTTACGTCTATAAATTCTGTAGGGGTTACTCCGTATTCATCTGTCATACGTTTTCTATCATATATTTCTTTTTCTGACATTCCCTTTTTATTAATTACAACTTTAACATTATCTGTTGCAAGCTGAAGTGCGTCTCTGTCTCCTGTTACTATAAAAACTTCAAGTCCTTCTTTTTCTCCAATTACGGATAAGGTACCAATTAAATCATCTGCTTCAAATCCATCTAATTCAAAGATATCTATAGCCATTTTCTCTAAAAGTTCCCTAACTATAGCAAACTGTCCTTGCAACTCATCAGGCATTTTTTTTCTACCTGCTTTATATTCTTTATATTCCTCATGACGAAAAGTAGGTGCGCGCCTATCAAATGTTGTAACAATATAGTCCGGCTCAAATTCCTCTTTCATCTTTAAAAGCATAGACGTAAAACCATAAACTGCATTAGTGTATATCCCATCCGAATTTGTTAGGGCCGGTAATGCATAAAAAGCTCTATACATAAGACTATGGCCATCTAAAATTAATAGTCTTTCCTTAGACATTGTAAATCCCTTCTTTCAATATGTTTATAATAAATCTTGCATTATGTTCTATTTAATATTATACTCGCTCTAATATTATACTCAATCAATGCAATTATTAACGTTCTTACTACTTGAATATTAATTTTTATTCACCTATGAACACTTACATGAGGCTTAAACCTCACGTAAAAATTTTAGCATATTATGTCCTTAACTTCTAGTTAAATTTACCCTTAATTTCATATAAAAAAGTTTCTCTTATATTATACCCATAAAACGTCCTAAGAATTAACAAACTTTCTAGCTATTTTTTATACATAAAAAAAGATCTACAAAATAAAAATATACTAATTTATTCTAAATAAATATATATCTGTTGCATTAATTATATATATATGGTAAGATATTTTTTGTCAGGTATGCCGAAGTGGTGGAACTGGCAGACGCGCTGGACTCAAAATCCAGAGGTAGCAATACCGTGCGGGTTCGATTCCCGCCTTCGGCACCATATATTTTGAATAATGACTGTATCACTTAGTTTAAAAGCTAAATGGTTCAGTCTTTTTTATTTATTTGCAACAATATTTATAACAACTAGGTTTTAATTCTATTTCTTTGATCTAATATTCCTTATAGCTTATGCTAATATATTGAAAGTATTTCACTGAATCATTTATTTTCTAACTTAAGATCCTCAACTTCTGTTTCTAATCTAGTCTTCAATTTCTGTGATATAATCTTACACTAGACATATTGTGTACCTAATATTTTTCATTCCTTTATCTCTTTAAAAAGCTCATATGCCTTTCTCCTTGCTTCTATAAGAACCTCTTCCCCCATAGGCGTAATTGAGTAGTACTTTCTTATCTTTCCATCTACATTTCTATTGTTAACTTTTAAAACCCCGCTTTTCTCTAGATTGTGAAGTATAGGATATAGAGTTCCTGCACTTATATCATATCCATGCTCTTTAAGTTCATCTATCATCCATAGTCCATAAAAGGGCTCCTTTTTAGAATGATGTAATATATGAATATGAATGAATCCTAAAAATAATTTTCTCATAATTTGCTCTTGCATTTAAATTCCTCCTGTGGTATCTTATTTATAATATCGAATTTCGATATCAATGTTAGATATCATCTTTAGCTATTTACTTTATATTTTATCAATTGGATATAATATAGTCAAGGAGGTCATATCATATGAAAGAAATATTTTATTATTTTTTTTAAAATAGGTTTAATTGGGTTCGGTGGTCCCATGGCACATATTGCAATGATGGATTCCGACCTTGTAGATAAAAGGAACTGGGCCACAAAGGATTAATTTTTAGATGGTCTTGCGGTATGTAATATACTTCCAGGGCCAGTTTCAACTCAGTTAGGTATGTATTTGGGATTTCTTAGAGGCGGAATTTTGGGTGGGATATTGGCTGGTATTGGTTTTATTCTACCTGCATTTGTAATTATAAATATACTTAGTTATGTATATTTATAATTCGGCGAGATACCTAGTATAACGGGTATACTATATGGAATTAACGCAGTAGTTATTGCATTGATATCGTCTTCACTGTTAAATATGTATAAGAAGACAGTAATTAATAAACCACAACATCTCATATTTTTAGTTACAACAATTGCTATAACACTCTTCAAAGTGAATATGATTGTTGCAATGCTCTTTGCTGCTATAATTGGCGTATTTATATATTCAAACCCAACTAAAAATATTAATGGTAAGAAGCTATTTTCAATTGCTGCTCCACTCGCTTTTGCTCCACTACTTTTAAGCCTGTTTATGTTTTTTATAAAGGTTGGATCATTTATTTATGGTGGTGGTTTAGTTGTCATCCCTTTTATAGAAAATGAAGTTGTAAATAAATTAGGTTGGTTAACTCAAACAGAATTTTTAGCAGGTATAGCCCTGGGACAATTAACTCCTGGCCCTGTAGTAATTACTGCGTGTGTTGGCATATCCGGTATACTAGGTTCAATACTAACTTTAATATAACCCAAAGGAGGAATTATAATGACCCAACCATTATTTCAAGCGAATAATCTTATTTACAAATCCAATTTAACTTATAATGATGTAAAAATTAAGCAAGGCATGATTAATTTTATTGTTGGGGATAGTGGATGTGGTAAAAGTACATTTTTAAAGTTATTGAACCAATCCATAAATCCCGTCTCTGGTGAACTATTATATAAAGGTATCCCAGTTGATGCGTATGATCCTATTGATCTAAGGCGTGAAGTAAGCCTAGTTTCTCAGGAAGTATTTCTTTTTGATGAGAGCATAATAGATAATTTCAAAAAATTTTATTCGCTAAGGCAAAAACCTATGCCGCCTAATGAATATATAAGTTTAATTACCGATCTTTGCTGCGTAAATGTTCCGCTTGATCAACATACATCTACCCTTTCTGCTGGTGAACGTCAAAGAGTTTATATATCTATTTTTTTATCATTATGCCCTAGTGTTATATTACTAGATGAGCCAACGTCGGCATTAGATGAGAAAAACAGTCATAAACTAATGAAAAACATAACAGGCTTCTGCAAGGCAAGGAATATTGATGTTGTAATTGTAAGCCACAATAAATCTATTGTTGAAGAATTTTGTGAAAATAAAATTGAAATATTTAAGGAGGGTTAACCATGGAAGGAAGAGTAACACTAGGTATTTTCCAGTTTTCACTTATTTACTTACTTCTAATTATAGTGCTCGTAGTTATGAAAAAATCAAGAGTTAATCAAACAAAACTTCTTCTAGTTGCAAGCTTAAGAATGACCGTTCAACTTGTAATTGTGGGTTATATTCTTCAATATGTATTTAGCAATCCAAAACCTATATTTACTATAATTTTTTTAATACTTATGCTTATTTTTTCTGTTCATATCGTAATCAAAAGCAGAAAAGACTTAAATTACAATTTTAAAATTGCAATAGGGGCATCTTTAACATTTTCAGGACTTTTTGTTTTAATTTTCTTTGTAACTGTAGTTGTAAGAAAATCCATATTTAACCCCCAATACACTATACCCTTAGCTGGTATGATTATTGGTAACGCTATGACTGGAGTAAATATTGCAATAAAAACATTTATGGATGACATAAACAAAGAAAAAAATAAAATTAATACTCTACTTAATTTAGGAGTTGAACCTAAATATATTTTGAAACCTTTTGCTAATAATGCTTTAGAAACCGCCTTAATTCCTACGCTAAATTCCATGATGGGAATGGGTATAATCTTTTTACCTGGAATGATGACAGGTCAAATATTGTCAGGCACATTGCCTACCACGGCTATTATGTATCAGATAGCCATTATGATTGCAATTTGTACTTCTGTTTGCATAACAGTTTTTTTATCCTTAAACTTAGGGTACAAATCTTTATATAATAGTAAAAAACAATTTATATAGATTTAATATTAGGTTAGTAAGTATTTATATTTAGTTAGTTTTAAGTTAAGTATTAGTAAAATCCGGTAAGCCATGTCTTAATGCCATATCAATTTTATCTGCAATTAATTTAGCATTCAAGCCAACAGACATGCTATGTTTTATCCATGGTCCTGGATTTAGTTGTGCACCTATTGACAGCTCTCTTTCTGCTTCTTTTGGACTTAACATAATATCTCCTTCCATAAACTAAACTTTTAATATATTAATTTAATTTTCATTTTTCCACAAATTCGCAATAAAACATATAAATAATTATACCATAATTACCATAAATTAATTTTGTTTGTAATTTTCTTGAAATGATTAATAGCCTCAATGTGAATGTAACTTAATTTGTATTGTGTTACTTTCAGAATATCTAAGTTTTTATATACGTACTCCTCCTTAGATTTTGTTAAAGATAGCTTTACAAATCATAGTATTATTTTATACATATTACAAGCCCTTTTTATTGTTAAACATTTACTATTTTGTAGAATATAAAAGGTATTTACATTGCATTTGTAGAATATATTAACATAAGGAGATGATATTATGTCAAACACATTTGAAAATGAAGATATCTGTACCTTATGCGATGAAAAATTTATAGATAATGATATTGCATTTTCTGAAATTCATACTTTAAAACCAAATACATTAAAAGGCGATACAGTAAAATGTAATATATGTGGTGAACTAACCCCTTGCGATAAAGAAATATAGGAAGAAAATTTTAATAAGTATTAGTGAAACAAGAGTTGTGAGTACTGCAACTCTTGTTTCATTATTTTAGTTGACATATTTTGAGATGCACAAACCCTCATTATCTTTGACCTTTAAATTCTACTATTAGGGATGAGTACATATAATATAAAAATATAAATTATGAGGGGGATTTACATTGCTTGTAGATATAAGTAAAGAAGAAATGAATATTATTATAAAAGCGCTCTCATATAAAATTATAGCTAATACCGAATTTTTAAAGATTGCTTCATCACAAGAATATGTTGATTCATATAATAGTGAAATAAGTCAATTGCAAAACTTGTATGAAAAATATACTGTGATGGCAAATTGGATTTATGAATAGTTATACATTCCCGTCTTCTCACCATAAGGCTTTCAAGAGATTTCTTGAAAGCCCTTTTTTATGCAGAAAATATTAAAAGGATATTTTTTTATCACACATCATATCTAATTATTTAATTGAGCAAAGACTTTCACATTTGGCATTTCTTTGAATATATATAATATGGAAATAATTTTTGGAGGAACTATATGAACAAGCTTTATAATACCGAGGAACCCATTACACCATGGAGAATGATGGATGTGCCTATTTCTACTTCTAATAGCAACACAACTATGCCTATTCAAATGCATACCCCTAACACTAATATGACTATGGGTATATCTATGCCTAATAACAATATGCCTATACCCATGCAAATAATGCATCTGCATATGATGATGAAAATGTGTATAACAATGCATATAAACACTCTGGAAATGATGGATGAGATAGACGATAAGACTGCTAGAATGGATAAGGTGGAAGATAAGACAGGTAAAATGAAAAAGATGGATGAAATGATGAATGATAAGGCAGCTAAGATGGCTAAAATGGATGAAATGTTGAATGATAAAACAGCTAAGATGAGCAAGATGGATGAAGTTATGAATGATAAAGCAGCTAAAATGAATAATATGGATGAAACGATAAATGCTAAAACTGCTAAGATGAGCAAGATGGATGAAGTTATGAATGATAAAACAACTAAGATGAATAATATGGATGAAACGATAAATGCTAAAACTGCTAAGATGAGCAAGATGGATGAAGTTATGAATGATAAAACAACTAAGATGAATAATATGGATGAAATGATAAATGCTAAAACTGCTAAGATGGGAAAGATGGATGAAGTTATGAATGATAAAACAGCTAAGATGAATAATATGGATGAAATGATAAACGCAAAAACAGCCAAAATAAGCAAGATGGATGAAATTATAACTGATAAAACAGCTAAGATGAATAATATGGATGAAATGTTGAATGATAAAACCGCTAAATTGGACAAGATGGATGCTAAGATGAATAAGATAAATGATAAAAGACATCAAAGATGAGAGAAAATAAATCTATAAGATTTAAGTACATGTGAAGTGAAATTCAGAAAAGCAGGAACTATAATACGCCTGAGTATATTTTTTTTAAAAAGAGCCTATCTGGCTCTTTTATTGCTATTTAAACAATTATTATCCGATATATGTACACATGGTATTGCGGATACATCTGACAAACTTAAAATACTATAGTAAAATGAATATAAAGTAGAAAACTTTAAGTAATTTATATGCAAAGGAAGTAGACAATGATAAAAAACGTAAAAATGAGATATCCAGGATATCTTAAGGAATTTAAATGTATAGGTGGAAACTGCAAAGATAGCTGTTGTATTGGATGGGATGTAGATATTGATAAAGTTACATTCAGACAATATTACAAAGTTCAAGATAAAGAAATGAAGCGTATGTTTCAAAAAAACGTTCATAATAATGATGACTATCTAAGTCCTGATGTAGATTATGGAAGGGTTAAACTAAAAAGTGGGAAACGCTGTGCTTTTTTAGACGAAGCAAATTATTGTATCATTTATACTAAAATTGGAGAAGAGTATCTTTCAAATGTTTGCACATCCTTTCCTAGAATAACAAATATAGTAGATGGATATTATGAAATGTCCCTAGATGTAGCATGCCCAGAAGCTGCAAGAATCCTTTTGCTAAAAGAAGACGGGATTGAATTTAAAGAAAGTAAAGAAACTTTAGATAAACACATAGTATCAAGTGATATCGATACTAAATCGAAACAATATAATAATTCACCTGTAAAGTATTTCAAAGAAATTAGAGATTTAAGTATAAAAATAATACAAAACAGAAAATTTAATTTAACCCAAAGGCTTTATATATTAGGTGATTTTATAAAAACATTAAGCACTAAACTTGAAAATAAGAATAGTAATGTATCCAAATTTATAAAAGAATATGATATGAATTTTATTAACTACTCTTCTAAAAAAAATCAATTGAATTATATGACTCAGATGGATTTCTTTAAAAAAATGATGGGTTTTCTAAATGTATTTAAAGAAGTGGATAGTGTTTCTTTTAGGGAATACACTAAACAAATAATATCTGGATACAATTTAGATCAAGACGAGGACATTAGTAAACATTCTGAATTTTACATAAAAGCATTTGAAGATTATAACGAGGATTTTATGAATAAGAATAGCTATATTTTCGAAAATTTTTTAGTGAATTTTATATATAATAATATGTTTCCATTTTCCGAGTCAGAATCAATATTTGATGGCTATATTATGCTTTTAATAAGATATTCATTTATTAGATTTTATTTAGTCGGGAAATATCTATGTACTAAAGAGGATACCAAAGAAGATATAGTTGATTTTATTCAATCTTTCTCAAAAACTATAGAACATCATAAAACTTACTTAGTTGAATCACTAGAATATGTAAAAAATAATAATTTAGATAATATGGAATTTGCTAAAAAACTTTTATAAAAATAATGCCAGAAGCATGAGCGCTTCTGGCATTATTTTTACATAACATTCTATAACTAGCTAACCCTAATCTATTTTCGAAATAATATCTATTCACATAAAAATTTACCCAACTCCATGTCTTCTTTGCTAATATGATTTATCCACCAGTTACATATTCTCTGTTGAATTATAATAATTGATGACGCTTTTATACCATCCAATTCAATAATTTTTCTCAATTTTGACAGACCGTTTTTAAACTTTTGGTGTTCTATGTGCTGAAGTTCATACCCTGGATAATTATTCTTCTTTTGTATAGATTCTTCTTCATTAAAATGTTTTACAACATAATCTTCTAAAAAATTTAACATATTTAATATTCATTCTATATTATATTTTAAACTTTTGAATCATTTTATTTAGCTTTTCAGCTAATTCTGCTTGACTTTGCGCAGCCTGTGCAACCTCATGAATTGCTGCATTTGTTTCATTGATACTTTCTAGTATTTCTTGTGAACTAGCAGAAGATTCCTCAGCTACAGCTGATACATTTTCTATTGCACTTTTAACTTCTGATATCGTTTCTGTTACTGTATCCATTGAAGTCATAATATCAGTAGATAATCCATTATAGAAAGATGCATCTTCACCATATTGCTGCCCAACATTTATTAAAAATTCATAATCCGGTTTAACTTGAGATTCAATGTATTCAAGCACCTCATTTGCATTTCCCGAAAGATTTTGAAATGCTTTCTCTACTCTTACTGTTACTTCTTGGATGTTTCTAACCGTCTCTGTTGATTGCTCTGCTAGCTTTCTTACCTCATCTGCTACAACTGCAAACCCTTTACCCTGCTCTCCAGCCCTAGCCGCTTCTATTGCTGCATTTAAAGCTAGAAGATTTGTTTGAGCTGCTATATTTCCTATTGCTTCTGCCATTATCTTTACCTCTTGAACAACCTTGCCTTCTTCTATTGCATTAATTATGTTTTGTTGTTTTACATTATATACCTCATTTGTTACCTCGTAGCTTTTATTTGCACTCACTTTGATTTCAATTGCTCTCTTTTCAATTTCTTTTGCAGACTTATTCCCCTCATCAGCCTTCCTTGATACTCGAAGTGCGTTTTGTGCAATATCTTCTGTTGTTGCATTTACTTGCTCCGTGGTAGAACTTAATTGCTGTGACCCTATTGATATCTCCTTTATAGATTCTCCAACTATTTCCATCTTCGATGAGATCTCTTCTGTAGTAGCAGAAAGTTCTTCACTAGTGGCACTGATACTTGACGCCCCTTCCATTATTTCTGTAATTAATACTTTTATGTTTTCTCCAGCTTTATTTAAAGAAGTAGCCATTTTTCCTAGTTCATCATTTGCAGTAATTTTCATTATCTGTGTTAAATCTCCATTACTTAAATTATTTGCAAACATCACCACATTATTTATTCTCTTCATAAGCCATGTCGACAATTTTAATCCTATTGAGAAGCTAATTAACAACCCTAACATAATAAGTACTATGGTGACTATTACAGTATTTTTAAATACACCCTTGTTAGAATCGGATTTAATTTTAGCAGATGCTCTATTATCTTGTATTATTGTATTTAATCCATCTTCTATTTGTAATCTCAATGCAGTAAACTCGCCAGTATATTCTTTTGTACCTTCTTTATAGTTACCACTTTTAATTAAATCAATTGTTTTTGTCCTTTGCTCTCTGTATTTAGTTAGTACCAATTTCAATTTATCATAATCATCTTTTTCTTTTGCATTTTCAAAAGGTATCTTTTCATATTCAGCATAATACTTATTATTTTCTGCTGCAATGACCTTGAGATCGTCCTCCATCTTACTAATGTCACTTCTGAACTCAGAATTAATTATATGTTCCATATCCGATTTTCCTCTAGAACTGTTATTTTGAACATTATATATATTCTCTATTCTAGACAAATTGTTATTGTAAATGTATTCACCATTGTTATTAATAACATTTATTCCATTTAATCCACCAAGGCCAACAATAATTAAAAATACGGCACTTATTATATTTATAGCTAATAATTTTTGTGATATTTTCATATTTTTCAACATTTTAATCCCCCCATTGAAATTTACTGATACTAATTTTTAACACGTATCTCTATATCCCTCCATTTATTATATCGTACGCTAAAATATTTACTTAATCCTTATATTTTTTACTTTTATTAAAAAAAATTGTAATATTATAAACTTTTACTTATTACCATAAAAATTCACACTCTAAACCATATATCTACATTTTTAAAATGTTGATATGTTTGAAGTTAACAAAAAAACCAGTACTAAAAATAGTACTGGTTTTTTTAATACAACTATTACAATTCATTTTAATCAATTGAATATATCATCAGCCTATTAATCCATTTACAATTGCGTTTGCTATGTTTTCCGCATTAAATCTATCCATATCTTCTTTAGAATCTACAAATCCACCTTCTAAAAGTATTGCAGGCATTTTTGTGTTTTTTAATACATATAAAAAGTTACCATTCTTTACTCCTCTATTAACATAACCTAATTTTGCTATCTCAATTACAACTCTTTTAGCTATTTCTTTACTCTCCTTTGAAATTGCATAAACTTCTGTTCCCTTTCCACGTCCTCCGTTAAAATGAATAGACACATACACATCTACATTTTCTTCATTTGCATTAGTAACTCTCCTATAAAGTGAATTACTCAAATTAGAATCGCCTCTAGGAGTGCACTTGACTACATCATGCTTAAGCAGTTTTAGTTTTTCCATGACGATATCTCCAACTTCTTTATTTAACTCATCCTCATTTTTTATACCCACGTATCCCATGTCTGCAGGTGGGCAATTATGGCCAATATCAATTCCATATTTCAAAATAATCCCCCTCTAATAAAGCATTTTTTTTAAGCGTATTTTTTAACTCTTATTTTAAAATATGCAATTAGGGCAATTTTGTGTACTAAAAAATAAAGATTCAACATATTTTATTTACAAGAGCGTTGAATCATAGGCGAAGCTATTCATTAGTTGTGTAACAATTTATAACCTGTAGTACTTCAATGTGGTTAAAGGATGTGGTTGTTTGGGTATTAATAGAAATAAATATATTTCACTTGTAATATGTGTGTTTTTTTCTTTCAGCCTTTTCGGGTGTAAATACAATTTTAATAAAAAAGTTTTTAATAAAAGTAAACCAACAAATTATTATTACACCAAATTATTAATGAAAGATATGTCACTTAAAACTCCTAATGAGCTTTATGCCTTATATATGAATTTTTATAAGAAGAAAGATTTTTCTAAAGAGGATTTAACTACTACCTCACAGTTTTTCAATTCATTAACTAACTCTAGTTTCGTGTCTAGACCATCAAACTTACCTGCTAAACCAATATATAAAATATTTATGACATTTAGTGAAAATAAATATGTTATAAATATTTATGACGAAAGATATATTTCAATTTATCCATGGGATGGCGACTTCAATATGGATTATATTGACACAAGTAAAATGTATAAGAACTACAATCTTTATGGTCTATGCAAATACCTTATACCTGAATAAGGTATAAGGTATTTGTTATTTTATTAAAGATTCTTTCATTTGAATAATAGTCTTATTCAAAATCGGATGAATAACATAAGGTGCTATATCACTTAATGGCTCTAAAACAAACATTCGTTCTTGCATTCTAGGATGAGGCAATATTATTTCTTCTAATGAACTAGTAATATTATCATACAATAACACATCCAAATCTACTGTTCTAGGCCCCCATCTTATAACCCTCTCACGTTTTAATTCCTTTTCAATAGATAATAAGAATCTTACAAGTTCTAATGGATTTAAAAGCGTTTTGACCTCAATGGCGCAATTCAAAAAATCATCTTGCTCTAGATATCCAACTGGCTTAGTTTCATAAAGTTTTGACGTTTTCGTTATTTTTGTATGATAAGAATTACTTATTTGTTCTAAGGCCATTTTTACATTTTTGTCCTTGTCCCCCATATTTCCACCTATACCAATATATGAAGTATGCCAACATCTATCTACCTCTACCGCCACATATTGAAGTGGCCTACCAATAGGCGCCCAAGGCTTTTTAATTTTAACCTTTACTCTTTGAACCAAATCATATTTTAAAAGTATGAACTCGGCTACCTTCTCTGTAGCTCTTTCTATTAGATCATAACTTTCCTTCTTGAATTCTTCCTCCACTAGGTGACAAAGCTCACCATAATGAACAGTTTTCATTATATCATCAGTAGTTCCGGCTTCTCTTAAACTCAGGAAAAGTTCTAAAGAAATTAAGAATCGTTGTCCTAAGGTTTTTTCCTCTTGAAAAACACCATGATTGGCGTAAATTTCTAAATCTCTTATGTATATTTTATCCATAGTATTATCTCCTCTTTATACCTAAGTTATTTTCCTAACTTCTAAATATGGCATCTGTTAAAACGCAAACTCTTTTATTTTCTTTTATATCATGAACCCTTATAAATTCGCAGCCCTTCATTATACCAATAGTCGTAGTTGCAAGGGTCCCCTCAAGCCTTTCACTAGTATCTAACCCTTGTGCAAATCCTATCATAGTTTTTCTTGAAGTTCCAAGTAGTACTGGGTATCCTAAACTATGTAACTTTTCTAGATTGTTCATAGTTCTCAAATTATCCTCATAGCTTTTTGCAAACCCAATGCCTGGATCCAAAATAATATTTCCCCTTTTTACTCCTGCTTTTAGTGCAATGGCAATACTTTCCTCTAAATCCTTTAACACGTCATCAATTAAATTTTTATAATTTTTATTATCCCTATTGTGCATTAGACAACAAGGCACATTGTACTTAGCTGCGACTTTTGCAATATAGTCATCCTTCTTAAACCCCCAGATATCATTAATCATATCCGCTCCAGCCTCTAAGGCAAGTTCTGCAACCTTACCTTTATATGTATCTATAGAAATAGGAACGCTTATCTCCTTCTTTAAGGCCTCTATAATTGGAATCACTCTTTTTATTTCCTCTTCCTCGCTAACAGAAGCATGACCAGGCCTTGTTGATTCTCCTCCAATATCAATAATGTCCGCTCCCTGTGCCACCATTATCTTTGCCTGATTTATCGCTGATCCAATATCATTAAATCTTCCCCCATCAGAAAAAGAATCAGGTGTAACATTTAATATTCCCATTATGTAAGTTCTTTTACCTATCTCAAAATCTTGAATACCTATTCTCATATATTCCTTCCCTTCTATAAGTTCTTATGTATTTTTTGCCTCTATGAATTTCAAGTTTTTAGTAAGTTATCTTCAAATTTTGTTTATCTTGAGGCCATTTACACTTATCAATAGCACTACAGTTAATACAATTCCTTGATAGCTTGTCACACTTATATAAAATATCACTTAAACTATTAAAACTTTCAGTATTATTTCTATGGTTTCCTATTGCCTCTAAAATCTCATTTATTTCTTTGATATCATACTTGCACTCATTCAATATTTTTTTAGCAATATGCACACTAGCAATATTGTGATCGATCCCATTTTCATATTCCTCTCCCCGACCTATATCATGCAAAAGAGCAGTAGTATAAATTATGTATTTAGGCAGATTCAAATCATTTTCTAGATTAATTATGTACATAAGTCTTGCCACATCTAAAAAGTGTTGCATATCATGTTTACAAAACTCTCTATTTTTTTCCATTTTCTCTATCTTCCTTAAATTATACTGAAAACTATGATTTTCTATAATATGATCTATTTGATTATTCATTGAATTTTGATTTCAACCCCTTTAGATTAATGTCTATTCGACTTATAATTTTCTACATATCTATCATAATATCTTTTTATTGCTGCTACAACTGTACTTTCAGTAAGAACTTTATCTTCTATTTTCCTTATTTTCATTATACCCATGACACTATTAGTAATAAAAACGCCCTCAGCTTCCATTAAATCATCTAATGTAAACTCTCCCTCTTGTACTTTTAAATCCATCGATAATGAATTATTAATAATAAAACCCCGCAAAATACCCGGTAATAACCCACATTTTATCTTTGGGGTAAATATAACTCCATTGTTAATAAAAAATATATTGCTTACAGCTCCCTCAGTTATAAAACCCTCTGTGTTTAGAAATATGGCTTCATTATAACCTTTTTTTATGATTTTATCCCGCTCAATTATGTTTTCAACGTAGTTAAATGACTTCACATATGTCAAATTTGAAAAAGCATTTCTTCTAACATCACTTAATCCTAATGAAAATCCACGCTCATAATCGCTATGCTTATATGAAATTTCCCTTGTAGTAAATATAGTGTTTTTATCAGATACCATGATCTTAAGAACACAATTCTTGCAATCAAGTTTTTTCGTAGCATTATAAATTTCTGCTAGAGTAATCTTTTTATTAATGCCTAATGTAGTAAGACCTCCATTTAGCCTTTGTAAATGCTCCACCAGAAGTATTGGTTCTTCTTTTACGAGCAAGGTCTCAAATACTCCTCTCCCAAAGAAAAACCCACTATCTAAAGATATCTTGTCTTCATTTAAGTTACCATTTATCAATATCATAACACCCTCCTAGTTGCCACCTTAGCGACAAATTGCAAGTTGAACAACTATTATATAACTTTATTAACTAGCTTACAGCACTCGCATTAGAGCCCTTGCTTTATCTAAGGTTTCATCATATTCAAATTTTTCATTTGAATCCCAAGTTATACCCCCGCCCACCCCAAAATAAGCATTCTTATCTTTTATTAAAATTGTCCTAATAATTATATTTAAATCCACATTTCCGTCAAACCCCAAATATCCCAGAGCCCCCGTATATATATTTCTTCGTACAGGTTCTAATTCCTCAATAATCTCCATGGAACGTATTTTAGGTGTTCCTGTTATCGATCCTCCTGGAAAACAAGCTTTAATACAGTCTATTGAACTTATCTCATCTTTTAACTTGCCTACTATTGTAGATACTAAATGAAAAACTGTACTATACTCCTCTAATTTAAAAAGTTCTGTTACTTTAACTGAACCAGGACTACAGACTTTACTTAGATCATTTCTTTCTAAATCTACTACCATTAGAAGTTCTGCTTTGTCCTTTTCGCTATTTATCAATATGTTTTTATTTTCCAAGTCCTTTTCTATATCTATTCCTCTTGGCATAGTACCTTTTATAGGCCTTGTTTCTACAATTCCCTTATTAATTTTCAAAAATCTTTCTGGCGAAGAGCATATTATATTAAAATCCTCAAAATTCATAAATGCAGCAAACGGAGCTGGATTTATGTGTCTTAAATCTTTATATATTTCATATGCATTTTTACTAATACTACAACTAAATCTTTGAGATAAATTAGTAATATATATATCACCGCTTTTTATATAATCTCTTACTTTTGATACAGTATCTATATACTTGCTTTTTTCAAAACCAGAAGTAAATTTATTCGTTATGTCTCCTACTTTATCATAAATAATTTTATTACCCTTTTGTATACGTCGTTTAATATCTTCAATACTTTCTTTCTGAGATTTAAGTATTCCTAGTGCAGATACATATACGATTTTTTCAAAATTATCTAAAATGATGATGTTATCATAAAAATTATAATAACAATGAGGAATATCTATATCTTCTTTAGCTATAATTGGCAACTCTTCTATTTCTCTACCCAAGTCGTAAGAAAAATATCTTATACCACCAGCCACAAAAGGCAGCTCGGTATTATTTTCTAAATCATATTCCTTTAGAATTTTATTTATCTCCTCAAAGGTATCCCCCAAATATATTTCTTCATTCTTAAAGCACATACCATTTTTACTTTTAAATGTTAAAAATGGATTAATACCTATAAAGGAATACCTACCGAGCGTTTTCTCGTCACGACCACTATCCAATAATATAGTATTAACATCATCTTTAAATATTGAATATATATCAAAACCATCAAGTTTAGTATTGAATTCTTCAATTATTAGTTTCATTTTTTCACCTTATTCTTTAGTAATTTTGTTTTTAATTTTAACCTCATCAATAAAATTTTTGAGAAGTTCATGTCCATATTGCGTAAGTTCTGCTTCAGGGTGAAATTGTACCCCCTCAATTAAAAATTCCTTATGTCTTACGCCCATTATAACTTTATCATCAGTCTCACTAGTTATTTCTAATACCTCTGGCAAAGATTCTCGTTCTATTATTAATGAGTGGTATCTTGTAACCTTCATTGGGCTCACAATATTCTTAAACATATATTTTCCACTATGATTTACATCAAATACTTTTCCATGCACTGGTTCATGTCCATGTATAATTTTACCACCAAATACCTTACCAATAATCTGATGACCTAAACATATACCTAAAATAGGTATGCTCCCTTTAAATTTTTCTACTATTTCCATGCAACTACCTGCACATTCTGGAGATTTTGGGCCAGGTGATATAATTATCGCTTCTGGATTAATTCTTTTTATATCCTCGAATGTAACTTTATCATTTCTATATACTACTATTTTCTCACCTAGCTCTTCAAAGTATCTGACTAGGTTGTATACAAATGAATCATAATTGTCTATCATCAAAAACATAATTGTTCTCCTATTCTGTTATAATTAACTATTATATCAAATACCTTAAAAAAAATCATTATGATTAATTCAATGAAATGGATTACAACATATATATCGCTATTAAATATTTTATTAAATGGCAATTGATAATAATTATTTATTAAAACCCTTTATATATTACACATTATTAGGTAAAATGGTATTAGACACATAAACGTAAACTAGCATACAAGTATGGTGTATACTTAATATATAACTAGTTAAACATTAAATTTGAGGTGATTATATGTACAATCGAGGTGATTTCCATCTCCATACAAATGCATCTGATGGAAAACTAAGTCCTAAGGAACTAATTCATGAAGCTTCTCTAAATGGTTTAGATATTATTGCAATAACAGACCATGATACTACACTAAACGTTGAAGAAGGAGTTAGAGAAGGTATAAACAATAATATAAGGGTAATCCCTGGTATAGAACTATCTACTATCCACAACAATGAAAGCATTCACATTTTAGGTTATTTTAAAGATGATAAATATAAAGATGATGATTTTCAAAAATTCTTAAATGATATTGAAGACTCTCGAATATTTAGAGCTAAAAAAATAGTAGAAAATCTAGATACATTTTTTAAGATTAAAATAAAATACGAAGATGTTTTAGATGTAGCACAAGGTGTAATAGCAAGGCCACATATAGCAAAAGCAATAATTAATGCTGGTTACAAATATGAATGGACATATATATTTGATACTTTCCTTTCAAACGATAGCCCAGCATATGTGCATATTAAGAGAATTTCAACAGCTGATGGTATTAGCATATTAAAAAAAGTAAATGCATTAGTTGTACTTGCACACCCTGTTCTCATTAAAAAATCTTCTATAGATGAAATGTTAAGTCTTGATTTTGATGGTGTTGAAGCAGTTTACCCAATAAATACAAAAAAACAAAAGACTCTTTTAAAAACGAAAGCGAAAGAATACGGTAAGTTTATTACTGCAGGTTCAGATTTTCATGGTATTTCAACATCGGACACAGGTCATGGCCAAGTTGGCTCAGTTTTCTTAAGTACTGATGACCTAGAAAAGTTTGTAAAAGAATTAGATTCATAAAAGGAGATGTCTCTTTCATGATTAAAAATCATGAAAGAGACATCTCCTTTTCTTATAAATTTCTTTCTTTTAAATCACTAAAAAAAGTATATATTACGTAAACTGCATTCGAACAAGCATTAGTAATTCTTAAGTGATTTTAATGTAAGATACGTTAAGAAAAGTAAATGTTTGAGCGTTAGCGAGTTTTTACTTTTTAGTATCTTTCATTAAAATCGGTTTAGAATTAATCAGCGTAGTAAGATGCAGCTGTAGTAATAAATACTTTTTAATTCTATATTTCTAGCAAAAATGCTTCGTAAGCTCTAAGTGCTTCATATATATCTGCCTTACTTGCAATTTCTAGTGGCGCATGCATGTTATGAAGAGCAACTCCTGAATCAATTACTTGCATACCATACTCAGCTAATATATAAGCTATTGTACCACCGCCGCCTTGATCTACTTTTCCAAGCTCTGATGTCTGCCAAGAAACGTTATGCTTATCCATTATAGTCCTAAGTTGCGCAATAAATTCTGGATTTGCATCGTTACATCCACTTTTCCCACGAGCTCCAGTATACTTGTTTAAAACTATACCTTTTCCAAAATATGCTGCATTACGTTTTTCCATAACTGATGGAAAGTTTGGATCATATGCTGCACTTACGTCTGACGATAGCATTTTAGAATTTGCTAATGCTCTACGTACTTTTAAATCACTATATTCTCCCATTAAATTGACAATCTCAGCTACTGTGTTTTCAAAGAATTTCGATTGCATCCCTGTTGCTCCGATACTTCCAACTTCTTCTTTATCCACAAGTATAACAATACAAGTTTTATCTGTTTCCTTAATGTTCATTAATGCTTGATAAGACGTATATGCACATACTCTATCATCCTGTCCATAAGCCATAATCATGCTACTATCAAGACCGTAACTTCTAGCTCTGCCTGCAGGAACTACTTCTAGTTCTGATGATACAAAATCTTCTTCATCTATATCGTATTTATCATTTAAAAGTCTTAATATATTTAACTTAACTCTGTTTTTAGCTTCCTTGTCTGCTACCGGAATACTTCCCATAAACACATTTAAATCTTCGCCTTCAATTCCTTTGTCCATAGTTTTTTTCATTTGATCTGCTGATAAATGAATTAAAAGATCTGAAATTCCAACTACTGGTTCTTTTTCATCTTCACCTATTACTATATTTACCACCGTGCCATCTTTTTTAACTACAACTCCATGGATAGCTAAAGGAATTGTTACCCATTGATACTTTTTAACTCCACCATAGTAATGTGTTTTAGCTAATGCTAAATCTGAATCCTCATATAATGGATTTTGTTTTAAATCTAATCTTGGCGAATCAATGTGAGCACCTAAAATTTTAAATCCTTTTTCAATAGGCTCAGATCCAATTAAAAATAATGCCAAAGTTTTTCCCATGCTATTAACATAAACTTTATCACCAGCTTTTAATTTAGTGTCTCCGTTTATATAGGTATCAATATTTTTATATCCATTTTTTTGGGCAAGTATAATAAACTCTGAAACACACTCTCTTTCAGTCTTGCATTTTGACATAAAATCTATATAATCATCAGATAATGCAAATACCTTTTTCAAATCTTTTTTATTATATTTGTCCCAGGCTAATTCATATTTTTTTTCTAAATCTTTAACATCAGACATGTTTACAACCTCCTTAATAAAAATATTATACATATTAATATATTTCTAAATATTCCCTTAAATTACAATTGAAATTACTAATTTTAAATAAAACACATTATATGTACTTTCAAATCTGTTTTTTACCTATTCATTTTTACGTGCTGCATTTACTTCCTCTATTCTCATATTAATAGTTTCAACAGGCGTTATCTTTGAATTCAAGCTATACCTATAATTGGCTGCTGCCGCTTCAATAATTACTGCTATATTTCTACCTGGTCTTACTGGGATTGTAATTTTTCTTAAATGTACATTTAGAATATCCATAAATTGATTATCTATACCAAGTCTATCATATTCTTCACTCTCGTTCCATTGTGTAAGCGATAGGTATAAACTAATAGTCTTAGTATTTAGAACGGAACTCATACCATAAATTGCTGGAATATCTATTATACCCATACCTCTTACTTCAAGCATTCCAGAGGTTATGTATGGACAATGACCTAATAGCACACCATCAATTTCTTTAATGTCTACTGCATCGTCAGCAATCAACCTATGACCCCTCTTTATGAGTTCTAACGCACACTCACTTTTACCTATACCACTTTCTCCAGTTAATAGTATCCCTATACCATAAACATCCACTAGAACTCCATGAAGTCTAGTTTCAGGAGCTAGTTTTGTATCCAAGTAATTTGTAAGTTTGCTAATAAATCTAGTAGAAATTAATTTTGTTCTTAAAAGCCAACGTCCGTTTTCCTGCGCGGCTTCAAGAATTTCCTTATGAAGCTCCAAATCTCTAGTGATGATAACGCAAGGTGTATCCAATTTAAAATATTTATTAACCCGTTTCTTCCTAAGGTCAGCCTCCATGCAGTCTAGAAAGCTCCACTCTGCCATGCCTATTAATTGAACTCTCTTATTACCAAAATACTCATAGAAGCCAGCAATTTGAAGCCCTGGTCTATTGATATCACTAACATCTATTTGCTTACCTTTTTCGCCTTTTACTAAAACCTCCAACTTAAAATGCTCTATTAAATCCTCTATAGTCACAGCCATTAGAATCCCTCATTTCTACTAATTTATACTAATTTATAAATTTATTATTTATTATTTATTGATAAGCTATTATTATAATTTTATAACTTCATTTACTCTTATTTAAATACAATTATATTACACTTTCTTTATTGTATTTAATTGAGATCTAAAATTCTTTTTAACATTATCAATATATTTTTGTCTTAATTCTTGTTGCTCTAATTTTTCTTCACTTGAAAGTTCCGATTCCTTACTTTTCTTATAGAGATAATTTATCCTGCTTGTCAATTCATCTATACCCATATTAATCACTCCTAAATAATTGCCATTTTTTTAATTATACCAAAGTATTTTATTTATAAATAGCAAAATACAAACATATACCAAATATTATAGAATAGAACAAGAAAATTAAGACTTTTTTCGTCATTTACATATTGTACCAAATAGCTTTTTTCAACATCTGCGCGTGTCGTTATGTAATTTTTTACCATTATTTTATTGTAGGTTTCGAAACTTTATGGTTTATTATGTATTTTTTTATATTTAAATGACTTTTAAAAAATTTAACATACCTTGAATATTATGGTATTATATATTTACTCCATAAAAACAATAATTAGGAGGTGAGGGATGAATATATGAACGTTAAATTAAACATTATAAAGAGAGAATTGGAGTCTTTAAGAATGATATTACATTTCCTGTTAAACTTCAAAAAACCTACAGACAAAATAGTAGTGTCTTGCAGTCAGCAATTAGATGAGGTTATTGTTAAGTACCAGAGAATTAAAGCCACTTCAAAAAGAGTGGCTTAACAAGTTCATTCTTTAATATATCCCATTTAACATAAAAATTAATTAAATATCTAATTCAATTAAGATATCATCAATATCAACATTTGAATCTTTATTATAAAATACTACAGCGAATTCATTAAATTCATATGCATCTTGAGATATATCACAACCAATGAATTCGTACTCAATTTCCATTTTTTCAGCACATTCTTCCATTATATCTTCAACATTATCTGCAGCAATATCGCTAAGATAAGGTAAGAAAAATTCTTCGTACCAATCTTCTTTATCTTGTTTAAAATCACCTTCTTCATTTGCATAAGAAGTAGCAGCTTCCATTTCTACATGATCATAGATATATTTAAACTTAAGTGCTATAGTTTCTTTTTTATATTCAATTTCAACTATATCATTTAAATCATTTTGATTCAAAAAATTTATTATATATTGTTTATTCAAATATATCACCTCCACGTATCATTAGTAAATTATTTATTAAAATCTTTCTTTATTAAATTTTTTACTATTATATACTCATAATTATAACAACTACATATATATCTTTTTTATTTTTATAAAAAAAAAGAAAAATTTCACTTTAAGTGATATTTTCTTTTTTATTATTAAAGATTTGAATTAAAATTTATTTTAAAATCTGTAAATATTCTTCCACAAATTTATCAGCTAATTCATATTCTTTGATGTCAGGAACAAATTTAAATTTAAGTCCTTCCTCAACAACTTTAAATTTCAAAGACTTTAATCTTTGTGTAAGCATTGGAACTCCTTCTCCACTCCACCCAAACGAACCAAAAGCAGCAGCTGCTTTGCCTCTATTAGTTATTGGACATACTAGTGATAAAACGTCCCAAGCAGGCTTCACGGCATCTTGATTAATAGTTGGTGAACCAATCATAATCCCAGATGCTTTTTCAATAAGTTCTACTATATCGCTCAATTTCATAGATGTTATTTCATGAGCTTGTGCCTTTATACCACTTTCATTAATCTTTTTAGCTATATATTCTCCCATTGCTTCTGTATTATGATATGCAGAAACATAAAAAATCTGGACATTTTTTTCTTTTATTTCATATATTTTAGCCCATTGTCTATAAAGATCTACATACATTTTTATGTCATCTACGTGAATAGGGCCATGGCTTGGCGCTACCATATCTAACTCTAAATCTTTAATTTTATCTAACCCGTCATTCACAAATTTTTTAAATGGTCCCATTATGCAATCAAAATAATATTTCATTTCTTCTAAATAATCACCAGAGCATGCATCAGTAATGCAGTTAGATGGTGAATAATGACAACCCATTACATCACAAGTAAACAATATTTTTTGTTCTTTTGCATATGTGAACATTGTATCTGGCCAATGTAGAAATGGTGCTGAAATAAATTGTAATGTGTTTTTGCCTAATGATATATCTCCTGCTGCAATTATGCTATTAAAATCTCTATTAATAATTTCTTTCAAATACATTATAGCTGCTTTTGAAGCAACAATAACAGCTTCTGGATAAACTTCTAAAAGCCTTCCTAGAGAACCACTATGATCTAATTCAGTATGTTGAACAATTATATAATCAACTTTTCTATCTCCAATAACACCTTTTATTTTGCCCAAAGATTCTTCAAAAAAACCATTTTTTACAGAATCAATTATTGCAACTTTCTCATCATCAATTAAATATGAATTATAGGTAGTTCCCTTCTTTGTTTCCATTATAATATCAAATACCTTAAGATTTGGGTCATTTACACCAATCCAATATATATCTTCTTTAAGCTCTTTTGTTTTCATTCTAAAAACCTCCTTGTAGTTCTATTTGTAAACACCATAAACTTAATTGCTGCCTACCATAAAACTATCTAATGTTTTTCTATTTAATACATTTTACCACATTTAGCAAAGCTGTTCAACTAATAATAATTATTAGTTAGATTTAAGAAGGGGACGGTTAACGCTTTTTAATATTTATTTTAATTCAAAATTTTAATAAACCTTGTGTGCGTTTATTTCCTCATCCAATAGTTAATCTAACATTTTTTTGTTTTTACATTAATTCAAAAAATATTTTATTTTAGATGCATGTCCACCTTTTCAAAATTGAAAAAAGTTATCTATATTACGCAAATTTTTTATTTATTGTATCAATAATAAATAATGTAATTAGTCTTTGTATATTTAAATCTACACTTTATGAATAACAATTAATAAATTCCTCAATAATATTTTTATGCTTTTCTTTTGTATCAATGAAATTAATTCCTATACTACTTAATTTTGATACCCTAGCCTGTGTAATATTCCCAAGTATTTTACATATCTCTTTTGATTTGAAATTACAAAGACTTCTCATTAATACAACAATTAATGCTTTTGGTTCAACAAGATTTCTACTATATTTCATGCGAATCTTAGTCTTTGATATATTCATCTTTTGTGAAACAAATTCTACCACATCATCTGGTTTAAAGTTCCTTATAATTATTTTTCTTTCATTTTTATACTCTGTTTTTTCGTCTTTAAATTCAAAATCTTCTTTCAAATTAATTTCATCCTTTAATTCAGATTCCTCATTCAAATTTTCTTCATTATTTACAAATATAAGATTATAATAATTTTTTCTTGCTATTTTTATGCAGCTCCCAAATAGTTTCAAAACAAATCCATAATCCACCAATCTAAAAGAGTCACGTCTTTTCCCTAAAAATGTTGATAGACTTGAAAATGCATATTTCTCAGGGCAATTTTTGTATTCACAAATGTCATTAGGATTATTATGTATATATAAGGATAATGTCATTAAGTATCTGTCGTTATCAACTATTTTGCTTTTAAATCTATCCTTAAAAAGATGTCCTTCTCTCTCATATTTTCTATTAAAGTACATTGCATATGAAAAATTTATTCCATGCATTACCCTAGAGATATCTGAACCATTAGCATCAATTATTAAATGTGAATGATTATTCATAATACAATACCCGTAAATCTTAAAATTGTACAATTCTTTATACTTCTTTACAAGTGATAAATACTTCTCCTTATCATCTGAATCCTTGAATAATTGTACCTCACTAATACTTTTACACATAATATGAAATATAGACTGTTCCGTTTTTACTCTTGCCATTCTTGGCATAAAAATCACCTCTCCACATAAACTTTCCTTTAAATTCTAGCCTTAGAACAAAAATTTATTCATTTATCAAAAAAATTTGCTATAAATTACTCTATTAGTTGTTACCTGTCTCCCCTTTACCATTTATGCTCAATTATTTAGGCAACTAAGCAATTAATTGTTAACCGTCCCCTTTATCCCTTTTAAAACTGTCGTTAAAATTTATAATTTCTTTAATATTAAAAATACTCCATCATATACTCTAATAACATGAACTTTTAGGAGGTATATATGAATATTTTAATAACTGGTGCAAAGGGTAATGTTGGAACATATTTTTGTAGTTTCTTGTCAAAATCACATACTGTATATGGATTAGATAAAACTGATCTTAATGTTACAGATAAATTATCAACTGAAAAAACTTTAAATTCATTAAAGCCTGACGTCGTTATTCATACTGCGGCCATTACAAATAAATATATTTGCGAGTACAATGAGACTTTAGCTTATGACGTAAACACTGTAGGAACGTTAAACCTCGCTCATTGTTGCAATGAGCTTAACATACCCATAGTGTACCTATCCAGCACAGATGTATACGGTGATATAAAGTCATCACCCTACAGTGAAGTTGATGTATGCACCCCAATGAATGCTTATAGCAAGAGTAAACTAGGAGGTGAAGAATTAATACAAACAATTTGCAAAAAATATTTCATTGTTCGAACCTCAACTATATTTGGTGGCAATGATTGTTTTGTTAGGAAACTTATAAAAGGAAAACATACAGCAATCTATCTATTTTCTAATCCTACTCTTTCTATGACTTATATCGAAGATTTAATTGTGGTAATCGAGAAACTATTAGCCACTAAAAAATATGGTGTCTATAACTATACCAATGAAGGTTGTTTATCAAAATCAACTCTTATAAATAGTATAATAGAATTTAGTGCCCTTGATATCCCCTTAATTGTAAGCTCAGACAAGCTTTTATCTAATCTTATAAAAGAGCCCAAGTATACCTGTGTAAATAATTCTCATATAAAGGACGTTTTAGATATTGATATTCCGACTTGGAATGATAGGCTAAGCAATTATATTGAAAAATGTAATATTGACATTTAATGACGTTCAACATTATTTATAGATAATACAAACAAAAGTATATATCGATTCCAATATATACTTTTGTTATCATATACAAATAAAACTTTTAATTTATTGCTCAGATTAAAATAGTAAGTCAAAACTTCTTAATTGTTAACCAAATTTTTCATACTCATATCTAAAACCGTAAAAGAATGAGTCAATGCCCCTACAGAAATATAGTCAACTCCACAGCTTGCTACTTCACCAATATTATCTAGAGTTATATTACCAGATGCTTCGATCAAAGCTTTTTTGTTAATTATTTCTACAGCCTTTATCATAGTTTTGGAATCCATGTTGTCTAGCATTATAATATCAACTCCTGCTTCTAAAGCCTCATTAATTTGCTCTAGCGATTCAACCTCAACTTCAATTTTTTTAACGAAGGATACATTCTTACGTATAATATTAACGGCCTCTTTTATTCCTCCAGCAGCACTGATATGATTTTCCTTTATTAGAACACCATCAGACAAGTTGTATCTATGGTTACACCCTCCCCCAATTTTGACTGCATATTTTTCAAATATCCTCATGTTCGGAGTTGTTTTTCTTGTATCCAAAATCTTTACACCAGTGCCAACTAATTTATCTAGATAAGTTTTAGTGAGCGTAGCTATTCCACTCATTCTTTGAAGATAGTTTAACGCCGTTCTCTCCCCTATCAATATATGTTTTGTATTTCCACTCAGTTTTGCAATGCACTCCCCCTTAATAACAATATCCCCATCTCGTTTAAAAAATTCTATATTAACGTCGCCGAGTATTTTAAAAACTCTTTCAAATACCAACAGTCCCGCAATTACGCCATCTTCTTTCGCAAATAAATCAGCGGAGCATTTAGACTCATCTCCTACTATATATTCCGTTGTAATATCGTTTTGAGGTACATCTTCTTTTATTGAATCTCTTATAATATTATCAATAATTAACCAATTCATTCCTCATACCCTCCCCCATTGTCTTAAATTTATCTATAATTATATTTTTATTAATTTCGCTATAGTTAGTAATAGTGTTTATGCATTTTTCATTTTCATAATCTAAAGTCTCATTCTCTTTAGATTTCAAACTATTAACCATAAGAATGGATTTATTTATAAACCCTGAAGCTCTTCGAGAAAAAACGAGGGCTTCTAGTAGTGAGTTACTTGCTAACCTATTTGCTCCATGTACACCAGTACAACTTACTTCACCGCAAGCAAATAAGTGCTCCATGGACGTTCTAGAAAACAGATCAACAGCGATCCCTCCCATATGATAATGTTCTACAGGTGTTACTGGGATTTTGTCTTTTGTAATATCTATACCACTTTCCAAACATTTTTTGTAAATCCCAGGAAACCTATTTATAATGTATTCCTTTTCTTTAAATGAAATATCTAAAAAGACAAAGGGTTTGCTTGATTTTTCCTCCTCATCATAAACTGCCCTCGCTACTACATCTCTTGGTAAAAGTTCATCAACAAATCTTTTGCCTTGTTGATTTATAAGTTTAGCGCCTTCGCCTCTTAGAGACTCAGATATAAGAAATTTCTCACAATTTTCGTTTTCGTCATATAATGCAGTTGGATGAAATTGAACATAGTCTAAATTAGAAGTTTTAATGTTATGCCTAAGTGCAATTGCTATTCCATCACCTGTTAATCCCCTCCTATTAGTTGAATTTTTAAATAGACCTCCAATTCCACCTGTTGCTAAAATTGTTTCCTTAGAATATACATTTGTTGTTAACCGTCCCCTTGTTATAATTGCTCCAATACATTTATTATCTTCAATAATAATATCAAGCAGTGTAGTATTTTCAAAAATTCGAACATTCTCTTTACTTCTAATTTCTTTTAATAAGGCTAGAAAAAGTTCTTTACCAGTTTCGTCCTTGTTGTGTACAATTCTATTAACACTATGCGCACCTTCCTTAGTATATTGGAATTGTCCATTTTCTAAATCAAAGCTAACTCCATAGTTTTTCACTCTATTTATATTATCTATTGACTCATATACTAGAGTTTTTACGGCTTCTCTAGAATTTTTAAATTTTCCTGCCTTTAGCGTATCTTGAATAAACAGTTCATAATCCTTTTCATCTCTAGCTACTGATATCCCCCCTTGTGCCAATGACGTATTACATTGATCTACAGAGTCTTTAGTTATTAAAAGTATGTTTAAGTTATCGTCTAAATTTAATGCAGCATACAACCCAGCTGCCCCTGTTCCGACTATTAGAACATCTACAAAAATATCCATAATATCACCTCGCCATTTCATGCATCGCATTAAGACACTTGTGAGCGGCTAATCTTATTTCTTCATCTATTATTATTTCATGTTGATTGTAAAGGAGACTACTATATACATCCTTTAAGGTATTTCTCTTCATACTGCAACATGTCATAGGAGACTTTGGTGTTATAAACTTTTTATTAGGATTTTTATTCTTTAAATCATAAAGCACTCCTTCTTCTGTAACAATCATATATTTTTCCCCAGAATCTGCTGAAGCGAAATCAATTATTTCTCCAGTGCTTCCTATAAAATCAGCTAATTTTCTAATTTCTCTATTACATTCTGGATGGACTAAAATCTTTACTTTTGAATCTGCATTTTTAACTTCCATTATTTCTTGCGGGCTCACAAATTCATGTACGCGACAAAACCCATTCCACAAAATCATATTCTTAACATGAGCTTTCTCATTTATATATTCACCTAAATTCTTATCTGGTATAAATATTATTTCATCCCTATTTATATTATTAATTATTTTTAATGCATTTGAAGAAGTACAGCATATATCGCTTTCTGCTTTAACCTCCGCCGTTGAATTTATATAGCATACGACCTTAGCCTTAGGGTGCTCTTTTTTAAGTTGTCTAACATCCTCTCCATTAATCATTTCTGCCATAGTGCATCCTGACTCTATATTGGGCAGCAACACTGTTTTACCTGGTGATAGTATTTTTGCACTCTCAGCCATAAACTTTACTCCACAAAACACTATAGTCTGCTGGCTGCATTCTTTAGCCATCTTACTAAGATAATAGGAATCTCCTACAAAATCAGCTATCTCTTGGATATCATCGTTTTGATAATAATGTGCTAAAATCAAAGCATTTTTTTCCACTTTCAATTCTTTAATCTTTTTCTTTAACTCCTGCATTTACTTTTACACCTCTTTCTACGCAATGTATATACTACTGTATATACACCTTATTTCATATTATATTACCATTTGTATGGTAATAAATCAATGTATAAGGAAAATTAAAAAAAGGTATGCTCATTGATATTTATTACCAATGGGCATACCTTTTTCAATTAAGTTTTAATCCTCAGTTAGTTCGTACATTTCCTCGGCTCTCGACATATATAATACTCCATCCAAATGATCAATTTCATGACAGAAAGCTCTTGCAAGTAATCCTTCAGCCTCATACTTTACAGGTTTACCTTTAATATTAATTCCTTCAACTGTTACATTTGTTGGTCTAAATACTTCACCCTCATACCCCAAATAGCTTAGGCAACCCTCATAATCCTTTTCATTTCCAGATCGTGCCGTTATTTTAGGGTTTAATAATATTATTGGTTCTTCTTCTTCGTTTCCTAAATCAATTAATATAACCCTTTTTAAAATGCCAATTTGTGGAGCAGCAAGACCAATTCCAGTACCCTCATAAAGTGTATCCATCATATCATCCACTAAGTTTAATATCTTTCTATCTATTTTATCAACCTTTGTGCAAATTGTATTAAGGCGTTCATCCCCATATTGTAGAATTTTTCTAACTGCCATATTCATTCCCCTTTTTTATGTTAACGAGATTTTGTTTTACTTATTAACTTTTAACTCAGTATAATTTTTAACTTGGTACATTTTATATTCTATTCTAAATATGACTTTACATCAACTAAATTTCATAAAAAAAAATTAAGGTATCATAAAAGACACCTTAATCTTATCATAATTATCCACTAATTCTTTTAGCATCAGCTAGTTCTTGAGCTTTTTCCATCATACTTTTAACCTTCATAAGTCTAGTTAAAGCACCACGTTCATTTTCCTCAAGCTTCATTCTTATAAACTTTATTGTTTCATTAAGTTGAGGTATAGTCATGTATTCAAGAGCATTTACCGTTCTTCTAGTTTTTTCAATCTCATCAGCCATTAGCTGACAAGATTTCTCTACTTCTGCAAGTTCTAGAAGTTCAGGAAGAGCTAAATATAACTTTTCTATAGCTCCATCAAGATCTGCTGAAGTACTGGCAAATCCGTATGGGTATATGCTTCCTGGATCATCTTCTAATTCTCTTTTAAACTTCATTATAGGAACATTAACACTCATAAGATTTTTTGTCTCAACTTCAACAGAAATTTTTTCTTTTGGATACGCAATTGCTTCCTCTAGAAATTCTGATGACATTAAAGCACTTGCCATAACAAAATCCTTAAAAGAGTTTTGTAATTCTTCTTCAACCCTTTTTCTAAGTTCATTGTTATGTTTTATAAGGTCAATGAATCTTCTCATAAGTTCATCTTGCTTATCTTTTAATAATTTATGCCCACGAGTAGCCGTTCCTAATTTTTTCTTAAGTTTGGTAAGTTCCATTCTGGTTGGGTTCACATTTAATTTCGCCACGCTTACTCACCCTCTTTTATTGGTAAGTATTTTTCTACGTATTCATCTCTAATTCTCTTAAGTTCATTTCTTGGGAGAATAGATAGAAGCTCCCATCCTAAATTTATCGTTTCTTCAATAGATCTGTTAGTTTCAAATCCTTGGGAAACATATCTTTTTTCAAAAGCATCTGCAAATATTGCGTATTTTTTATCTGCTTCAGATAATGCTGATTCTCCTAATATAACTGCAAGCTCTTTTGCTTGCTTACCTTGAGCATATGCAGCAAATAGCTGATTCATTGTATCTGCATGATCTTCCCTTGTTTTACCTTTACCGATACCTTTATCTTTAAGTCTAGATAATGAAGGCAAAACATCTACTGGTGGTGTAATACCTTTCTTATAAAGTTCTCGACTTAATATAATCTGACCTTCAGTTATATATCCTGTTAAGTCAGGAATTGGATGAGTTATATCATCTTCTGGCATTGTAAGTATAGGAATTTGAGTTATTGATCCTTCAAGTCCTTTAATCCTACCTGCTCTTTCATATAAAGTAGAAAGATCTGTATATAGATATCCTGGATATCCACGTCTACCTGGAACTTCTTTTCTTGCAGCTGAAACTTCACGTAGTGCCTCACAATAATTTGTGATATCTGTCATAATTACAAGAACATGATACCCTTTTTCATAAGCAAGGAATTCAGCTGTAGTAAGTGCCATTCTAGGTGTAGCTATTCTTTCAATTGCTGGGTCATTTGCAAGATTCATAAACAACACTGTTCTGTCTATTGCACCAGTTTTTGTAAAATCATCTACAAAAAACTGTGCTTCTTGAAAAGTTATCCCTATAGCTGCAAATACAACAACAAATTTAGTATCTGAATTTAATACCTTTGCTTGCCTTGCTATTTGAGCCGCAAGTTGCGCATGTGGAAGACCTGAACCAGAAAACACTGGTAATTTTTGTCCACGAACTAAGGTATTAAGTCCATCAATAGCTGAAATACCAGTTTGGATAAATTCTGATGGATAATCTCTTGCAACTGGGTTTAATGCTTCTCCATTTATATCTAGTCTCTTATCAGGAATAATCTTAGGTCCACCATCTTTAGGTCTACCAAGTCCGTCAAATACACGTCCAAGCATATCTTCTGAAACTCCAAGTTCCAGTGGTCTGCCTAAAAATTTAGCCTTACTGCCCTTTAAATTAATTCCTGCAGAACTTTCAAACAACTGAACCATTGCTTTATCTTCATTTATTTCAAGTACCTTACCGCTACGAATTTCACCGTTTTGTAGTTCTATTTCCACAAGTTCATCGTATTTTACGCCTTCAACTTTTTCTACAACCATCAGTGGTCCTACAACTTCTGTTATAGTTTTGTATTCTTTAATCATTTACGACTCCTCCTTCCGTTATTAATTTTTCTACATCGTTAGATAAGGTCGTAAATATATCATCAATTTGGGACATATCAGCTTCTGCAATATATTTTGCTCTTGCTATTTTATCTCTAACTGGCATTTCCAATATTTTTTTGAAATAAACGCCTGCACTTAATGCTTTTTCACCTGCTACATAATATGCTAAAACAAGTTTTAACATTTTATATTGTTTATCAAGTGACGTAAAAGTATCAACTTCATGGAATGCATTTTGTTGCAAGTAATCTTCTCTGATTGATTTTGCAACTTCTAGTTTCAATCTATCCTTTTCAGAAAGAGCATCTACACCTACAAGTCTTACTATTTCATCAAGTTTTGCTTCTTCTTGCAAAATAGTCATAGCATTAACTCTAAGATCAGTCCAATCGGTTGCAACATTCTCATTCATCCAATTAGCTAACTGATCTATATATAATGAATAAGAATCTAACCAATTTATTGATGGGAAATGTCTTCTATAAGCAAGTTGTGCGTCTAGTCCCCAAAACACTTTTACTATCCTAAGTGTTGCTTGAGTAACTGGCTCAGATAAATCTCCACCTGGAGGTGATACTGCGCCAATAACTGTAATTGCACCTATTCGCGTGTCGTCTCCAAGACAAACTACCTTTCCAGATCTCTCATAAAAATCAGCTACACGCGAAGCTAGATATGCTGGATATCCCTCATCACCTGGCATTTCCTCAAGTCTTCCTGACATTTCACGAAGAGCCTCTGCCCAGCGCGATGTAGAATCTGCCATTAATGCTACTGCAAATCCCATGTCTCTAAAATACTCAGCTATTGTTATTCCTGTATATACAGAAGCTTCTCTAGCTGCAACTGGCATATTTGATGTATTTGCAATGAGCACTGTTCTTTTCATTAAAGATTCACCTGTTTTTGGATCTTTTAGTTCCGGAAACTCATTCAAAACATCTGTCATCTCATTGCCACGTTCACCGCAACCTATGTAAACAACTATTTCCGCATCTGCCCATTTTGCAAATTGATGTTGAACTACAGTTTTTCCACTTCCAAAAGGTCCTGGAACACATGCAGTACCACCCTTAGTTACTGGAAAGAAAGTATCTATTACTCTTTGACCTGTAACTAGTGGTTCCACAGGATTTAATTTATCAGCATAAGGTCTTCCACGTCTTACTGGCCATTTTTGCATTAATGTAATTTGTCTAATTCCACTATCCGTTTGCACCTCTGCTACTGTTTCTTCTACAGTATATTCTCCTGCTGTTATAGAAATTATAGTTCCCTCTATTCCTTTAGGCACCATTATTGTTTGCGTGATAACAGTTGTTTCCTTTACAGTTCCTATAGCAACGCCATATGATACAACATCTCCAACTGATGCTATAGGAACAAAATTCCATTTTTTCTCTCTGTCGAGTGGTGAAACATTTACACCTTTTGTTAAATAATTACCAGCTATAGCTCTTATTTTATCAAGAGGTCTTTGAATACCATCAAACATTGATTCCATAAGGCCTGGTCCAAGTTCAACACTTAATGGTTCACCAGTCGTAACTACTGGATCTCCTGGTCCAAGACCTGAGGTTTCTTCATATACTTGAATAGAGGCTCTATCCCCTCTCATTTCAATTATTTCGCCGATAAGACCCTTTTCTCCAACCTTAACTACGTCATATATATTAGCTTCGTCCATGTCTTTTGCAACAACTAATGGTCCAGAAACTTTTACAATTTTACCGATTTTCAAGTTATATCCCTACCTTCCTATAAAATATTTACGCCCACTGCTTTTTCTACATTATCTCGAATTCTTTGCATTCCTATATTTAGTGAGCCTTGATTACTTGGAATTAATATAATGGCAGGAATCATCTGTCTACTGTATCTTGCTATTGTTTCATCTAAGTGCTGAGCTATTTGCTCAGTAACAAATATAACAGCATAATTACTTGACGCCATTTTGTCGATAGCTTTTTTAGCTTCATCCACCTCGATAACAGGATATACGTCAATTCCAAGAGCTTTAAAAGCAAGTATTGAATCCTTATCACCAACTACTCCTACTTTATGCATAAACTTCACGCACCCTTTCTCTTATAACAGACGTATCAACGTTATTTAATTTTCCAACCATAATTATTCTAATTATTTTTATTTCTGTTTCCTTTGCAGCTATATATGCAAATATTGGCTCAGGTCCAAATGTTACATATTTAGCCGTTTTTAGATTTTTCATAATAAAGTTATCAGATAATTTCTCTAAACTAGAGAGTTTACCTGTTTTAATATATTCTTCTAATCCAATTCTTATAAGTTCATCATATTTTGATGAAGTAAATTTAGCTGCAATATTTTCAATTGGTTCACTAAATGCTGTTAATAAAACCTCTCTAGATATATCTCCACCACTAAGTATAACTTCATTAAAAAAATCTACATTTTTTTGTTGTTTTTTTAATCTAATTATTGACTTAATATTAGAAAAATCTATACTTGTATTAACATAATTGATTATAAAATCAGTTTTTGTCTCTTTTGCCTTAGCTAACATATCTACATACATATACCTATCCAATATAATGTCTATCTTTTGAGGATCGTTAAGTTCTTTGAATACTTTTTCAACCTCAATTATAGCTTCTCTCATATTAGCACCTAATTTTTTATATTCCGAAGTTGTAATGTAAAATTTTAATTCTTCAATATTTACCGTGCCCACTGGAATTAGCATATGAGAAAAATCCTTATCTAAAGCTCTTCCTTTTATCAACACTTTGATATTATGATAATCATATTTCAAACTCATAATATCTACTATAGAAGAATTAGGAGATACTTCATACATAAGGGCGTATACTCTATTTAGCTCATCCTTAAGTAATATATTGTAGTCCTCTGCTCTTTTAACATTACCCATCATACTTGCATATTCAGTCTCTTGCAGAATTTTAAGTACGTCACCCGCCGAGGAACTATCAATCATTCCCTCAATCTTCACTTTACTCAGGAGTCTTTTTTCTAATACTCTTAGCCTAGCCACAGCTTGTGTAAAATCCATATTATTCATATATGGCTATCCTCCTTGTTTTAA
Source organism: Clostridium lacusfryxellense (assembly GCF_018861735.1). Lineage (GTDB taxonomy): Bacteria > Bacillota > Clostridia > Clostridiales > Clostridiaceae > Clostridium_AD > Clostridium_AD lacusfryxellense. The sequence goes on along the minus strand of NZ_JAHLEB010000002.1, from coordinate 129,934 downwards.
TCTGGAGTAGATATCAACTCTAAAATAGTATCTACTCCTTAAATTTATTTAAATAATACGTTAACAATTTCAGGTTCAAGTTCATCCCTTAATGAATTAACTAGACTTTCAAAGGTATTATTAATCTCTATACCATTTTTAAAGACTACAAATCCACTTTTAATATCACGTTCATCAGAACTTAATTTTAATTCGCCTAATTTTCCATTGGTTTTCAATGAAAGATTAATTTCATATAAATACTCATTACTTACAATGCCTTTATATTTCCCAGGAAGTATTATTTCTTCATTCCCTGCAATTGGCATTGATAAAAGATAATTTTTTAAAAGTTCTAAATACTCATTATCGCTCATTGACGTAAGTTTTTCTAGCGCAATCTCAAATACCTTATCAATCATATTTTGCATAGCAACTAGCTTTTCATTTCGCGCTTTCAGCTGTGAATTTGATATAATTCGTTTGCTTACCATGATAGCTTCAACCTTAGTTTTCTCCATCATTTGGCTTTTCAAACCTTCAGCTTCTTTTGTTTTATTTTCTATCAATATATTCTCATTATTTTTAGCTTCTTTTAATATAACTTCTGCTTTTATTTTAGCATCTTCAATTATCTTAGCTGCTAACTTCTCTAAATTTGACATATACCCACTTCCTCTAGCTTGTTACTTTTTTAATTAGAGTGTCTTACTTACTAGTATTATTGAAACAACGAATGCTAAAATTGCATAAGTTTCAACCATTGCTGAAATGATGATAGCTTTTGTACTATGATCAGGTTGTTTTGCTACTATTGCAATACCAGCAGCGGCTGCCCTTGCTTGATATAATGCTGAAAAGTATCCTACGAAAGCTATTGGTAATGAAGCCATAAAATAATATAAACCAACGTCTAAAGTCATACCTGCAGTTAATTTAAGTAATACTATAAGACCTATAACAAACCCATAAAGTCCTTGTGTACCTGGTAGTAATTGAAGAATAAGAACCTTACCAAACTTTTCTGGTTCTTCTGTTGTAAGCCCCGCTGCTGCTTCACCAACCATACCTACTCCTCTTGCTGATCCTATCCCCGGTAAAATTACTGCTAAAGCCATTCCTAACGCAGCGAAAATAGTCCCGCCGTTTTTAATCATAAATTCCATAAATGTCATAATTAATTCCTCCTTAAATTTGCTTTCCTTTTATTACATTAATATATTGATTCTTTGACTTAAACACTTTGAAGGCTTTTCCCCCACCTTCATAGAACTTACTAAAATACTCTACATATTGAAGCCTAGCACTATGAACGAAAGCTGATAGCGCACTTAATAATAAATTAAATGTTTGTGCAAATACGAATATAAATATCCCAAAAATGATATTAAAGGGGGCTGGAATCATTTTAATAAGCATATTAAAAGCAGATGCTATAAATCCGCCGGCAAGTCCTAGAGCCATGATTCTTGAATACGAAACCAAATCACCTATATAACCAGAAATACCATATAACCCATAAAGACCTCCGCCAAGTTTTGCGCCCACTCCTTTGTTTTGTCTTCCTTGAGTTAATACTAGTGCAACCATTCCTATTATCATAACCCATTTTCCTATGCTAACTACACCAGGACTCAATTTCAACATGTCTCCACCTAATAATAAAAATGCTCCAGTTAATGCAGCGTACCATGTTAATACATCATAAACAGCATCCATTGGTTTGCCATCACGAATTAGCATATAACCTTTAACTCCAAGTCCAAAATAGATTTGGATTGTACCTAATACTATAGATATAATCAATAATAACAATATATCCTCTCCAGGTTTTATTAAACTGTGAGCTGATATATATGGGATTATGTCTCCAAAAAAACTGCCATAAATAATACCTGATATTGCTGTTGGTATACTTAAAAGCAAGAAAAATTTAGCGAATTTTTTCTGACCTGCATCTAAATTAAACTTTTTAATTGCAATTGCGCAAGCAACAAACATCACTAGACCATACCCAAGATCCCCAAGCATCATTCCAAAGAATACCATGTAAAACGGTGCCATTACAGGCGTTGGATCTATCTCCGAATATTTAGGTAAACTATACATAGATACTATTATTTCAAACGGGTCTACGACAGCATTATTCTTTAATAGAATAGGTACTTTATCATCTTCCTTGGAAGCTTTTTCAATTTCTAAATAGAACTCTTCCTTAGTTGTAGACTTTATTAATTTTTCTAAATCTTTTGATGATTCTGTTGGTACCCATCCCTCTATAGCAATGATATTTTCTGTTTTTAAGAAATTTTTGCACGCTGAAGCTTTTATATGTTTATTTGATAAATATTCATATACTATTTTAAAATCTTCCATATATCTACAATCATTTTTCATTTCAGTATTTATATCATTTTCTTCTTTTAGTATCTCGCCTAATCTTTTCTTAAACTCTCCTACAATTTCTGCTGAAATTCCATCGTATTTTAAATTAATTACATTGAAGCTATAATTTTTGAGTATTTCTCTAGCTTTATCTTCATACTCCTTATATACCAATGTTATTATATTTATTACTTTAGTCCCTTCACTAATAACTTCTAGGTAGGAACAAGGAATTTCACTTTCGAACTTTTCTCTGAAAACATCTTTAAAAGCTTTTGGTAATGATCCCATTATAAATATTGAAGAATTTAATGATTTTAAATCCTCAAAAGAAACGTCTAACTGTATCCACGGAGTTAATAACTCTATTTCAGATTTAATTTTAGCTTCTTCATTCTTCATTTTACTCAGATCATTATCTCTTTCTTTTAACTTTTGATAGTTTTCTTTATAGTTTGATTTTGTAGCTAAAGTCTCTAACTCCTCATAATCTAAAGAACTTTTACCTTTGACTAGCGATTTTATAGCCCCTTCTTTTTCTGAGTGTTTTATTAATAGATCTAGGGCAAATTTTACTTTTGCTTGCTCTCCTTCTATATATGAAACTTTCTCATTTTCCGAGTCTTTTACAAGAGATTGCAAATTTTCTTCTTCATTTTCTTGTAAATTTACAAATTCAATATTTTCAAATTTGTGAAAGTTATCTAGCAAAGCTTCTTTTTGAGATTCAAAGGCAAGCAATGTGAATTTACTCATTTTAACTATTGCCATTATTTTTTCACTATCCTCTCAACCACCATGTTAACCGACCTATCAAACCTTTCTTTTTCTAAATTGAGTATATTCTCAATTTCTATCTTACCAGTTTCATTTATTGGTTCAGACTTCATTCTACCTTCCTCTTTAGCATCTTCAATAATTATTTTACTTTCTTCTCTTGCCTCATCTAAAATCTTTTTATACTGCTCTTCAGAATATGCTTCTGATTTTTTTAATATTTCCTTACTATCTAAGATTGCCTGACTTATAATATCAGCTGCTTTCTTTTCCGCATCTTTAATACTTTTTATTGCTTCTAATGCCAAAATATCACCACCTTCTTATGAATAAACTAAAGTATAATAATTAAAACCTTAATTATTAATAAATACCAAGTGTGGTATTTACTATTAAATATTATGTAGTATTTAATACACCTTGATTATACTAATTATTAATACAAACTTCAACATTTTTTTAACATTAAAAATATTGACAATATTGAAACTATTGTTTTTCTAATTAATTCTCTAAAATATACGTTATATCCTTTATATTCTCCTCATCATTAATATCATATACTAAATAACGAAATTCTTTATTAACAACATTATTATCAATATATCCTAAAATATTAATCATGAATTTTTCAATATGGATGTTAGATACATTATTTATAATATCGTCTTTTAATAATTTTTCTTTAATTTTTCTTTCTACTTCTTTATCTACTTCTCTAATTAAGAAATTCGGAAGCCACTTCTTTTTGTTATATTTAAGATAATCAAATTTAACAATTTCCTTAAGAGCAAAGTTTTCTTCCTTAATTTTTTCATCATTAAATTCAATAAATATTTTATAGTAATCTACTGATGAAATATTTCTGCTTAAATATCCCTTTTCATAAAAGAATAAACCTAGTTCATAATAAAAATCAAAAGGTGTATTAAATTTTTCAACAAAGTAATTTAGTATAGTATTAAACTTTTGTGAGTTATGGTATTTATCTACCATTTTCTCTACTCTTTTAAGTTTCACAAGTTCTTCATAACTTATATCCTTTGTTTTTAAAATCTCATATGGTGGATAAGGTGCATATACCATCCCCCAAAGAAGTGCTTCATTTATCATATCTGAGCCCTTAAGAAGCTTTAAAAACCCTAGTTGTATTACTTCTATATTAATGTCGTAAACATCATTAAAAGATTTTCTAAATGAATCATAATTTTCTCCAGGAAGACCTGCTATTAAGTCTAAATGTTGATTAATCGTCTTTATTTTATTTACTTTTACTACTTTTTCTCTTATCTCATCAAATTTTACAAATCTACTTATATTATTAAGAACTATTGGATTAGTTGTTTGTACCCCAACTTCAAATTGAAATCTGCCCTTTGGTGCCTTAGCTAAAACTTCTAATTCCTGCTGATTTAACAAATCTGCTGATATTTCAAAGTGGAACATTGTTTCACACTCTAAATTTATTAGATACTCCCAAATTTCTATAGAATATTTTGGATTGCAATTAAATGTTCTATCGACGAATTTTACTAATCTTACCTTTTTATCTGCTAGAAATTTCAATTCTTTTTTTACTCTTTCAGCATTCAAAAACCTAACTCCATTAGTTGTGGATGAAAGGCAGTATTTGCAACTAAAAGGACATCCTCTTGACGCTTCATAATATACTATTTTATTAGTAAATTCTTCTTCCACGTATGGGAATATAACCTCGTTTATATCCATTAATTCTCTCTTACCATTATAACCAATTTCGCCATAATTATTATAATATATTCCAAGTATATTATTAATGTCGTGATTAGAATCATTAGTAGCTACAAGTTCATTATTTAAATTAGATTTCAAACTCGCCTCACAACTAATCTTCCATTTAATAAATTCTTTATATGTAACCTCGCCTTCACCTTCTATTACAAAATCCCCTACATTTTCTTTAAGGAAGACCTCACAATCATAACTAACCTCTGGTCCGCCATAGAGGATTTCAATTCTACTATCTACCAGCTTAATTAGAGATGCTACTGCCTTAATGTAATTAATGTTCCATATATAGCAAGAAAATGCTACAATATCTGGTTTGCCATTTAAAATTTCTTCTAATATTCTTTCCATTTGATCATTTATAGAAAACTCCATAATATTACATTCATAGTCTAGCTCTTCTGTATATGATTTTAAATATCTTATTGCCAAATTGCTGTGAATATATTTTGCATTAATACCTACTAATGTTACTTTCATCTTCTGATTTCCCTTTCTTTTTGCACATCATATAATAAATACCGTCTGAGTTTTTCAAAGTTAGTATTTCAAAATAAGGTTTTAAAATTTTTATTGTATTTTCTTTAGAACTATTTTTAAATATATTTAAATCCCTTAGATTTATATGCTTTGTATTTTTGTCTGGTAATACAATCTTTATTCTAGAATTGAAAATTTTAGCAAACCCTTTATCTACATCCCATATGTGTAGAAGCCCACCAACCTTTAAATATTTGTATATATCCTGTATTAATTTCTTTTTATTTTGAGATAATTTTATATCACTTAAAGTAAAAAACAAAACGCAGAGATCATACATACCTTCTTCAATTCCTGCCTTCTCATCTTTTCCCTCTATATAATCTACGCTGCTACTATCATCGATATATTGTTTGTAGATATTATATATAATTCCATGGTTAGCAAAACCTATATCCAATATATTCCCTTTGAAAATTTCTTTTTCTAAATTTATAAAAACCTCCTTCTTCAATTGTTACTCCCCCCTCTATAAACACAACTTCATACGTTGTTACTTATTTTTACTTATTCTTCAAAAACAAAATAATTCCTCTAATATAAAGGAATTATTTCTTGATCTCATCATAAAAATTCAACATCAGTCCTGCAGTAGTCTTTTGAGCTCTTTGAATTATAAGTGAAGATACTTTATTGTACCGGTCTTCCTTATCCTTTATATTTACGTTAGCATTATGAGTTTTACTAGCAAATAGAGCATTGTTTTTTATATAATCCCCTAATTTATCCTCTTTTATTATTTCATTAGTAACAGGGAATGAATAATCACTCATTAATTTGCCTATAATCCAAAGCTCAAAGTTTCTGTGATTTTTGAGTAGTTTATTGTTTACGTGTTGAGGTACCGTAGCATCTTGAATTAAATGACATGCTGCTCCAAAGTAAAATAGTGCTTGCCTTGTATCACCAGCTTTCATAAATCTCAGCGCACATTTGTAATATTTTTCAAATTCAGCTAATGCATTTGAAAAGCCATAAAGGCCAGTGCCCTTAACATGATGATAAAAGTGGTTTGAACTTTTAAAATCTTGATCAGCCCAAGTAACTCCATTATTTAGTTCTTTAACATACATTTTATAAAAACTATGAGCTTCGTTATATTCCTTATTTTTTAATATTTCGATAGCTTGAATATTTATAAATTTATGAACAATACAATGAGTTTTCATGATCCTTTTTTTAATTGGGTTTACTGTTATCATTAATCCTCGCAAAGTTTTTCCATAAGTAGATTCAATTCTTTTCTTCAAACTGTTCACCTCTTCATTTAGTATACTCTAAATACGTCTGAAATACATATTTGGATTTATTTTAATGTTTATATTTTATCCTAACTACTTTATATACTCTTATTATATTCTAATTCTTTTTTCTTAAAGTAATAAGCATTGTAATTATTAGGGTTAAAACTATGGCTAATAAATAGTAACTAACTTTTTCCTTCCCGTTGATTAAATCACTATTCATATTTTTTTTAATACTAATCAAATATCCACTTTTGTTGTCTAGTACTATTAAATCATCAAAAAACTTCATACTAGATATATACGATTGCCCTTTGAATCCCACCTTTTCTTTAAGTGCACCATTTTCATTTATTGCATATATGCTATTATCATTTTTTTCATAAAAATATATACTGTCTATACCCCCAATTATTCCTTTTTTATCAATTGCTAAACTTTCCAAACTATCTACTGCTTTATGTTGGTAAATTGGTGCTTTTGGATTTGTTGTAGGATGATTATCTAAAACAAATGGTATAGACACATTTGATGAACCTTTGAATTTAGGAGAACTTATTGGATCTCCCCCAGTATAATCTGGAAAACCATACCATTCATTTTTTTTAATTTCATATATATAATCACTATCCCCTTTTACCGCCCTTAGTCCCCTCTCCTCCATGCCACCTACAGTTACTAATATTTTGCCCTCATTATTGAAATCTATCCCCTTCATATTCCTTATGCCCCAGGCAAATTTACCTTGTGCTCCAGTCCTTAAATTATAAATTATTATAGATGAATTACCAATATTATTCTCTTTTATAATTTGTCCCTTTGAATTCTTCGTTTGATATGATACAAATGCCCCGGTTTTCTTTTCTCCAAAATTTAATCCTCTTATAGTTATATTCTTAGGAGAACTATCATGATTTTGAGGGTAAGCGGCTAACCACGAATTATCCAGACCGACTACTCCAGAATTTGTAGCAGAACCTATAGTAACAAATAGATAATCTCCATTTATCCTAATTAAACTCTTTTTGTAATCGCCATAATTAGGGATACCTTTAATTATTTTTTTATTTTCCTTGGATTTTAAATTATATGAATATACAAATGTCCCTGATGCATAATACAACACATTGTCTTTACAATCTAAACTGGTTATACTTATATCTTTATTTGTAAATATATTGTGTGCTTTATCAAATTTGTCTATGTACTGAATTCTATCTTTGAAAGCCACATAGTAATTTCCTTCATTATCTTTTGTAAAATCAACTGCATTATTTAGTCCTTTAAATAAAATTTGTGATTTTATCACATCTTCTTTCATACTAATACTATATTCTTTAAAAGAAGAACCTTTTAGTGAATATAGAGCAAAAGCCATTGCAGCTAAAATAACTATAAATCCAATGGTTTTTTTCATACTTGCCTCCTAAATTATAAATACTCTAACTTATATATATTTATATAGATTAGAGTATATGTATTAATAATTTACTAGCAATTTTTATGAACCCTTTTTTATCATAGTTAAAACAATAAATCTCTCTTTAATTACACTATTTTAACATAAAAACTCCCCAATTGGAGAGTCTTCTATATAATATATTTGTTTACGAAATCATCAACTACAGTTAATGTGTCAAAATTATTAACATTTTTAATATTTATTTCAACTTTTTCATTGGTAAAAACCAATGTTTTATTTCTACCTGAGTTTATTTCTTCTTTAAGTAAATAGCCCATAATATGTTTAATATCCTTATAATAGCTATGTAAATATATACTTTTTTCATATAAATCTATAATTATAATATCCTGCTTAATTACATCATTATTTTCTACTATTTCACCATTTGCAAATGTATATTTCCTTGTCCCATTTACACTTCCATCATTGTTATGAACTTTATATAGCAAGTAACTATTTGCAACCTCGTTGCTAAACCCATTAGAAATAATTAAATTTAAACTAGTGTCTTGTTTACTTAAATAATCCTTGCTAATTAAATATTTTTTAATTTTGTTACACTCTTTAATAGCTCTATTTACCTTAAATCCAAAAAATTGTTCTTTTATAAAAGAAGCTTTTGCATACTTTTGACTAACCTGCTCACTCACCTTAGTCCCCCCATTATTTATATTATGCCGAATTATAATATAATTTCTGTTATAACGTAGCATAAAAACATTTTCACATGCATTTACAAATATATATAGCATTAAATTAAATTTTCGATTAAATATGTGTTTTATATTTAATAGTATATAATTTCCACAATCTTATGTCAAATAATTTTAATGTTCTAATAGAATATAATCTTTATCCTCCACATATTAATTATTAATAACTGTTACCTAAAGGAGAAGAACAAGGAGGAACTTTTTTTATGATTAAAGATAATTTTTACAAAGACTCGATAATACTGACAGTGTCTAATCTAACTGCTGGCATATTAAGATTTATGTTTTCCATTTTACTTTCTAAAAAATTGGGAGCAGAGGGTATGGGATTATATAGTCTTGTAATGCCTATCTATGATTTATTTACTTGCCTAATTTGTGGTGGAATGGTGACAGCCATTTCAAAAGAAGCTTCATCCTATTACGGAATAAATGATTATGGCAATTTAAATAAATCCATACATACCGCCTTAGTTTTTGATTTCGCATTGTCTGTATTAATAACAATCTTTGTATTTCTTTTTTCACCTTATATCAGTACATATGTAATAAAAGATCAAAGAACATTATATTCCCTTTGGGTTATCTGCCCTGCTTTAATTTTTGTTGCTCTTTCATCTATATATAAGGGTTATTTTTACGGAATTTCAAATGTTAAAGTACCAGCTATTATAGATATCGTTGAAAAAACCGTACGAATGGCCATAATACTCGGTATTATAAATTTCTTTGCACTAAAAAATGTAACTTCTACGGTAACTGCTACATATATATCCTTATCTGTTGGTGAACTTATCAGTTTTATATTGTTATATGCATTCTATAAAAAAAGTAAAAATAAATTTAAGGGTTCGTTTAAAAAAACTGAAGGAAGAGCTCAACTTTTATTTAATGTACTTATCGTATCCTTCCCATTATGTTTAAATGGTTTTTTAAACACTGCAATTTCGGCACTATCCACATTAATTGTTCCCGGTCGATTAGTCTCTGCTGGAATAGAATATACTGAGAGTTTAGCATTAATCGGTAAGTTTTCTGGTATGGCTATGAGTATAGTATTCTTCCCCTTTATTGTTGTAATGTCCATGGCAACAATATTAACTCCAGATATTTCTAAAAGTATAATTAAAAATGATTATAACAGCTTAGAACTTAGGGTACATGAGGTTATAAAAATTTCGTGTTTGCTTGGAATTTCTACTATGATAATATGTTTATGTACTGGAGATTCTTTAGGTAAATTATTTTTCGATAGGTACGATTTGGGTATCTACATACGAATTGCTGCTTTAAGTGCACCATTCATTTACATGTCTGGTTCCACTTTCGGAATTTTAAACGGACTTGGCAAACAAAAAGATCTTTTAATAAATTCTATAATAACCTCTGTACTTGAACTTGTACTGTTATATGTTTTGTTAGGTATTCCAAGTATAAATATATTAGGCTATGGCATAGCTCTCCTTATATCTTCTATTGTGAGTTTTATATTAAATGTTATTTCAATTCAAAAAGCCTGCTATATACATTTTCCAGCAGGGGAGCTTACAATTGATATCGGCCTTAGTATATTCTTATATTTTGTACTGAAAATCTTGAATAGCACTTTACCAAATTCTATTTTTATTACTAAAAACATAGTCATCATTATAGCTGGTTTCTCTCTATTATTATTCTCTCTTATTCTTACAAAAAAATCAAACAAGGCTAAATCTTAAAGAACATCTTCGGCGTTATTAATACTCACCGAAGATGTTCTTTATTTTCCTAGCCTTGGCTACTTTTCTACTTAATTCTGTTAATAATGGAATTGGGTATAAATTTCGTTATTTTACGTGGAAATATCTCTAGATCTTCCTTAGTTATTCCACCTACAAATACTAATACTAAAAAATAAGTTACTATAGCTAAACACATAGTCATGAATATGGCTATAACACTCTGTATATACTCACCCTTTGTAAAACTAAGTATAAACTTAAAGTTACTATACATGAATTTTGAAACTATTGCCATAACAGCTGCTGCTATTATAGGTTTTATTGCATGACTCCACAGTTTACCTTTAATCCTTAGCGCTTTATTTATCGCAAAATAATTTAATATTAGTAGTATAGCAAAACTTACACCATTTCCCATAATTGCACCTAATATATTTAAGCTTGGAATTGAAACAAAAATATAATTAGTAATTACCTTACCTATTAATGCAATTAGAGCATAAAAAGTAACTAAGTAAAGTCTCCCAACTCCTTGAAGAATTGAAGTTTGAATACTGACCACAGCCATTAATATTATCACTACTGATCCATAACTTAGCAATCTCCCAACACCAGAATCATACGCAAGGACATACACTATTGGTTTAGCTAGTGCTGCAAGGCCAAACGCAGATGGGACTGCCACTAAAAAACATAACCTAAAAGCGTAATTGATTTTATCTTTTACAGCCTTTTTATCATTAAGCGCCATCAAACTAGAAATAGATGGCAATATAGTTATTGCAAGTGATGTAATAATAGCTATAGGAACATTTATTAATGTTGTATATTGAAATAATACACCCCATAAAATAGTGACTTGTTTTTGAACAATGCCAGAAGCTAACATTCTTGATTGAACAAGCCCTAAATCAATTAACAATCCAGCTTGTTGTATTGCTAAACATATAGTCATTGGAAGGGCAACTGCTACTAGTTTTTTAACTATTCTTTTTGTTGTAAATCTTTTTATATCAATCTTATTTTGGCCCTTGGGGATTCTAAACACCTTATTTTTTTTATAGTATTTCACCATATATATTACAGCAACTAATGCTCCAATTGAGGTTCCTATGGTACCTCCTGCCGCACCTTTTGCTACTCCATATTTTATAAAAAAAGCTGCAAAAATCAAACTAAATACTGTATTTGCAATTTGTTCTAGTACCTGTGATACAGCAGTTGGTGTCATATTTCCTCTTCCTTGAAAATAACCCCTATAAGCTGATAATACCGAAGATAATAGAATCGTTGGCGAAAGAGCTAAAATTGCTAACTTTGCAGTAGAACTGTGAGTTCCATCAGCTATGGTTCCTGCAAAAACAAGCATTAAAAGTGACATTATTATGCCTAATATCAATAGTGAAAACCTAGCTATCTTAAAGGTCTTTATAGCATCCCTATAATTTCCTACAGCTACAAGTTCAGATACCATCTTTGAGATCGCCACTGGAAGTCCTGCATTTGTTAATATATATATATATACAAATATAGGATATGCAGCCGCATATACACCATACCCCTCAGCTCCTAATATCTTCCTTAAAAAAGGAACATATAGTAGAGATAAGATTTTAACCATAAAACCCGCTGCAGATAATATGGCAAAACCTTTTGAGGTGGATTGCTTTTTTGAATTTGCTTGTTCACTCATTAAATTCACCCTCTAAAATTTAAATACGTCTCTTTTAATCTTTTTTAATACTGGAGGCAAACTCTCAGCTATTGTTTTATTTTCCATATATTCCAAGCCCTCAGGACAATTTTTGAACATTGCCTTATACGCATATAGATACTGATAATCTAAGCCATATTTGTTATTAAAAAAGCTATTCATTTTCTTATCTCCATATTTTGGATCACCAACAATAGCATTCCCTAAATGGCTTAAATGAGCTCTAAGCTGATGGCTTCTTCCTGTTAAAAGATTAATATCTATTAGAGAAAATGTACCACAACTTTGAATGTTTTTAACTTCCATAGCTATCCTTTTTGTATTTGGCATCTCAGTATCAAAAACTTGAGATATGTTTGCATCTTCATTTTTGTATATATATCCCTCATAAATTCCATCTTTTATTCTATTCCTTACTAAAGCCATATAATATTTTTCAATGTTTCTTTCTCTTATCATTTCATTTAAAAGTTTAAGAGATTTGAAGTTTTTACCAAACATAACTATACCTGAAGTATTTCTGTCTAATCTATTACACGGTGCTGGCGTAAAAGTTATTTCATTTTCAGGTTGATAATCTCCTTTATCAAACAAATGAGAAAGTACATAATCTGTTAACGTAGCTTCACCATCTTTTTTGTCAGCATGTACTAAAACTCCCGGCCATTTTTCCACCATAAGAATATTAGCATCCTCAAAAGTAATCTTTAACTTGTTGTCAATTCTTTGAAATTCTTCTTTTTTAAACTCACTGGTAATATATTTTGTTTCAACAATATCACCTTCTACTAAAGAGTGTTTTTCCTTTATTTTGCTTCCATTAACCCTAATATCACCTTTTCTAAAAGCTTTATATATTTTGCTTAGTGGTACATCTCCAAGTACTTTCCTCATAAATTTATCTGTTCTTTGTCCCGCTTCATTTGCTCCAATTTCGATCCTCATACATATCCTCCTAGTTCTCTTTTATCGATTAACGAATTTTGTACATATTACAATTTATTTTATAATAAATAACTTTCTTATTTTAAAAAAACTAATTTCATTTTATAATAACCAATTTAATACTATAATAAACCATCATATATCTTAAAAATTAACATCGAATGTCTATTATATACTAAATTGCGTTATGAATTCAATAAAAATTCGTAAGCTAATTTACATTGCATAGCTACACCTATTGCTAAACAGCTTTCATCTATATCAAATAAACTGCCGTGAGCAGGGTTTATTATACCTTTTTCCTTGTTCATACTTCCTAAAAAATAAAATAAAGATGGTCTCTCCATAGAAAAATAAGCAAAACTTTCCACTCCCATTGTAGGCTGATCTAGTTTTTGAACATTAATACTGGAAAGCAGCTCACTTGCCTTATCCACAAATAGATCTGCTAATTTATCATTATTGTAAAGACAAGGATAACTTTCCTCAATATTAATTTCACATTTTCCACGCATTGAGTGAACTACACCTTCAACAACTTGAACTAATCTGGTCTTTATATATTCTCTATGCTCACTCTTCATAGTCCTCATAGTTCCTGATATTGTCACGTCTTCTGGTATAATATTTTGAGCTGTTCCTCCATGAATTGTACCAATGGTAATTACAGCAGGATCTGTAGGTGGAATTTCACGGCTCACAATACTCTGAAGTGTAGTAATAACAGTACTTGCTATTACAATAGGATCAATGGTCATATGTGGGCTTGCACCATGCCCTCCTTTACCTATTATCTTAATAGTAAATGGATTTGATGCTGCATATGCTACGTCCCTTTTTAGTCCAACAGTACCTGCGTCAAGCCACTCTTCTACATGAAGTCCAATAACAGCATCTACACTTGGGTTTTCAAGTACTCCAGCCTTAATCATTATAGGCGCTCCACCAGTAGTTTCTTCCGCTGGTTCAAAAAATAATTTAACATTTCCAGATAATTCATCTTTCATGTTATTTAATATTTTTGCTGCGCCTAAAAGTATTGTAGTATGGGCATCATGACCACACGCATGCATTTTACCATTGATTTTAGATGCATAATTGCACGTCTTCTTATCTTGCAATGGAAGAGCATCCATGTCTGCTCTTAGCGCAATTGTTTTATTCCCATTTCCCCTTATAATAGCACAAATCCCTGTTTGAGCTACATCATAAAACTCAATCCCCTCTTTTGTTAAAAAATCTTTTACCTTTTGAGAAGTTCTAAATAAGTCAAACCCTAATTCGGGGTTCTCATGAAGGTCGCGCCTAATGTTACTTAACTCTTTCTCAATATTTTTTGCCTCATTTAAAAAATCCAATTTATACACCTCTTCACTTATATTTATTATTTTTCCCAATAGATTTCAATTATATCTCCATCATTTAGTGCCTGATTATAATTGGCTTTACTACCATTAAGCATTAAAATTAAATTCCCTTTTGAAATAGACAAATCAAATTCTATATAACTGAATATATCCACAAATATGTATTTATCTTTATTGTTAAGACTTACAATTTTTTTATTAACTTCAATTTTAACTTCAGTTTTAACTTCATCTTTAACATCAAATTTAATTTCAGATTTTGCCTCTATCCCTCTTACTTCTAATTTATTATCAACATCTTTTACGTTCTTATAATCTTCATTTGGATTCATTTTCTTTATATTTTCTATATAAATCTTGTCACCTTCTTTTATAACATAATCCTCAATAAGATGTTTATTATTCATCATAAAAGTAGAACTCGTCAATTTATCATCAAAATACTTAACATACTCACTAATAGTATTAGGGTATTTTATTATAACATCATCATTTTCTTTTATTATGGCGTTTATGAGCACTCTTTTTTCATTTATGAATGGCACAGGCTCAATATTGCGAATTACACCTTCAAAATAAAAACTTATAGCTTGAATATTTTTAACATAATCCATAATTGTAGGCTCGGCATTTTTACCATCTTTACTGAATATGGCTTCAATAATGTCGCCTTCAACTACCTCAGAATCAATATTACAAAGAAGGTTATTAATTTTAATTTGGGCACCCTTAGCTAAGGTCCCAAATGCTACTCGTTTTATTCCCTCAAAATTAAATCTGATATTACGACCGTTCTTACCAATCAATATTTTTGGATTTATTCCTTCTTGAACCAATACATCCATTACCGTATGTTTATGGGCATTAAATAGACTTATAATCTTTTCATTTATAGTTACTTCAACAAAATCATGTCCTCGCCTTTTTATAGATATTAATGCTATACCTAAAACTGTAACCCCAATACTTCCAAGACTAGCATCGCTTATGCATTCAACAACTGACTCACGGCCTTTAATAGCAACCCTTTGTACTGGCAAATTTAAAGTTTTAGCTATATTTTCTTTAATAAAAGGTGTATGAGCCCCACCCCCTACTAAAAACACAGCATTCGGAGATTTCCCGCCATTTAATTCTATAATTCTATTTCCAATTTCCTCTGAAATTTTTACAACTATTGGGGTAATTATTTTTAAAACTTCTTCAGGATCTATTTCATTTTCAAGACCTAAAACATCTATGTATTTAATTTTATCATTTTTACTACATTCCTTTTTTATTTTTTCAGCTGTGTTAAAATCAACTAAATATGTTTGTGCTATCATTTCAGTTATCTCATCCCCTGCAATAGGAGCCATACCATACGCACTAATACTATCATTGCTGCTAATAGCAATATCAGAAGTACCTGCACCAATGTCTACTAATGCTAAATTTAGAAGGCGCAGATTTTGAGGAACAGCAGCTTCCATCGCTGCTATAGGCTCAAGTGTTAAACTTATAACCTCAAGTCCAGCTTTATTCATAACAGCATAGAGGCTATCAACTACCGATCGTGGGAGGAATGTAGCAATTATTTCTACTGCGATTTTCTCTCCTTTGTGGGAATTTAGGTTTGTTATTATGTATCCATTTAAATAATAATTTTTAACGCTATACCCAACGCAATAAAGCTTGCCTTTAGCCGAAAGAGCGACTTCGTCTTCCGCCATTTTAACTGCAGTAAGTTCCAAACTCCTAATTGATTCCCTATCGATTTCTTTGTCTTCATCCACCTCTATTTCAGTTTTAATTGAAGTTGTTCTTAAAAACCTCCCCGCAGCAGCAATAGCTACTTTTGTTAATGTAATATTTAGTATATTCTCTATTTCTTTTTTTACCTTCAGCACCCCACTTGCAACCAATTGAATATCATGAATTTGGCCATCAATCATAGCTCTTTCTTCATGCTCCATATAACTTTCAGCAAGTACTTGAAATTTTTTATCGTAAATCACCCCTGCAGTTCCTATTATAGATCTTGTTCCTATATCTAAAGCAAATATCAGTTCCTCCGCATTTACATTTGTGATTTCCTTTATATTTGTAATTTCCATATATATACCTCTTCCTACTATAATTCATAGAAATAATTTCCATGAATTTTATTAAGCTCATATTCTTAGAATATGAGCTTAATAAAATTATATAACATTATATAACAACATTCAATAAATCTACTGCAATAACTTAATTACTCCAGAACTTTCTGATATATAAGGTAATTTTCTTATAATAGTATAAATGTATTTTAATTTTGATTTATCATCATTTAAAGCCTGTTCTAATGGTAGCTCATTATAATATTGTAACTTGCACCAAAAATCTACAAAATCATCTTTTGTAATAAAAATAACGTTTTCATCCTCTTTAACTGTAAACCCAGAATTAGTCTCCTCCAGGATTTTTATATCACCAAATTCTTCATTTGATAAAATTAACCGAACATCATCCCACATTTTCTTAAATGCAACCATTAAAATCCTCTCCTTAATAAACAATTTATAGATAAGCAGTTTGTTTTAATAATACATCATGTGATAATGTTTTGTCAATTATTTCTTTAATTACAATATATGTCCAAGCTTTCTGTTTCCATACTTCTAAACTAATTCTATAATTAATTCCCCATTAGTTTTATCTACACTTACTTTCTTACCATCTATAAGATAAACATCTTGTTTTCTTAGTTTTTCATCAAACTCTATTTCAGCAATGTTAATACAATTAAACATTGAAATTAACTGACTCTTAACTGTATCATCTTTCTGAACATCAGTTAATTCTATTTCTTTAAAAGTGTCTACCCCATAATAATAACCACTTAATTCTTCCATTAATTTGTTTGAAAGGCATTTTGCACATTCTGGAAATAGCTTATCCCACATTTTACTATTTAAAGATTTAAATATATTATCTAGGTTTATAGGAACATTATTACTGTAAAATTTGTAATAAATATAGATAATAAATATTTGCCTATGTGCCGCGATTTCAGTATTTAATAATATAATGTAATTTAATGCTACATTCCTCATTCGCGTATTTTCAATATCTAAGTTTTTATGAGCATAGTTAACTTGTTTTTTCGTTTGATCAGCATAATATATTATAATTATTGCTAGAAGTAATGTAATCAAAAGAACTGAAAACCCACTGTGTATATTAAACCATTTTACTATATTCATAAATATCAATTCCCCTCCAAAGTCTCTCACTAATTATATTGTTCCCTGATTTATTCATCTACCAAATAACATTTATTCGACACAAAGGTATATTATTCCTCCTTAAATTCATAATATAAAAAAATAGAGTATATAATAAGATGCTCATAAGCTATTGTGTCTTATCTTGATAATTAAGTATGGATTTTTTATCTCATTTACTGTAATATATTAGAGATAATGTTTTTATTTATTATAATTAATAGTTTCAATAACACTTTAGTAACAATAAAAGAATAGTTAATGTATAAAAAATAGAGATATCTGCAGTGAAACTATTATCGTTATCTACAGGTAAGTAGAAGGTGAAAAATGAATAACAACAATGATAGATATAATAATATTTTAGCAATAATTGCAATTACTAAATTCGCTACTTTGCTATTTATATTAATACTTATTTTTAACGATCCTTATCCCGAATTGAATTATATAAATCGTGCTCAGTTAAATTGCGCAATATTTCTTATATTTTTCTCATTAGCGTATTTATTATGGTGGCTTATTTATTTTAAGGGTAACTTTAAACAATCCAAGAAACTTTTAATTGTGGAAGATGTCTTATTTATTTTTATTCTTTCTTTTTTCATTTTATTATCTGGCACTTATCAGAGCCAATATAAATATCTGTTTTTCTTCAGTATAATTACAACTACCATATCTCAAGGCAAGAAGCATGGTTTAATAATTTCTTACATATCATCAGCTATTATATTATCAATAGATTTGATATTTATGCCTAATTTATTAGTAAACACCTATTTTGAAAATGACTTGGTGTTATCGATAGGATTTATCATTATCGCATGGATATTGGGTGAATACGTAACCTTTGAGAGCAATCAAAGAAAACTATTAGAAATGGAATTACAAATGATAAAGTTAAAAGAAGATGCAAAAACAAATATTAAACAATTAAACCAAACCAAAGAACATAATAAATTTATAACAGAATTCTTTTGTAATATATCCCATGAATTGAAAA
This sequence comes from Clostridium lacusfryxellense, assembly GCF_018861735.1. GTDB lineage: Bacteria > Bacillota > Clostridia > Clostridiales > Clostridiaceae > Clostridium_AD > Clostridium_AD lacusfryxellense. The sequence continues at coordinate 111,066 of NZ_JAHLEB010000002.1, read as the reverse complement.
CTCCATTAAACGTTATTTTTTCTGCTCTTCAGATGATGAATATGTACAATGACAACACTGAAGAAGAATTTATTGAAAAGAGAAAGAAGTACTTACAAATAATGAAGCAAAATTGTTATAGACTTATTAAATTAATTAATAATTTATTAGATATGACAAAGCTTGATTCTGGGTTTATTACTCCACAAATGGAGAATGGAAACATTGTTTGTTTCATTGAAGATATTAGCATGTCTATAATTTCTCTTGCTGAAAATAAAGGGATAACCATAATATTCGACACTGATGTTGAGGAAAAACTAATGGCGTTTGATGGAGATAAAATAGAGAGAATAATCCTTAACTTACTTTCAAACGCTTTAAAGTTCACTGACAGAGGTGGAAAAATATATATAACACTAAAGGATAACGTAGATAATATAGAGGTCTCGGTTAGAGATACAGGAGTAGGGATACCCGATGATAAAAAGAAAATGATCTTCGGGAGATTTATGCAGGTGGACAAGACATTAAAAAGGAATAATGAGGGAACTGGAATAGGACTTTCTCTAGTTAAAGCATTTGTGCAGCTTCATCAAGGCAAGATAATTCTTAAAAGTGAACCGAATATTGGAAGCGAATTTATTATCATTCTTCCGGTAACTCTAGCTAGTAAATCCATCGATCTAACCGAAATAAAAAAAGATATAGCTGACCGAATAAATATCGAGTTATCTGACATTTATACAGAATAAACCAAACATAAAGGAGAAAAAAAATTGATTAAATTATCATTTCTAGAATTAATAATTAGAGGAACTCCTGAGGAAGCAATTTACATGTGGGCATGTTATATTTTGACTAAAACTAAGTTTGAATTAAAAAGATATTTACTCTCTACAACACTATTAGTCCTTGTAACTTATTTAATACGAAGTCTACCAATAAGTATGGGAATAAATGTTGTGTTGTTTTTAGGTGTACTCATTTTAACAAATATAAATGTAAATAAAATAAGTATTATTAAATCAATAAGTGTAAGTGTAAGTGTGATTATTTTAGAATCTATATGTGAATTTATTAATATGTTAATAATTAGATATTTGTTTAAAGCTGATTTAACTAAGGTATGGAGTAATCCTTTTTTAAAAACAATTTATGGAATTCCATCGCTTGTGTTATTTGTAATTCTAATTATAATAATTACTGCGGTGTTCAATAAATCTAAAAAAGAAGATATACAGTTATGATTACCCCTGTATATCTTCTATCTCGTTCAGTTCTGATAAAAACATAGGCTTAATTGTAATATACCTTTTTTCATTACTACATATTTCGGCCCAATCAAGAATAGCACAAATAACAAAACCAGGACCAGATGCTGTTTCACCCTCTTCAACTCCTTGTAATTTATGGGCAATGTATCCTTCAACTGAATTAATCATTAATTTAGCACTGCCTAATTTGGCACCAGATTGGGCATTTCCTTTTTTTGCTTTGCCATCATTGTCCATTACAACCTCAACTGCAGCATCAAAAGCGCCCCACCCAAGTTGATTTTCTGTAGATATCTTTGAAGAAACAATTCCTTTATCACCTTCATCAAACCAAATATCACAACTATCTCCGCTATAGAGTGTAACCGTTACTTTTCCCCTTGAATCATTAAGTTTTCCTTTTATTTTTTTAATAACTAAACTATCAGTGTCTTTTATTGCTACATTTGTAATAGTAGTCATAGGTTATCCGTTCCTTTCAACACCGTTATTTGTTTTATATTTTATTACCTCTCATTATGATTAGGATATTGTAATGGAAATATACTAAAATATTATAGAAATATACTGATGTAGAAATATTAATAATATGCTATAATTTCTATAGCTTTAAGTCGTGGTTGTGAAATATAAACAATAATGGTGCAACTAAAACATATTTAAAAAACATAAGGTCAATTAAGAACTAAATTCAAGGAAGTGATATGACTAATATGATTTCATTAATAAGCACGGATGTTCTTGCAATCATCGCACTTTGTTTTACAATAAGTTTTGCTAAACGGAACGTTGTAATATGTAATAAAAAAAATATGATTTACATATCTGCAGCATCGCTTACAATTATTCTGCTACTTTTAGAAATCACGACTATTTTAATGGAACTTTCAAGTAACAATAAACTTATGATACCTCACCGTATAGCTAACATTTTAGGATTTTTTTTGAGCCCTATAGTTCCTTTCGTTCTTTTATTCTTTAATAGCAATAAAGAAAAAAAATTCTTACATAATTGTTTTTTAACAATACCCTTATGTATTAATGCTTTTATGTGCGTACTAAGTTATAAAACAGGCTCCATCTTTTTCGTCGATGCTCAAAATCAATATACACGTGGAAATTTATTTTTACTGCCAACTATAATTTGCATTTTTTATTACGTATTACTTGTAATAGCCGTAATCAAAAATAGTATTAGGTACGATATGGAAGATAAAAAATTTTTAATTCCTATTCTTTTTATACCAATACTCGGAAGCATTCTTCAGATTTTATTTAAGAATTTAATACTAATTTGGAGCTGCGCCTCAATATCTTTGCTGATATACTATATTTTTTTGCTTGAGCTACAATTCAAATATGATGTTCAAACTGGAATTAAAAATCGTGCATCCTTCGACAACGAAATGAAACAATATGTAACTAACGATAAAAACGCAACAATAGTTATGTTTGATTTAAATGACTTAAAGAGTACTAATGATAATCACGGACATAAAGCTGGAGATGAAATGATTTTTGATACCGCAAAAATTATAGAGGAAAGCTTTATAGGTATTGGTAAGGCTTATAGAATCGGCGGCGATGAATTTTGTGTTATTTGTAGTGAGATTCCAATGGAATTATTAGAAAGTACTCTATCAGATTTAGATGACTTTTTAATTAAAGTAAATCAAAAGAGGAACATTAAAATTGTACTAGCTTATGGACATGCATCTTACAACAAAAATGAAAATGAAAGCATATATTCTACATTTGTCCAAGCAGATAAAAATATGTATATTCACAAATCAAAATTAAAGCACCGTATTATTCATAACTGAATTTACGGTGCTTTTAGAATCTATTCTCATTGCAAAACTTTTGATATCAAAGAGTTGTTATAAAGTATATTGGTATCAAATTTCCGTGTAACCTCTCCCTCAAACCTAATTTCTAATTCCTTAATAGTAATTGAAACTACAACTCCATTACCAAAACTTTTATGTATCACCGTATCACCTTCCTCAAAAGGTAAATCCGAATCACTTGCGCCCAATATATTACACTCTTTAATAAACCTAGAAGTTTCTTTCACTTTTCCTTTTACACTTTTACTAATGCATAACCAAACATTATCTATGGCTCTTGTAATTCCTACATAAAATAGTCTTCTCTCCTCTTCTAGGTTACTATCTATACTATTTATATGAGGCATGTTCTCCTCATTACAATTAATTAAGTATACATTTTTAAATTCCATTCCTTTTACGCCGTGGATTGTACTGAGTATCACCGCATCCTCATCGACGTTTTTCTTATGCTTGCTGATTTCCTCTTTAACTTCTTCAACATGCGCTAGAAAAGCTATTATAGACCTATATTCTTCTGCTGATTGCCTAAACTCGTCAATAACATCCTCCATCTCACTTAAATCAATCTTAAATTTAGTGCAATATTCTTTTATGTAGTCATGGTAACCAATACTTAGAACTAGATTATCTATAGCACTCGCTAGTGAAGTTTTGTTTAAAAAGAGAATATCCGCTCGCAATTTATCTAACATCTTCATCTGAAATATGGGAATCCCCTCGATCTCCTTTACCATTTCAAAGCAGTCTTCTTTCACATAATTTCTTTTTAATTTTTCCAAATTTAATTTGCTTATATATCTAAATGGCTTATTGATTATTCTAAGAAAACTCACTTTATCACTATTATCAATACTCAATCTAAAATATGCAATTATATCTTTACAAATGAAATGTTGAAAGAAGTCATATTCCCTGTCTAAAAGTTTAAAAGGTATCCTTTTTTTAATAAATACATCTATTATACTTCTGCACTCTACATTTGTCCTGTATAATATAGCATTATCCATATAATTATTGTCATGAATTTCTTTATGTTTTTGAATGATCTTACTAATTTCATCCGCTTGTGCATTTTCATTCACATTGTTAAGCACTGCGATGATGCCGTCCTGATCCTTAAATGCTGATATATTTTTATCATTTCTAAGGCTATTATTTTTTATAAGATTCATAGATATTTCCACTATATTCTTTGGACATCTATAATTAGTAGACAGTGGCAACTTATTTCCACCTACAAAACGCTCCGAAAATCCTACCATACATTCTGGGTTAGAACCTCTAAATCCATAAATACATTGGTCCTCATCTCCAACTGCAAAGATAGAATTCTCTTCATTTAAAAGTTTTAGTATCGCTACTTGCATAGAATCACAGTCCTGGAATTCGTCTACTAAAATATATTTAAATAGTTTTTTATATGCATTAAGTATAGTATAATTTTTAATAAATAAATCCTTACACCCTATTTGAAGATCATCGAAATCAAATAAGTTTTTTTCTTTCCTATAATGTTCATAAATATTATAGGCAGCTGTAAATATCCCCTTATCAATACTGGAAGAGAAATTATCCAACGAATCTTCACTTGTTTTAAATAGTGAAATGTTATTTATAACTTCCTTTACTTTTTCATCACCTACCTCATCCAGGTAAGACATAAGTACATTTTTAATAAGTTTATATACTTCAAGTGTATCAATTATATTTATCTGCCCATAATAGTTTTTGAGAATTTTATAAAACAATCCATGAAACGTACCGAAAAACGGTACCTTTTCTTTTCCATTAATCGCTATGTATCTGTTTTTCATATTGATAGATGCAGCCCTTGTAAACGTAATGACTATAATGTTTTTAGGACTAACGTTTTGTTCGTTTATTAAATGAACAATCCTATTAACAATAACAACTGTTTTACCGCTTCCAGGACCTGCTGTGACAAGCAAATTTCTGCTATTAGAAAAAACGGCAGCCCTTTGCTCCTGGCTTAATTTTGTATTTACTTTGCTATTTACAACTTTATTATTAATGTTTTGTTTAGTATTCACTTTCATCCACCTACTTTAAGTCCATCGTATATTAGTATTATACCTACATTACTATTGTATTAATCTTGTTATTACTTTAAAATGTATTTATGCAATAACTCTATTATATACTTTTATTAAATTTCAAAGGGGAAAAGATTATGATATACTCAAAAGATTTTAATGTGAGGAATGAAAGAAACCTAACAATGCTAGTAGACTTTTATGAATTAACTATGGCAAACGGTTATCTTGATAACGGTGTTCAAGACAAAATTGCCTATTTTGATATGTTCTTTAGACGAATACCTGATGCTGGCGGATACTGTATTATGGGTGGAGTACAACAATTAATTGAATATCTATCTAATTTAAATTTTACAGATGATGATTTATCTTACTTAAAAAGTAAAGGTATTTTTTCAGAAGCTTTTATTAATTATCTAAAGACATTTAAATTTTCTTGTGATGTATGGGCAGTACCTGAGGGCTATCCAGTATTTCCAGGTGAACCTTTAGTTATTGTTAAGGGACCTGTTATTCAGGCTCAGTTTGTTGAAACAATGACACTACTTACAATAAATCATCAAACTTTAATAGCCACTAAAGCAAGTAGAATATGTAGAGCTGCAAAGGGTAGACCAGTTATGGAATTTGGTTCAAGGCGTGCTCAAGGTTATGATGGTGCTATATATGGAGCTCGAGCTTCTGTTATTGGTGGTTGCGTTGGTACCGCCTGCACAATGGCTGAAGAGATGTTTGATATTCCAGCACTTGGAACTATGGCACATAGTTGGGTACAACTGTTTGACACTGAATATGATGCTTTTAAAGCATGGACGCAGACTTATCCTGATAACTGCGTGCTACTAATAGATACTTATAATGTTCTACGTTCTGGTATGCCAAATGCCATAAAGGTATTTAATGAAATACTTAAACCTATGGGCAAAAGACCTAAAGGAATTAGAATTGATAGTGGAGATATTACTTATCTAACTAAAAAAGTTAGAATAATGCTAGATGAAGCTGGATATGAAGATGTTAAGATCACTGTTTCCAACTCTCTTGATGAATATATTATCCGAGGAGTTTTAGAAAGCGGGGCACAAATTGATAACTTTGGTGTCGGAGAAAGACTTATTACAGCTAGATCCGAACCAGTATTTGGTGGTGTTTATAAACTTGTGGCTGTTGAAAATGATGGTGAAATAATACCAAAAATTAAAATTAGCGAGAATGCAGAAAAAATTATAAACCCTGCTTTTAAAAAACTATATAGAATTTTTGATAAAACAACTCACAAGGCTATTGCTGACTTAATTACTTTGCATGATGAGGTAATAGATGAAAGTAAACCTCTTGAAATATTTAATCCAACATATACTTGGAAAAAGAAAAACCTTAAACATTACTATATAAAAGAACTTTTGGTTAAACTATTTGAAAATGGAAAACAAATTTATGAATCTCCGTCTGTTATGGAAATAAAAACACTTTCAGAAAATGAAGTTTCTAAATTATGGACTGAAATTTTAAGGCTCGACAATCCACACACATATTCAGTGGATCTTTCTTGGAATTTATGGAACCTAAAGCAAGGTTTATTAAACCACTATTCCGAGATTCTTGAGGACTAAAAATAAAATAATAATTAACCACGAGATGAATACTAGGAGGACTTATGATACAACCTTTAAAAATTAAACTTTCAAAAGTTGCTTCAGATGAATTACTTAAAATGATTAAACTTGACGAAGAGTACGATAGCGTACGTTTTGTTTATGTTAGTGGTTGTTGCAAAACTACTAAAGTTGACATCTACTTAGATAATTTTATAGAAGGAGACGTCCAAAATAATATTGGTGATTTGAAAATATTATATGATGAAACTCTAATAGACAACATTTTAGAACTCACAATTGCATATAAAGATTCTAGATTTTGGGTAAAAACAATACCTACAAAAGATGCTAAGAAAACTTGTAATAGCGGTGATAGTAAGTCTTGTAATGGATGCTCTGGGCATTGTGATTCTCATTAAATAAACAAAAGCTAACCATTGATTTGGTTAGCTTCTTTTATGTTAGTTATACATTTATTAATGGGACGTCAGTTTTCGCAAATAAATCCTTCTCTTTAAGTCTATCTAATTCATTAAGTTCTGGAAACCAGATTGAAATTTCACGTTCTGCACTAGTAGTACTATCAGATGCATGAACTAAATTTTGAGTTTCATTAATTGCAAACCTTCCTCTTATGCTTCCAGGTTCTGATTTTATGGGATTCTTATCTCCATTTATCTTCCTTACTATCTCAACTGCTTTCTCTCCCACTAAGATCATTGCACATATTTTTCCATCAGTAATATAATTTATTAACTCTTCAAAAAAATCTTTTCCAATATGTTCGCTATAATGTTTTTTGGCATTATCGACTGTTGCAGTAATCATCTTGAGTTCCACAATTTCTAATGATTTTTCCTCATATTGATTGATAATCTTTCCAATTAATTCACGTTTAACACCATCAGGTTTAATTAATACCAAGGTTCTTTCCATTAAAATTCACTCCCTGCTTTTTATTAATTATAATCTTGATTTCTAACTACTTAAACTAAACTTAGAAATAACACATAAGCACATAATCATATTCTTACAAATATTCCTAATATATATACTATTATAAAACATTTGAATGATAAATCAAAGTGTTTTTATTATATTACATAAAACAATAATTATAAGTTTGTATATAAATTATATCAATGATATAATTTATATACAAACTAAAGGTTATTTAATCAAGTACTATCTTATAAGTTACTTAGTATCTAAGTTGCTATAAGGTTCCGAAAAAACTAGGAGGTATTATGAGCGATAAAATTATGAAAATAAACAATAAAGAATATAGCTGTGCCATAGAGTTAACATTGGATATTATAGGTGGTAAATGGAAACCAATTATCCTCTGGAAATTAGCAAAAATGGTGTACTAAGATTTAGCGAACTTAAAAGATCGATGGGTGTAATAACACAAAAAATGTTAACTCAGCAGCTTAGAGAATTAGAAGCATATGAAATGGTTCACAGAAAAGTATATGCAGAAGTTCCTCCTAAAGTAGAATACTCTTTAACAAAACAGGGCAAAAGTGTAATGCCGATATTAGACGTTATGTGTAAATGGGGCACAGATTATTACGAAGGCGCTGTTATTGATAAAAAAGAATAGTGTTATTTTTTCTCCTTTAGGGCATATTAATTTCTTAAAGGAGTGATTTTTTTGAATATAACTAGTTTCTCTTTATCCTACATGTTTTTAGCAGTTTCAATAGTAGAATTTATATTCTTTTTATATTACAAGTTTCTAGTAATTAACACAGGTGCTAAAAGTAAAAAGCGAGAAAAAATCATTGGAAATATGAAAGACCCCGAGCACTGGCGAGGTAGAAATAATATAATAGCTTTTATTTCTTTAGCTTGGTCTCTTATATCTGTATTTGCTTTCATTTACTTGAAATTTTTCTATACTACAGGATTACTCTCAATTGTATATATTTTTGTGTATATAGCTCTTATAGTTCTAAGTGTTTCATTATTCATTAAGAAAAACAAATTAGTACCAGGTAAATAACATTTTAAAAAGCAGTAATAATTTAAATATTATTACTGCTTTTTAAAATATTTATCATAAATATCAATAAAGCTTTTAACAATCTGAGCAGTAAATCCCCATATTACATATTTATTATACTCATAAAAATACTGATCTAAATATCCTTTTCTAAACTTATAGTCTTTCCCACCATTAATTAAATGAAAAGGAAATCCTTCTTGGTTTAATGGCCCTATATTCATATTGTAATGTAGTGGCTTTGTTTCTAAAAAGAAGTTGAGTGGAACTTTAAATATATGATCTACCTCATCCTCACTTGGTTTTATTTCTCCATATTTAAGAACAGCTACAAAAGCATACAATATATTCCCATAAGGGCTTATATAATAATCCATATCACCTAAGATCTCAATTTGATCTCTTTTTAGATTTAATTCCTCCATAGTCTCTCTTATCGCAGTTTCCTTTGGTTTTTCATCTAATTCTACTCTCCCACCCGGCAGACAAACATCCCCTGGCTGGCTTCTTAATTTAAGAGCACGCACTTCAAATACAATTGACACCTCTTCTGCATCTTCTACTAATAATATCATAACCGCACTTTCATCAAATTCCCCTATTACCTTAGGAATTCTATCTTTAAATATTCGTTCTAGCTTATTTATCAAATTAATCACAACCTTTTCTATAGAAGTCCATAAATCTATTCTACCATAAAAAAACTTTTATGTTGCCCCACCAATGCAAGTAGCAACTTTTAATAAATCATTTACGATTGGTCGCCTTGTAGGAATCCAATTAAATGTGTTTTTTGGTGGAGTCGCAATCACTTTCATTAAACGTAAAAAGTTAAGACTTCTAAGTTTTTTAGGCATTGCCATCATTGTTTACGGATTCTTGTTTTTGATAAAAATCAATTTGCCAACATCTCCGGTAACTGGCGAGGTCGAGTTTCTTGATAGTTTTTCTATCATGCCGCAGTCAAATACCATTCTGATTTGCGTAGCTGTAGCCACACTTATACTAAGCATTTCATCGATTTTCATTGGATATAGACTCTATGTAGTCAAATTAATTCCTAGTATTCATATAGAAAAATAATAAATACAACTCTAATTAATCTCTAGTATTTTTCTTATATTATGCTACTACAGTATATGTTGCGTAAGAATGCATTCGAACAAATCTTAGTAATTCTTAATTTATTATATTTTCAGGTGCGTGAAGAAACCCACATGTTTGAGCGAAAGCGAGTTTGTGGGTTTTAGCAGCTGTAAATATAATAAATTTTAGAATTACAAGGTGAAGTGAGCTGCATTAATAGCAACATATATTTTCGTTATAGCATAATAAAAGAAAAAACACTTAACCCATAAAATGTGATCATTATATTAACTTCTCTCTAAATCCGTCATCATTGATCAATGCACCTTGTTCTTAATATGTTAAAATGATATACTTGCTTTGTATTTATCACTAACCGAATACAAAATTTAATTAAGATGGAGAGATGAAAATTGAAAAGAAGAAACCGACTTTCACTATTAACACTAGTATTTACTTTAGTCTTTTCTACAACTGTTTTTGCTGCTGTAAAACCACCAGAATTAATTGGTAAAGCTGCGATTTCTGTAGATATGGATACAAACGAAATTATTTACACAAAAAATATTGATAATAAAATGTACCCAGCAAGCATTACTAAGCTTATTACAGCCTTGTTACTTGCTGAAAATAAAAAATCAACTGACAATTTAACTTATACAGAATCCGCAAAAAATCAACCAGCTTTTTCATATAACTTAAATAAACATCCTATAGCAGTTGGTGAGACTATGTCAGCTGATAACGTAATGGATGGTCTGCTTCTTTTTTCAGGAAATGATATTGCATATATGATTGCTGATAACGTTGGTGGTGATGAAGTAAAATTTGCTAAAATGATGAATGACAAAGCAGCGTCCCTCGGGATGAAAGGATCTCATTTTCTAACTCCAAATGGACTTGATGATGCAAATGATGGACATTATACAACTGCTTATGATCTAACCCTTTTAGGTAGAGCTGCTTATAAAAACGATTGGGTTAAGGCATCTATGGGTAAAAAAACAAGCGTTATAAAATCTGCTAATGGTCCTGAAGCAACTGTTGAAAACAGAAATAAACTTCTTGGAGTCGCTGGTAACGTAGGTGGTAAAACTGGCGTTACATTAAAAGCTGGTAGATGTTTAGTTTCTGTATATGAGCGTAATGGTCGTCATATAATAGGAGTTGTTATGAACTCTGAGTATAACCTTCCACAAGATACAAAAGTTTTTGAAGATATGACAAAACTAATAGACTATAGTTATTCTGCACAAAAAGAAGTACTTAATAAAAAAGATACTGCTATTAAAACAATTTCTGTACCCTATAAAGTTATTCCATTCATAGGACCAAAAAGAACAATTAGTGTTCCTCTTCAAACAAAAGAAGACGTTTCATTTTATAACAACGATGTAAAACCAGTTACTTCACTTAATGTTGCTAGTATAAATCCATGGAAGCTTAATAAAGACACTTCCGTTGGAACTTTAGCTATATCACAAAAAGATTCAAATATGAGCTACAAATTATATCCAACGATTTCAAAATCTGCTCTTATTAAAGCTAACATAATTATATACGTTGCAGCTGCAATTTTATTAATAGTAGTTATAGCATTAATTTTGTTATTAATTTCTTCTATTAGAAGGCGTAAAAATCGTAATGGTAGACGAATAAGGTTTTAAATTACAATTTGTAATAGTATCCATAAAAAAGGACTATATTAATAAAAATATTAATATAGTCGTTTTTTATGGATTTTAATACTAATGTATTGACTTTAATATTGCAATATACTAATATTAAAATACTAATTATTAAATACTCACAATTATATTAATAAGTATTTTTCAAAAGGAGATTTTTATGATTAATGATATAAAACAGTATGAACAAATTGCAGACCTACTAAAGGCTATTGCACACCCTGCACGAATATGTATTATTAGAGGACTTATGAATAAAGGGAGTTGCAATGTTAGCTATATGCAAGATTGTTTAAACCTCCCACAATCCACAGTTTCTCAACACCTTCAAAAGCTAAAATCTTTAGGCATTATAAAAGGTGAAAGAAATGGCTTACAAATTAATTATTCGATAAGTAATGAGACTATCATAAATATAATAAATGCAATATTTCCAGATGAGAGTTAATAGCTTTTATCTCAACAGATAATGCTACATGGTTTTTCTCATAGTATGTTATAACGAAAAGTATATGTTGCTATTAATGCGGCTCACTTCACCTTGTAATTCTAAAATTTATTATATTTACAACTGCTAAAACCCACAAACTCGCTTTCGCTCAAACATGTGGGTTTCTTTACGCATTTGTAAACATAATAAATTAAGAATTACTAAGGTTTGTTCGAACGCATTCTTACGCAACATATACTTTTGTTAACATACTATGAGAAAAAAGATTAGCCGTCATCATCTATATACGGAATCGCACTCTAAACCTTCAATAGCGTAAACACTATTGAAGGTTTATTTGTTATATCTGGAATCTAAAACGTTTATCGACTTCAGGTTTATAAAGCAATCTTAGACATTATCATCATGAATTTAAACCAAGTATGATATTTTTCTGGAGTGACTTGCAATAAGAAACGACAAAACTATTAAATTCCATTTAAAATTCTTCTTTTGGAAATGTAAAATTTGCGTAAGCCTTCCAGGAAGGCAGGCTAGCGAACTTGAGGCAGGATGCCGAATGTGAGTGCTAGCAAATTTTATATGAGCAAAAGGTTAGAATTTCTAAATGGAATTTCTTGTTTAGATTTCGAATGCAAGGCACGCAGGATATCTAGTTATGCATTATATACTCTTTTTCGTTTGCCAAACTTTAATCGCCCATCTAGGCTAACTAATGTTACCCCTACTATTATGACAATACATCCTAGTACTTGCCAAATAGTAATGACTTCGTGTAATATTACTCCCGCTGCAATTAAACTCATAATTGGTTGTAAGTTTATATATGTTGTAAGTACCGTTGCTCCTAGATCTTTTATGCAATGTACATACATGAGATATCCAATGCATGAGCAAGCAATCGATAAAAATATTAAATTAACTACAACTTTTGTAGAAGGAACTTGTAATGTACTGAAAAATAATGAAGGACTTAAGAATAGTGATCCCCACATAATTTCGTAAGTTGTTATAGTTATAACTTTATAATGCCCTTTAAAACTACTACAAACCATGTTATATATTATCCAAGAAAATACTGCTCCAAGCGCCATCAAATCTCCTATGCTCCCTTTTGATAAGAGACTTACTCTTTCCTTAGATGCAATTATTATAATAATTCCAATTAAACTTAATGTAGCTCCAATCATTTTACCAAAAGTAAATTTCTCTTTATAAACTAATCTTTGAGTAAATATTGTAAATACAGGTATAGACGCAATTAAAATTGCAACATTTGACGCAGATGTATATGCTACAGCATAATTTTCAAAAATAAAATATATTGCTACTCCAAAGAGCCCACCCAAGGCGAACTTAACCTTGTCCTCTTTTAAAACCTTTTCCTTAGGAAATTTTACTTTTAATAATATAAATAAAATTATTGCGGCTAATACAAATCTGTAAAATGCTGATAATACGGGACTAACCTCTTCAGATATAACCTTTATGCTTAAATATGATAAACTCCATATAAACATTAAGATAATTGCCATTACATGAGATATTCTTTTATTTGTCAATATATCACACCCTTTCCTTATTGTTTGTTTCAAAAGCTTAATATCTATTATATCTCAGAATTAACCAAGATTACAATATATTTTGACAAATATATATTTAGCAAATTGCATTATCAGTGTACTTATTTATAGTTTTTAATATGCTTAAATACTTTTTATGCAATTCTAGTATTGTTAACATTTCACTTTTAGAGTATTATAGTATAGTATTCTATTATTTATTGCTACTTATGATAATATTTGCATATATAAATTCAATTTATTAAAAATTAGATTTACTTACACATGGAGGTGCCAACTTGAAAAAAGAATTTTCTTTAAGTAATGAAAAGGTAATGATTAATTTCACTGCAAAATACTGTAATAGTCAAGTACAATTATTAGAGAGTGACGGTTTCAAAAGAGTTTTTAACACTTATATTAGAAAGATAAAAAAGAAAAAATCAAATATATATAAATATTTGATTGAAAATGCAAAAGTAGACAATGAAGGTCTAGATGTTTTCATTATACATTTGTTTAAACTCCTATCGGTGCTCGATGTTAATGAAATTATAAATTTAAATACTAAATATAGTTCCATTGTAGATAGTAAAAGCAATTTTGTTGATTTTATAGAAGACTTTTATAGTTTTTGGAGAAAGCTTGAAAGATACACTGTAATTCACAATAATAAAATTAATGATGGTATTGAAAAAACAAGTTTTGTTGAGGCTAATAACAATTTTTCAATGCTTATACTTAATTTATACAGAAAAATTGAAGAGAATGTTATTGGTCATACACCTAAGGTTTATAGGCAACTACCTGCTGGTGGTAATGCTGGTCTAATTGTTAACAATGTAAATTGGCCATTGCCTTTAGGATATGAAGTATTAAAAAATGTTCCCTTTATTGATGCAATAATATTAGATTTACCTTATATAAGTTATCCTAAAAAAAATACTCGCGATGGAATTTTTGATGAATGTTTTAAAAACCCATTAAAAGACTGTACAATATCCACAGATCATTGGTTTTGTTACCCTGCTAAAGTAGGTACACTACTTACATTCATTTATGTTCACAGAGATTTTATGGCTCATGCTATAACGCTATGTAACTTATTTGAAATGGCACGTGAAGAAGAGTATAGGGATGCTAAACCAGACATAGTTTTTGTTTTTGGAGCTAAAGATTCTTTTGAAAAAGTTAAAACAGTATTTTATGATGATGTTGAAAATAATATCATGCTTGGTTATATAAGTTATGGCGACGAGATTGATTACTTCGGTTATGTGAAAAAAATGACTCTAACACTTCATAATCTAATAATGATTAAACGAGGTTCACTACCAATTCATGGTGCAATGGTAAATATTATTATGAATAATGGTAAGAGTGCTAATGTTGTTATCATGGGTGATAGCGGTGCGGGCAAATCCGAATCCTTAGAAGCATTTAGAAGCTTAAGTGAAGATTATATCAGTGACATGACAATAGTCTTTGACGACATGGGATACCTAACTCTAAAGGAAGGCTCAAAACCATTAGCCTTCGGAACTGAAATCGGTGCTTTCGTAAGACTAGATGATTTAGACGCAGGTTATGCTTTCAAAGAAATTGATAGAAGTATATTCATGAATCCTGATAAAATTAATGCAAGACTTGTTATGCCAGTTGCTAGCTATAAAGCTATAATTAAGGGATATCCAATAGATTTATTCCTCTATGCAAATAATTATGAAGAAGTAAAAGAAGGAGTAGAAGAAATTAATTTCTTCACAAATCCAGCTGATGCTATTAATGTTTGTAAAAGAGGTGCAAGGATGGCAAAGGGTACTACTACTGAATTAGGTCTTGTAACCTCATATTTTGCAAATCCTTTTGGACCCGTTCAGAAACAAGAACAAGTAGATGTACTCATAGATAGTTATTTCAAAGACTTCTTTGAAACAGGTGTAAAAGTTGGCCAAATTAGAACTTCCCTAGGCGTCGCAGGTCAAGAAAAAGATGGACCTAGAAAAGCAGCTAAAAAACTATTTGATTTAATCATAAAATAAAAAAAAGTATATATTACTATTAATGCATTCACTTCGCTAAGAACTACTAATTTTATTTTTAATTAATCTGCTAAAAAATATAAACTCGCGTCGCTCAAACATATATTTTTCTTAACGCATCTTAATTAAAAATAAAATAAGAAGTTCTAAAGCTTATTCAAATGCATTATACGTAATATATACTTTTTTTTGCGCCTAAAAATATTTGTATAAAAAGGAAAGTCCCCATCTTAAAAAGTGGGGACTTTCCTTTTTGTTATAATGAAATTATCAGAATTAGTATTTATTCAACTGAAGCTTTAGCAGCTTTAGAGCTTTTATAAAATTCCTTTACCATGTCAAAGTTTCTTTTTAGTCTTGGTCCATTATTCAGTTTAAGTACTCTGTCAGTATTTTTGATTATATAATTTTCAAGCTTATCCATGTATATATTACCCTGTATTTCACTTTGGGTAACCATAGTTAATCCTTTTTCCCAACTAGCCGTTAATTCTGGATTTAAAAGTGTAGGGATAGAATTTTTCACTACATCAAAGATAATTTCGCCAAGAAGCGTTGGCATAACCACTTGGGTTTTATTATTTGATTTAATGTATTCTATTTTTTCAAGTTTTGTTAAAATCCCTGAGCGAGTAGCACTTGTTCCAATTCCAGAACCTTTTATATGTTCTCTTAGTTCTTCATCCTCAATAAGTTTACCCGCATTTTCCATAGCAATAATTATTGAACCCGTTGTAAATCTTTTAGGAGGAGATGTTTTACCTTCTTTTACAACTAAATCTTCTAGTTCAACACTTTGCCCTTTTTTCAATAAACTTAAGAATTTCATATTTGTACCCGCGCGGTCATTATTGTCACTATCAGGTTTTAGAACCTCTAAATAACCAAGTTCAATACAAACCTTATCCGTCGTAAAAAATCTTTCCGTATCAATCTTTGTAATAACTGAAACCTTACTGTATACAGCAGGTGGATAAAAAATCGCCAAAAACCTTCTAATTACCATATTATAAATTTTCTTTTGTACATCCTTTAGTGATGCATAATTCTGTAGACCTTCACCTGTTGGAATAATAGCATAATGGTCTGTTACTTTGCTATCATCAACATATTTTGTTTTAGCTAAATTATTGAACCACTTCTTTTCTATAATATTCGCTGCTATATTTTTTATCTCTGTATTTCCATTTAGATTTATTAATTTTTTTATGTTGCTGTCAATTTCTTTTGCAACCGCTGTAGTTAACACTCTAGCATCTGTTCTAGGATATGTAAGCATTTTCTTCTCATATAAAGCTTGAATATGACCAAGCGTTTGCTCTGGGTTTATCTTAAATATTTTAGAACATTCATTTTGTATTTCTGCTAAATTAAAAAGTAACGGAGCATTTTTATTTTCTTTTTTCTTAGTTATGTTCTCAACGATGACTTTACCCTTAGTTTCTCCATTCATACTATTATCTAAACTAGAATCTCTTAGTTCTCCAATTAACTTTTCTGCAGTTTCCATTGTCTTAAATCCGCCCTCATTATAAAGTAGAGGTGAATCAAAATATTTAGATCCATCTACTGCTTTCCACTCTCCATCATAGGTATTTTCAGAGTCAACCTTAAAGCTGGAAGTAATCTTATAAAAAGGAGTAACAACAAACTCTCTAACTTCTCTTTCCCTTTGAACTACCATTCCAAGTACACAAGACATTACACGTCCCACAGCAATAACTATATAGTTTTTACCAAGATAACTACTCACTGTTTTTCCATAGACTAGACTTAGTAGCCTCGAAAAATTGATTCCCATCAAATAATCTTCCTTCGCTCTTAGATAAGCGGCTTCCGATAAGCTATCATATTTGCTTAACTCTTTTGCTTCTTTTACACCACGAATAATCTCCGCCTCTGTTTGGGAATCTATCCAAACTCTTCGTTTTTGTTTATCAGGGTTTCCAGCCATATCATCTACTAGTCTGTATATGTATTCCCCTTCACGCCCTGAATCTGTACAGACATAAACCCTATCAATATCCTCACGAACTAATAGGCTACTAACTATATTAAATTGCTTTTTAACTCCGTCTATAACTTCATATTTATACACTTCTGGTAAAAATGGCAAAGTACTTAGGGACCATTTCTTAAGTTTTTCATCATATTTTTCAGGATAGCTCATAGTTACAAGATGTCCAACGCACCATGTTACAACAGCTTTATCGGACTCTATATATCCATCAAATTTTCTTCCATTTATTTTCAAGGCTTTCGCAAATTCTGCAGCAACACTTGGTTTTTCTGTAATAAATAATGCCTTACTGATAATTACCACTTCACTTTCCATTAAATCGCATTAATAAACCTATCATATATGCCTCTAATAATTGCTTTAAGATATACATTATACCATTATTTATACTCCTATTTCAAAGAAGTATTTTTTTATCTACCTTAAAGTTCGTTTAGGTATTCTTTCAAATCTTCTCCCAAGCCTTTTGTAAATTTCCCTCCCTCTAATTTATAATATAGTGCATTAGTAGCTTGTTCCATTATTAGCTGTACTAAATTTGAATGGCAGGTAAGAACAAAAATTTGATGCGTCTTGGCGAGTTGTACTAAAGCCATAACAGTTTTTTTTGTATGTGCTATATCAAAGTTAACAAATGAATCGTCAAGAATTACTGGTAAACTTGGTTTAATTTCTTTTATTCTGCTAATACGAACTGCCAAAAATAATTGTTCTTTTGTGCCCCTACTTAACTCTCTAGAACTCTCTTTAACAGTTTCATCGCGTTGTTTTGTTTTAAAATCTCCTTGCATTAGATCATCTTGAGGCATTATGTTCTGATATTCCCCTGAAGTTATTTCACTTAAAATATCACTAGCGTCTTTTAATAAATTATCCTTGGCATTCAATAAAAATCTTTCTCTAATCTTTTCTAAAAATAATGCAGCTGTACTATAAACAGCATATTTTTCTGCAAGAGGTAGTAGTTGACTTCTAGCTCTCCTAATCTCAGTCTCGTGTTTCACTAACATCTCATCAGAGTTCATTGCTGTCAATTCATCCTTTAGTGTCTGTTTTTGATTCTTTAACCTATCTAATTGCTCTGCTAATTCTATATTTTTAGAACATGAAGTCTCATAATAGGAGTCGAGCTCAGTCGCACTAATATATTGCTTATACAAATCAGAAAAAATCCTTAATAAATCTTCATCTTCATTATTGCTTATAACAATTTCTTTTCGCAGATTATGTAATATTCTTTTTACGCGCTCGCCCTTTACACCTTGCAATAACTTCTCGTTAATAATATTTAAAGAATTGTTTTTATTTAAATATTCAATATACTTTTCACCCTGACTTATATATATTTCTAGACTTATAATTATGTCTTTTGATTTATCCTTACTAATTAGCAGTAGTATTTCCTGTTCTATGATCTTTAATTTTGATAAACTAATTTCAGCTTTTTCTGCAAGTATCAATTGCTTATTTAGGTCCTCTACAATTATTAGTTTATCCATGCAAATAACTTGCATATTATCTAAATTTATTTTATGTAGATCTTTAGTTTGAAACTGAGTAAATTTGTTAATCACATTATCTATGTTGCTTAGCGATTCATTTATATAATTAAATTCATTCATTAATTTTTTATTTAATAAGTTATACTCATATACTTCATCTTTTAAATAAGCAACAGTTTTAAAATACTCATTAATACCTTCTACACTTACTCTGCCATCAATTTTTAGCATATCCCTATACTCATCCATTACGTTATTTAACTCTCTTAGATTTTCATCAAGACGCCTAATTTCCAAAGAATTGTTTTCTTGACTAACCTCCACCTTATCCAATTCAGCTTTAACTTCTAAATTCCTGTTTATTATCAGTTTACTACTTGAGTAATTTATAAATAAATACAGCCCTGTCCCTATTGCACCAATAATTATTAATGAACATCCTAACAATTTATCTATAAAAAACACTACTAATCCTATAATCATAAAGATCGTGGTTAAATATAAATACTTTTTCATATAAATATTAGTATTAGAGGGTAACATTTGTTTTTGTAATATATTATTTTGAAATTTAAAGTCCTGAGTTTTTTTATCACAATCAATTATATCCAATTCCGCTTTTTTAAAATATTCAATATTCTGTGTTAAAATACTTTGGTTCACATCATCACAATTAATATCTGAAATATCTTTAAAACTAACCCAGTTAGTATTGGCCTTTTTTATTTTATTCATTATCAACTGTCTTTTTTCATAATACTCATTTTTTATAACTAATATATTTTTGCATATTTCTTTTATACCGGATATGCCATTATAAAAGCTACTAATTACGACCTTATTTTTCAAAAGCAATTCTTTCTCAAATTTCTGATTGCTTGTACTTTGAAAAAAGTAGTTATCATCATGCCATTGTTCTAGTTTTTTAATATATTGAATTTTTAGCGTCCACGCTTTGTCTAAATTATATTCTTTAACATCCTGTTCACTAAAAGAATATGCTTTAAGTTCAATCTCAAGCTTTAATTTATTTTGGTTAAGCTCATAATAATGCCTTAAAGTTTCTAATTTTATTAAATTATCATTATTATTTTGTAGTTCCTCTTCTTTTGAAATTATAGTCTCAAGAACACGTTTCAAGTTCTGCTTCTTATCTACAAAACTACCCAATTGCAGAATTGATTTGTTCCGTCCTTCCACTCCTCTTTTAATGTTTTCAGTGAATGGTTTAAACATTTTAGTCGCTGGATTTCCACGAGTTCCACCAATTGAGTTAGCTTTTTCTCTTAACTCCTTAGCAACAAATGGAATTTTAACAATGTTTTTAAATCCTGCCCCAAGCAACATTGACTGTAGATTGCTATCTTCCTTCCCCTCAGTTTTATTTAGTTCATCAAGGCTTATAGTAAACAGTTCTTTATATGTCGCTTTATCGATGTTATATAGACTTTTATTGTTATTATTATGGTTATCACTATTATAAACTATCTCTGGATTGCTAAAGCCTTTTAATAGTACATTTGCACTTTCACCATCCTCGAGTAATAAATCACATCTAACATCATATTGAAATTTAGCTGGTGGCAACTTACTTCCTTGAGTAAATCCAAAAGGTATATTTCTAATCATCTCCATTAAGCTAGTTTTACCGGACCTATTTGCTCCACCAATAACTATTATTGTTCTCCCCAAGTCTTCCAATTTCTCACCCTGGAACACTCCAAAATCCCTAATATCCAATTTTGTTATTATCAAATTCTCACCACCTCTACGTTATATCTAAAACATCTGATAATTTTTCAATGAGTAATTCTCTAGCCTGCGATATAATATCAGCTATAGTTTCTTCATCAAAATCAAATTTATCGTCATCTATATTTTCTGTGTAAAGTTGCTCTTTCCATATTGATCCCCAGTTTTTCACAAGTTGGTCTATATGTTCTGAGTCCATAGTGTATGTCCTAATTACTTCCTCTAAATCCTCAAAAATAGAGTTTTGCATCTTTAGATTTTCAAAATCTTGTTTAAGAGGAGTAGTCCTAAATATAACCGAGTCTATCCACATAAAATGTTTATTGCAACTCAGTTCTTCGTTTATACTTTCTATAAATTGCTTGTAATCATCTTCAGTCATGCGTGATATTTCCTTATGTAAATCCATTCGCCCCTTTACCTTTACTTGTAGAATATATCCTTTAAATTCATTGCCCATGTCTTTCTTTGAATACTTTATACCACATGCATCTTCAGGGACATCATAGGTTAAACTACTTATTGCCTCAACAATTACTCCAATTAAATCACCATAATTTTCTATATTGTCCACATCATCTACTATTATTTCCAGCATTTTATATACAACTGCTGCTATAGGTAATACCTCCATATCCACAATTTCTTTATTTTGCGCTGTAACTAAGAAAACTCCCCCTACTCCCTGCTCCCCCATATCACGCCCTTGAGGAATTCCTGCGAAAGCTATGATAGGTTTTACATTACTTAAAATACTTAGTTTATGAATATGTCCGAGAGCCCAATAATCTATATTAGGTACCTCCTTAAGGTCATTCAAGGTACAAGGAACATAGTTTTTATTATCCTTTTCTAAAGCAGTATGTAACATTGCAATATTAAAAACATCATTATCTAATAAATATTGTTCATAGATTTTTTCTTTCTCATTTCTTTTCTTGTAGGATTTTCCAATAATTTTTGCAATAACTTGTCCTTCCTTGTAAACTTCAAAAAACTCTGGCTTATCAGAGCTTAATATATGAACATTTGGTGGCATAGCAAACAACTCTTGCCCATCATGTAATGCATCGTGATTACCATAAATAACATATATATTTATGTTATTTTCATTTAAAGTTAAACATTGATTAATAAAAAATCTATTTCCTCTTACAGATCTTAAATAACTGTCATAAACGTCTCCACAAATCAATATAAAGTCAACATTATAATAAACAGCTTTATTACAAATCCTTTCAAAACTATTGTAAACAGCCATTTTACATAATTCCTGAATTTCTTCTTTTGGATTTCCATTTACATTTAAGAAAGACCCTAAATGCAGGTCTGAAGCATGAATAAATCGAAATATTTCGCTCATTATTTTTTCACCACCCAATATATATTTTGCCATAAAATTCAAGCTTTTTTCTGATTGCTTCTAGTATAATAAACAAAAAAAAGCATACAATAATGTTAGTAGATGATTTAAAATGGTTGAGCCTAGAGTGCTCGTAGGCTGAAATGGCTTTAGAGTATTCGGCCAAAGGTGTGTACGAGATCTGCTAAGGTTTTTTATATGCCGGAGGGAAGAGTGTCATGGGTTCTTAACAGCTGTATATTTGCCAAAGTGTATATATATGGTTCTCCCGGATGTGTGATATTCGAGCTAAGATGATATAGGTTGCCGCAGGTTATATTAATAACTAGGGGTTATTTTAATTGAGAGATTATTTTCAGCTCCCAAGGTGTTCTATATGGTCGAGCAAAGATGTATGTATGTGCTGTAATGCTTATCGTTATCAATCGATAACGTATGGGTGTGTAGGGATGTATATGTGTTGTAGCGCAGATTGTTTTGAGTTGTCAAAAAATCCCTAGGGTTAAAAGGCAAGTTATTTGGTACATATAAATAAATAACAAGTCAAATGGCCTAGCACAATGACTCGTTATTTGTTTATTTGTACCTTATAAAAACTTGCCTTAATTATTTTATAATGGTTTATAGCGTTAATGTATTATTTTTTTATCATTTCTTTATCTTCACTCATAGGCTGGCTAACATCATAATGCCCTTTAATGCTATCTACCTTTTGTCCATCAAGAAGAAATTGAACCTTTGTTATTCCAAGCTCTTTGTCCAAAATCAATGTGTTTATTATTGAAAATAAAGCCATTCCTTCGCCGGAAGAACCGCCTTGCATTTTTTGAGTTACATTACTCTTAAAATTAACATAGGCTATATTTCCCTTAACCAAAACATCTATCACTTCTAAATCTGTAGGCAGTGTCGCAAATAATTTTGTTGACTCAGTATTTTTTACACTTGGTCCCTTTACTAATTCCTCTACAATAGATTTAGCTGTAGGGTTTTTTAGAGTTCTTTTCTCGGCTGCTAAGTACATAGCTTGATCATCACTAAAATACAGTGACACTTCGCGACTTTTTATACTTTCATTCTTAACTTCTTTTGCTCCATCTGTGTTTTTCACTTCAGCTTCCACCTTAGTCTCTTCTGTAGATTTTACTGCTGTTTCTTCCTTGGCCCCTTGTGAATTTTCTTTAACTACTTTGCTTGAATTGCTATCATCCTTTGCTTTAGATTGACCACAAGCCGTAAGCATAAAGATTAAACCACTACACAGTATTAATGAAATCATTTTTCTCATATTAGTCACCATCCTATTAAAAATTAAGTTGTTCAAAATGCACATACCATTTAGAATATGTATCTCCATTTTTATCTCTATAGGTTCCTTTGCTGTCCTTTACCATAACCGTTGCTCTTTTATTTATTTTATAAATAATACCATTATATTTAATACTATCACTTATAAAACTCACCTTTTGGCCAATATTTAGTCCAAAAACTTTTGAAACTATTTCCTTTTGATTTGGCAATTGATGTACTACATCTGTATGCGCAAATATATAATTTACCATTGTTTTAAACCTATTCTTTTTACAGCTAGATTCTTTATACAGATGTAGTTCAATCAAATGGCATAATTCATGCTCAAATACTATCTGGAATGCTTCTAGGGAATCTTTTGTATTGATACCAGAAACTATCTTATCTCTTTCTACCTTATAATACTGGTAAAAAAACTTTATACCCATTCTAATTTCATATGTTTCTTCTTCCTCATCCAATAGTTTTATTTTTCTACTATATATGGTTTTCCCTGCAGCAGATGTCATTCTAGTTGATAAGGAAAAAATCAATGTTCCCTTGTATCTTTGACTAAAATAATTATAAAAAAATTCTTCATCATATAAATAGAATAAAATTTTAAGCTCCACCTTTGACATACATTGTATATCTCCAGTGTTTACATTTTTAGATTTTATGATAAATTTATTTCTTATATTATTCCTTTTTTCGATTATAGCTAAATTGCTATATTTTAGTTCTTTTAAATTTTCTTTATCCATAAACCTTACATCCTTTTGCAAAATCGAGTAATTTTAAACAGTTTTTAAAATAGCTTCATCAATTATAAAATTAATCGTGTTTTTGGACTCATTAGACACTTCTCTTAATCCATCAACAAACTCCTTTTGAATTTCAACTACATCAATATTCTGCAAACTAAATTTTTCTTCTATTTCATGAATCTTTTTCTCTAAATTTTGTTTGTGAAAAGATAATGTTACATCTTTTTTAATAGATAATTTTAAAACTAACAATAACCCTAAATATTCTCTTTTATTTAAATTTAAATCATTATCTATATCTAAAGAATTTTTTATTAATGTTTTATTTAAAAACTCTAAAGATTTATTTAATTGATTATTGTATATCTTAGTATCTTCATTACCTACGATAAATGCTAATATTGCTTTTATAGTATATTTTACGTTGCTTTCTAAACTATCTGAAACGCTAGTTCCAAATGCTCCACTTGCAAATTGTTTAGCTGCTAGTGATCTTAACAACTCAGTTCTTTTATAATCAGCATATTTACCATGAATTTCTTTTAGTTTTGAAACATCTTTGTAATAAAATGCTGTTGATTGTGAGTCACCATTTAATTTTTCATAGGATAGTTCTAGTCTCTTCGTTGTTTTAACAGGTAGTAGTTCCCTTATTCTTATTCCAAGTATTGGATCTTCCATCTCTTCATAAAGAATAAAAGCAGTTTCTTTGCAAATTATTCCAACCTTTTTAGAAATTTCAATAATTTTATTATTCATTGCTTCTCGTAGTTCACCACGTTCATATTTAACCCTATGCTGAAGAGATTCTATACGTTTTTTATACCATACTTTTTCAATTAAATTAACGTTTTCCTCTAGTTCTAGATCATTTAGCATTATAGTTCTTTGTATTCTATTTTTGCCTACTTTTCCTTTCAAAGTGACAACTCCGCCCACTTCTCCATTAATTTTAGCAAAAATTGCAAATGGCTCTTTATCATACATATACTCGATAGTTCTTGGGAATGTTGTCTCCACCTTCATTTTGCCCCAATCAATTTCAATGTCAGTAACTTGTGGATTTTTAATTCTATTAAATTGCTTAAGAACCTTATCTTCAATTCGCTCATCAGGATTAATAATTTCAGCAGCTCCATAACTAATACGTGCTAGTTTATTTATAAAATAACTATTTACACTAGTATCTATTCCAAAAGGAAAAATTCGACTTTCTTTAATATTTTCTTCCACAAAATCTAATATTTCTCTCTCATTTTCAACCACATCATCTGTAAATAAGAATATTATATTTTCTTCTATATCGCTTTTTCCAAGAAGCGCGTATTTTATTGCATCAAATATTACTGCATCTTTTTCAGCTTTGAGTTCTTCAATCCAATTACTGGCATTTGTTAAATTTTCTTCATTAAATTCAACCTTTGTCTCCTTAGAGAAGTAATTAAGTTTATCTCCAAAAGCAACAACATTAAATGTATCACCAATGCTCAAATTTCTAAGGCATAACTGAAGTGCGTTTTTAGCCTCTATAAGTTTATCGCCTACCATAGATTGAGATATGTCTATTAGGAATATATAATTCGCTCCAGCTGTTATTTGTTCAACTTCAATTTCCGGAATAAATCTTAAATATAAAATACCTTTATCTTCCCTAGGATAGTCATATATCATTCCCGTAGTTTCTAATTTTTCTAACTCTTCTAGTGTAATCTCTAAATTACTATCCATTTTTTGATTCTCTTCGTCTAAAGTTACTTTATATAAATTATTCTCTTCATATTCAACCTTTAATTTATGAGAACTACACTTAAATTCTAGTTTTGTTAATGATTCAACAAGCAAACTCAAAGTGAATTTATAATTATCCTCTTTGACTTTGTTATTAAGTTCACTAGCGATTACCGCATTGTTTATGTTTATGGGAGTTATTATTGTTGGAATTATTAATTTTAAATTTCTGTTTTCGTAGCTAAGTTCCTCTATATATGATACCTTGATTTTCACTACTTCATTTGGTATTATCTTTCCAATAACTATTCTAATAATATTATCTCTAAATTCTTCTAGTAAAAAGGTATTATTATCTTTATTTTTAAAATTCTCATATATCTTATTTGCTTCTTCCTTATTTTGTATCAAGCCCTTTATAGTTCTTCCACCTAGCACTGCCTCGAAACCAGATATAACTGCTTTCTCTGGAATTGGAAAAGTATAAACCGCTTCCACATCATTTATTCCTTTGTTCTCATATACATGATCAATAGTATACTCAGCGAATTCTCCACATAAATTACCTCTTATATTAACTTCTTTTAAAATTATGTTGTTTTTCAATTCTTTTTCATTTTTCATTTCATTAATTGACATTGTATCCCTCCTGATTTTATATACCAAAAACATGCAGAATCATTTAGATATTATACACATATTTTATCATTAATATATACATTAGTCTCTCAATTTTTTGCAACAATTTTAATTTTAGCTATTATTTCCATAGATGCTTACAAACTACCTTGTTATTTGTTTTTATCTACCTTATAATAATTAGTATATCCTATGGATTGTATTATTAATTTAAGTACTATTGAAAGGGGAGATTCTTATATGAAAAATTGTATAGTAGCTCAATCAGGAGGTCCAACAGCAGTAATAAATGCTAGTGCTATAGGAGTACTAGATGCTAATATTATTTCTAATTACTATGATAACGTTTATGCTGGCATAAATGGAATACAAGGTATTTTAAACAAACATATCGTAAACCTATCAAACATTCCACATGATGAGGTTAAAGGATTAAAGTATACACCATCCTCTGGTCTTGGTTCTTGCAGGTATAAGTTAAAACCATCTGAAGAAAATACCGAAGAGTACATAAAACTTTTTGAAATATTAGAGGAATATGAAATTAAAACCTTCTTCTATATCGGTGGTAATGATTCCCAAGATACTGTTCATAAATTTAGTGTCTACGCAAAACAACATAATAAGGATGTAAAATTTATTGGAATTCCTAAAACTATAGATAACGATCTACCAATTATGGATCATACCCCTGGCTTTGGAAGTGCAGCTAAACTAATTGCCACGTCTGTTCTTGAAAACTTCTTAGACGCCAGTGTATATCCAGCTAAAGGTGTTTTCATACTTGAAACTATGGGACGTGATACTGGATGGCTCGCTGCTAGTGCTTGCGTTGCAACTATTAATGGCAAACCTGCTGCAGACTTCATCTATCTACCAGAAGTAGCTTTTGACACCGAGAAATTTTTAAAAGATATAAAACAAAAACTTACTGAAAAAAACCATGTTTTTGTAGTAGTTTCTGAAGGCATCCGAACAAAAGAAGGTAAATTCCTAGGAGAACTAGAAGGAACAGGCCTTGATAAATTTGGACATGCTCAATTAGGTGGTGTTTGTGCCAACCTTAAGAATTTAATCTTAACTACAGGTACAGCTGAAAAGGTCAGAGTTCTAGAACTTTCAACAATTCAACGTTGCTCTATGCACTGTGCGTCTCAAACAGATATTGATGAGGCATATGAGGTTGGAAAAGCCGCTGCTAATTACTCAATTGAAGGAATAAGTGGATACATGATCGGCATAAAAAGGCTTTCAAATTCTCCATATAAAGCAGAGCCTTTTGCACTTGAAGCATCAAAGGTTGCAAATAACATTAAATACTTCCCTGAAGAATGGATTAATAAAGAAGGTAATAATGTTACCCGCGAGGCATATGAGTACACATTGCCATTAATTATTGGCGAACCAAAAATAACAATAGAAAATGGTCTTCCAAAATACACATTTTTAGAAGAAGCTTTTAATTTATAAATAAAAAAAGATGCGACCTATCAATTTTCCTGCGTGGCACAAAATAAGAGTTTGAACCGTGAGTTTCTACTCTTCTTATTTTGTGCCACTTCCAGATAAATTATTACTATATCATATTTACGCTTAGATGTGTCTAGTATGGATTTTATATAAGGAAATAATAAATATCAATAATGCCTCGAATTTAAGATTTTTCCATGACAATAAAAAAAATCTGAATTTCTTTTTATTGTCACTAAATAAACAAAAGGTTCTACGAAATTTTTCGTAGAACCTTTTGTTTATTATGTTACGATAGGGATTTCTCATTACCATATCTAAAATAAATTAATGAATTCAAAAATCTCTGGTATTTACTAATCTCAGAGCTAACTTCACGCCCTCTAAAGAATACCATTGAAATAACTTCCCATAAAAATACCCAACCACCTATGTTAAATCCTTGTTGTATTGTTCCCAGTATTATATTTTCCCCAACAGTTGTACCTAAAAAAACAGATACAGCAAGTAATCCAAGGGATGCGAGTACATATTTAAATATCTTCCGATAATTATTCTTTAACACTCTAATTTCTTGATGTAAATAAAAAGAATAGTAGGTTTTAATACCTGCAATTAGCGATTCTTCCCTGCTAACATCTTTTTCTTCTTTGGGCAAATAGAAACATATATCTACTCCATGTTTTTCCGGAATTTCTTCAAAACAGTTTTCAAGAAAAATTGCTAAATCTGGATCCATGTCCCTTTTTCTAAAAGGAGCATTATCCCAATCATTAAATATATCATTGTATTTATCTATAGCTACTTGTATAACATAATTTCCAGTTGTAGCATTTTTCTCATAGATTTTTTGAAGATAATCACTTTTTTTCGCTTTCATGGTTTTTTCCTTCCACTTTGTATTCATGTTCTGCAATACATTTTGCATTTTATCAACCCTTCATAACCAATTCAGTTATGTCTTATTATACAACTCTTACTCTAAATAGCCAAGTATAGCCATTCTACATAGTCTATCAATTATCAAGACTATTCATGTTATCCTCTGCTTCCCGTTAAAGTCCGTATGTTTAGAATATTTTCTTGCAAATATTTGAATTTATATAATTAGAATATATAGAATGAACTTAAATACCAATTTAAAATTTTCCCACCCCAAATAATCATCAAAAGCGTTGCAATTATAATGGATGGTCCAAAAGGCATTTCTGATCTACCCTTCTTCTTCTTAACTGTTAGCAAATAAACACCTATAACTCCACCAATTATAAAAGAGAAGAACATCATAACAAATGTTAGTTTTAGACCTAAAAAGAGACCACAAAGCCCACAAATTTCAGCATCACCCCAACCCATTCCCTCTGTACCAAGAATGAGCTTTGACATTATAATAATAAAACTTATGGTGCCTGCACCTAAGAGTGCACCGTATATGTAAGTAGCCACTTGCTCTCCTAGGTAAAAGTTCACTCCTAGTGTGATAATACCTATTGCTATTGCAAGCCATGTAGTTGTAGTGTATACATCCATAGTATCATAATCAATCATAGCTATAACTATTAAAAAAGGTATAAGTAATAGATAACGCAAAAGGTTAATGCTTATTCCATATTGAAAATATGTTAATAAAAAAAACACTGCCGTAGTAAATTCTACCAGAGCATACCTAATAGATATTTTCTCTCCACAGTTTCTACATTTTCCTTTTAAAAATATCCAGCTAAGTACTGGTATAAGATCATAAGGCTTTATTTTATTTCCACAGGATGTGCAATGTGAAGGAGGATATGCTATATTCTCCCCTTTTGGTATTCTGTATATGCATACATTTAAAAAGCTTCCTATTAATAGTCCTAATATAAAAATATATATTGCGAAAATAGTTTCCATGGGTAGCACCTCCTTGAATTTATTTTACTTCTAAAGACAATAAAGTTTTCATTTATAAATTTATAGCTATAAAATTATAATATATCCAAAGTCATAACAAACTCTGGATATACGCTTAAAACTTAAATAAGATTGTTTTGTTTGTATCTATGGTGTAGTTACTGGTGCAGTTACAGATGGATAATCTTCACTCTGAGTTGGATACAATTCTTCGCCAGCAACTGTAACAAAAACGTTGTCAGTAGGATCAATCTCAACAAGAAACGTGCCACCAGTAACCGCCTTAACTGTTGGTGTAACTTGAATGTAAGCTTTTATTTCGTCTCCCAAAGGTTTTGCACTAATATATGTTGCTTTAGTTATTCCCTCTTTAGCAATAAGCGCATATGTAGCATCAGCAATAACCTTTGCACTAGCTACATCGCTTTTTATTTTAGCATCTTTTTGTATTCCATTGTACTTAGGCACTGCTATTGCCGATACAATCGCTATAATTGAAATTACAATTATAAGCTCAATTAATGTAAACCCCCTTTTTTTATATTTTCTAATAAACTTTTTGCGTAAACTTTTCCTCGATACATTTTTCATATTAATATTCCTCCTTGGAATTTTATTTAGATTTACCTAATTATTGCCAAGGAAGAGTACTTTTTATTCACTATATACAAATGTATATTCACCTAAATTTCGCGGTTTTATTTAAACATGTCCGTGAATCAGAAAGACCTGTCTTATTATTGTAAAACTATAACTACTAAATCAATCTATGTATTTATTTTGGTATAAACATATTTGTTGAAAATTATATCAACAGTTACTTGTTTTGTAAATTATTATGTTGATATTATATATCATATTTTTAGTATATTCAATTTAATTATTAAGAAAATATAGGTCAAAAAATAAATAGCCCTTTCCCTAAGGATTAGACTATCATACATATTAATCTTATAAATGTGCTTTTCTTTTTATTTTTTTACTCGCTATTTCTTAACAAAGAGTTCTATAAAGTCAAATTTCTTATAATCAAACAATCCTCTAGATGTGATTTTAACTTCTGGTATCACAGGTAGCGACATAAACGACAAACTAATAAATGGGTCATATTCCTCTCGTACACCAAATCCCCGGGCAATTCTACTGAGCCTATTTAAATGCTCCGCCACAAGATGTGGGTCCTCAAATGTCATTATTCCTCCTATTGGCAAGCTAAGCTGTGCAATCACCTTTCCACCTGAAACCATAACAATCCCACCGCCAATAGAAACTAGAGTATTAACAGCTACCTCCATATCCTTATCATTATCCCCCACTACTATAATATTATGAGAATCATGAGCAATTGTTTGCGCTATTGAGCAATGCCTTAATCCTAATCCTTCTATAAATCCAACAAAATGTTTACCAGTATTATGATGTCTTTCAATTACTGATATCTTTAATACATCTTTTTCTACCATTCTCTTTATATATCCATGTTGGCTTTCTATTTTTCTTTGTACTAATTTAGTTTCTAGCGAATTTGGAATTAATTTTATCACATTTACAACACTGGCTTTGCTTTCAACTTTGAATATTTCACTATCTATGAAGTCCATATGCATAGAAGATTTTACATTTATTTTTGCATGGTTTTTAACTGGTAGTTCTTTATATTCTTTACCATCTTTTATAACCTTGATTATATTTAGACCTTTTATATCCTCAAAGAGTACCAAATCAGCTTTATACCCTGGTGCTATGGCACCTCTATCCTTTAAGTCATAACATTTAGCTGCATTAAACGATGCAATTATAAGTGCTTTTATAGGGTTCAGCCCTTGTTTTATAGAAATTCTGATACAATTATCAATGGATCCAACCTCTAGTAAGTCATCTATATGCCTATCATCTGTGCAAAATAAAAACCTTCCAAAATTACGGTTATTAATAGCAGGAAGCAGAGCTCTTAGATTCCTTGCAGCAGAACCTTCCCTTAGCATTACATACATCCCCCTACTAACCTTTAGTAATGCTTCTTT
Organism: Clostridium lacusfryxellense; assembly: GCF_018861735.1. GTDB lineage: Bacteria > Bacillota > Clostridia > Clostridiales > Clostridiaceae > Clostridium_AD > Clostridium_AD lacusfryxellense. The sequence continues at coordinate 79,020 of NZ_JAHLEB010000002.1, read as the reverse complement.
AGCATTTGTGCTCTCATGATCTGTTTTTATGCCTGAGCTTAAACATGCGTTTAATTCATTCGGAGATATGTTCGGGCAATGTCCGTCAACATGCTTATTCCTTGACATATATAACTTTTTTAATATCTCCGAATCATTATTAACAACAGCGGGTACATCCATCACCTCACCAAGTCCCAGAACAACATTATTATTAATTAGTTTCCTTAAATCCTCAGAATTAAGCGCATATCCACTATCCTCAAATTTTGTTGCTGGAACGCAAGATGGTAACATAAAAAATATATCTATAGGTGCCTCCTTACTGTTGTCAATCATCAGGTCAACGCCATTCATCCCCTCTACATTAGCAATTTCATGTGGATCTGCTATTATTGTAGTTATACCTTTTTTAATTACTATCTCTCCGAACTGTTGGGGCATAATCATAGATGATTCTATGTGTACGTGTGCATCAATGAACCCCGGGGTCACATATAAATCTGAGCAATCAATTTGAGTTTCTCCCGAGTACTTACCAATTCCTATAATAGTATCTCCAACTATTGCAATATCGCCTCTATCTATACTTTCAGTAAACACATTAATAAAATTAGCATTTTTAAGCACCAAATCTGCTTTAATCCTACCCATAGCAGCATCAATATTTTTTTTCACCTGATTCATAAACTTCCCACCTCATTTTTAAAGAATATCTTATTATTAAATTATTATGAAATATCCCTTAGTATTCCGAATTAATAGGTTAATTATTATTTTTCAGTAAATAAAAAACACAGCTATTGCTGTGTTATGTCTTCCTCTGTTTTTAAACCTATTCTATTATTCCAATCTACATACATATAAAATAAACTAACAACATCCTGTTGATTATATAGCAGTATTTTTTCTTTTTTCTCTTCTGGCATTCTGTTTATATAATCATCATCTTTCACTATTTTACCGAAGGTTTTGGCCAAATTAGAGCCACTTATCAGTTCACTTTCGCGATCGATTTCAAATATTTTTTCTAAGGTTTTAAGACCAATACATTTCCCTTCAGCTTTTTCATAACATTTTTGTAGATCTATTTCTCCGAAATATCCCTCTAATAAAAAATCTATTTTATGGGCTTTCAATAAATAGTTTATAACTGTAAAATCATTGTTTCCTGAAAAGGTAACGATATATTTTTTATTATATTTAATTTTCATTTCTTCAAAATAGTTTTTAGATAAAGTTAATATTTCTATAGCATCTTTTTTATTCTCCGCCATATATTGAGTAACCTTAATCTCATTTGTTATTTCATCATAAAAGCAACATCCAAAAACACCAATACATATGGGTTTCTTATAAATGTAATGTTCTAAATCAAAAAACAAAGCGTCTTTAAAGAGTTGTTTATTTCCGTCTATGATAAGTGAGCCTTCCGTTGAAATTTTTCCCACCTTAACATTACTAAATTTTGTAATCACAATATCACTCTTTTCTAATAAGTTTTCTAAAAATCAAACCCTAAATTTTCCTATATCAAATTTAAAACTCAGCTTCACTTATATGTTATCACATTTTCGCTATTTTATAAAATCATTTTATTAATTTTTATATTTCGATTTTTTTTATAAATATTCCCTTGCTTAACATTGACACTAATTGATAACCATGATAATATTATACTTGAGAAGAGTTTTCATTAAGGAGTGATTATTATGAGCGTTTATGATTTAAAACCAGGAGATAAAGCATTCATCGATTCTATATCTGGTGATGATAAATTTGCTAAAAGATTATTAGCATTAGGCTTCATCGAAGGTACTGAAGTTAAATTAGTCGCTACTGCACCCCTAGGCGATCCTATAATTATAAATTTACGTGGTTTTAATTTAGCTATCAGAAAAAATGATGCTAAAAATATTTATATAAAAAAAGCTTAGCTTTAATATCGAACAAATAATAAGGAGGACTTGAATGATTACTGCCGCTTTATTAGGTAATCCTAATGTTGGTAAAACTACTTTATTTAATGCACTTACAGGTTCTAACCAGTACGTAGGAAATTGGGCTGGGGTTACAGTAGAAAAAAAAGAAGGTTTCATAGCAAGTAAAATTAAAATTGTGGACTTGCCTGGTATTTATGCCATGGATACTTATTCTAACGAAGAGAAAGTTTCCAAAGAATTTTTAAAAACAGGTGATGTAGATGTAATTATAAATATTGTCGATGCGTCAAGTCTTGATAGAAATTTATACCTTACAACTCAATTAAAACAATTTAATAAACCAATAATTTTAGTACTAAACATGGTTGATGTAGCACTTTCTAAGGGAATTGACATTAATTATGACCTTTTAGCTGAAAAACTAGGGGTAAAAATAATACCTATAACAGCATCAAAGGGTAAAGGGATAACCGATGTTAAAGATTGTCTTCTTAACGAAAGTTATATTACTACATCCTCAAATAGTCTAAAATTTAAAGATGAAAAAGAGACTTATGCATATATTGAAGTTTTGCTTAAATCTTGCACTAACAAAAAATCAATTAATAAAACTTCTGTTACAGAAAAAATTGATCGAATTATTCTTAATAGATTCCTTGCTTATCCACTATTTTTCGCTAGTTTATTTATAATTTTTATGTTTACCTTCAACTGGGTTGGACAACCATTAGCCGATTTACTAGATAGCTTGCTTAATGATATTTTTGTACCATTTTTAACTAATATGTTATCTAATAACAGCGCTTGGTTTTCATCTCTACTAATTGATGGTATCATAGGCGGAGTAGGTTCCGTAATAGTGTTTTTACCAGTTATATTGGCATTATTTTTAGGAATTTCATTTTTAGAAGACAGTGGTTACATGGCAAGAGCTGCTTTTATAATGGATAAGTTAATGAGGAAAATGGGGTTATCAGGTAAAGCCTTTATTCCATTGATTGTTGGTTTCGGTTGTTCTGTGCCAGCTATAATGTCTGCAAGAACTCTTGAGAGTGATAAAGACAGAAAATTAACTGCACTTTTAGTCCCTCTTATGTCTTGTAATGCTAGACTTCCAGTTTATGCATTATTTGCATCAGTATTTTTCCCAGGCAAAGAAACCGTCATGGTATTTTCATTATACCTATTGGGAATTTGTTTAGCCTTCGGAATAGGCTTATTATTTAAAAACACTTTGTTTAAAAAGAATGAAGAACCCTTTATTATAGAATTACCTGAATATCAATTACCAGAACCAAAGAGCCTATTAATACATACTTGGGAAAAAGGTAAAGGTTTCTTAAAGAAAGCTGGTACTATAATTTTCTCTATTTCCGTAATAGTATGGTTTTTATCAAATTATAACACTACAGGTATGGTTGATATAAACTTTAGCTTTTTAGCTAGTATTGGTAGATTTATAAATCCAATATTTATTCCACTCGGATTTGCATCATGGCAAAATTCGGTATCACTTTTAACTGGTCTTATGGCTAAAGAGGTAGTCGTTGGTACCATGGGTGTTATATATGGTGGCAATCTAACACATGCATTGCCTAATTATTTTACAACCTTATCCGCTTACAGTTTCTTAGTTTTCGTATTACTCTACACTCCTTGTGTATCAGTAATTGCAACTATGAAAAAAGAATACGGAAATAAAATGGCAATTTTCTCAGTAGCTTATCAATTAATATTAGCTTGGGTAGTTTCTTTCATAATATTTAATGTTGGTAGTATTATAATAGGGTTATAATTGAATAATAATAAATATATACGTATATTATAAAATATAAAAGAGGTGATGCTAGCGTGGAATTTATTATTGTTGGCGTGATTGTTATTGCAGCTGGATATATCTTGTATTCTAATATAAAAAAGAAAGCAAGTGGAGATTGTGGTTGCGGAAATGGTTGTAAGGGCTGCAGCAGCAATTGCGATATGAAACCATCCACTAAAAAGGATAATAAAATTTAAATAAAAAATAGGATAGTACATAAATGTACTATCCTATTTTTTATTTCATGAGCAACTACTTTATTCATATAAAAGTAAATTTATAATAAAATTTATAGTAATTGAGTGGTAACTCTTTTTAAAGGTTCATTTGTATTTATATTATTTTTCATAAGCGTTTTTTGCTTTTTAGCCAACTTTTCTTTCCTCTTAAGATCGAGGTCATCTTGAATAGTATTAATCACTTTGAAAATTTTAGGCAAATTTACTACATCTTCATAATTATGAAGCATGAGAATTTCCTTTGATTTTTCATCATGGTTTATTAGATACTCTTGATAAAGTTCAACCCATATAGCTCCATTTATCTCATCTTTTCTCTTAATGCCGATAAACTGCTCTACACTCTTTAAACTGCAACTCATAATCCCCATTTTTTTATGAAAGGGTCTTATAAACTTATACAAATCCAAATGTTCCCTAGGCATTCTAAATCCAAGATCATATCTATACATCTTTCTAATTATGAAAGGTTCATCAAAAGCTGTCCCATTATAAGAACACCATCTTTTAAATCTGCCCATAGCTTTCTTAAGTTCTTTCAATAGACTCTCTTCTTCGTCTGGCGATTCCGCAAAAAATTGAACAATTTTGAATTGATCTTTATTTATGTAATACCCTAAAGAAATCAATACTATTTTATCATATTCCAGATCAAAACCTGTAGCTTCGATATCTAGATAGATAATAGTGTCCATCTTAAATTTAACAAAAATTTCACTAGGTAAAACAACCTTAATTTCATATTCTTTGATAAACATAGTTCCCCCTAATCTATAAAAAAAAGAAAAGCATACATTACAACAAACGTGTTTTTATTTGCTTAGCAAATGTTTTTTTATTTGCCTAGCAAATGTATTTTTATTTGCTAAGTAATCCTAAACAAGTTTTAAATTTTTCTATAATATAATAATACATTAAAAAGAGCGTTATTGCAAATTCTACAATAACGCAACCCAACGTAAATAATGGGCATATTCTACATTCTGTCTACAACTTCTATTCCTATAAGGTTTAAAGCGTTTTTGATTACTTGGCAAGTAGCTTCTACCATTTTAATTTTAGCTTGCTTATTAGATTCATCTTCTAAATTAGCTATATTGTGTTGATTATAGAATTTATTAAATGCCTTAGCTACTTCAATAGCATACCTTGTAACCATAGATGGTTCTAATTTATCAATAGCGTGCAAGATTGAATTTTGGAAACCTTCTAATTGCTTTACAAGTTCAAACTCTTCTTTAGAATTTAATTTATTATAATCAAGTACTACATCATTTGCAGGTTTATTACTATTTTCTTCAACTTTTCTTAATATGCTTTTTGCTCTAGCATAAGTATATTGGACATATGGACCTGTTTCTCCATCAAAACTAAGCATTTCTTCCCAGTTGAAGACAATATCTCTTTCTCTACCATTTTTTAAATAAGTAAATATAATAGCTCCTATTCCTACTTTTTTAGCCACATCCTCTTTATTCTCAAGGTCTGGATTCTTAAGATTTATTATTTCAAGAGTTTTAGCTACTGCTTGATTTAATAACTCATCTAGGAATATAACGTCACCTTTTCTAGTAGATAATTTCTTATCTGCAAATCTTACTGTTCCAAATGCCACATGTTTACAATCATCTGCCCACTTATTACCCATAAGTTTTAAAGTAGTAAATACCTGATTAAAATGAAGTGATTGATCTTTTCCAACTACATAAATGTTTTTATAAAAATCATAAGTTTTCTTTCTATAAGTTGCTGCTGCTAGATCACGAGTTGCATAAATTGTAGCACCGTCTGATTTTTTAATTATGCAAGGTGGCATATTATACTCATCTAGCATCACAACCTTAGCACCATTACTTTCTACTAGTAATCCCTTATCCTCTATATCCTTAATTACGTCATCCATCTTATCACAGTAAAAACTTTCGCCAGCATAAGAATCAAATTTAACGTTCAATGTATCATAAAGTTTTTTAAATTCAATTAGGCTTATATCTCTAAATTTAGTCCAAAGTCTAACTTCTTCTGCAGATCCATCTTCTAAATTTTTAAAATACATTTTTGCTTGTTCATTAAGTGTTGGGTCAATATCAGCCTCATCATGGAATTTAACATAAATTCTTAATAATTCTTTAATAGGTTCTTTTGTTAATGCTTCCTCATCTACCCAGTTTTTATAAGCATATATAAGCTTACCAAATTGTGTTCCCCAGTCTCCTAAATGATTAATTCCAGTACAATTATACCCTTCAAAAGAAAGTATCTTATATAGAGAGCTACCTATAACTGTAGTGAACAAATGTCCTACATGAAATGGTTTTGCTATATTAGGTGATGAATATTCTACTACTATATTCTTACCTTCACCCATTTTCGATGAACCATAACTTTCTCCCTCTGCTAGTATCTTTTCTACAGTATTTTTAATAAATACTCCTTTGTCTAGAAAAAAGTTTAGGTAAGGACCAAAACACTCTATTTTTTCAAACCCACCATTTAAATTTTTTTCCCCATCAATTTTTTCTTTTAGATCATTAGCTATAGCATTTGGTGCTTTTTTCATAGTTTTTGATAGTTGAAAACACGGAAAAGCAAAGTCTCCCATTTCAGGTTTTGGTGGTATCTCAATTAAACCCTCTATAATTTCTATGTCTAAATCCACCAATTGTTTAATTCTCTGTGCAACTACTTTTTTATAATCCATATAAATTCCCTCCAGTTCCGTTTGGGGTAAATAACGATTGTTATTGTTATGTCCCAATAATTTTGTGTTTTGTTTTGTATATAACAAAAAACCCATCTCTAAATAAAGAGACGGGTTATATTTCCGCGGTACCACTCTAGTTGACTATAAAGTCCACTCAATATTTTAACGCTAGTTAGCGGCTTGCCCTATGAGAATCAAAAGTTATTACTTTTAACTAGTTCAGGTAGCTTCTCCAAGGTTCTTTTCCTAAAATTAATATAACATTAATTTTGTTAAATAATTGCTCATTTAACTTCCTATACTCTACAAGGCTTACACTCTACCCTTGCTCGCTTTAAGATTAATAAGAAAGTACTGTCCTTATCGCAGAATTTAATCATTATACATATACTCGATAATACACTAAATTATATCACTATTACAAGATACTTGTCAATTTTTATTAAACTATTAAATATGTTTGTTGTGACATTAACCTTTGATATAATCGGAAAACTTTTGTAAATCAGTTATGGGTTCTCTGCAAGTGAAATTCTCGCAAACATAAGCAGTAGCCAATCCTTTTAATTCCTTATGTTCTTTTAACTCAGGATTAATAGAATTCAACCTTTCATCACCAGTATTTATTACCACTGTAGCAAAAGGGAGGTAATTATTATTAATTTCTTTAACCATCGCTTCAGTATTACTACTTAACTCGTCGCCCACAATAATAATGTCCTTCCCCGGTACATTGCTATATAATAGAGCGTTCATAAAATATGCATGAGCACTTTCTATAGTTTTGACCTTTGGTGCAAAAGCTTTAAATTGACTATATGCCTCTTTCTCAAGTTCACTATTAGCACTTAACCTAGCAAGCCTTAGCATATTTAATGTAGCTACTGAATTGCCTGATGGTATTGCACCATCATATATATCTTTAGGCCTAATAATAAGCTGTTCACCATCAATTCCATATAAAAACAATCCACCCTGCTTTTCATCTTTAAATAAGTTAATCATATTTACATTAAGCTCTATTGCTTTAACTAAATAATTGACTTTAAATGTAGCTTCATAGAGTTCTATCAAAGCATGAATAGTGAATGCATAGTCATCTAAATAACCTAAATGCGCTACTTCACCGTCTCTGTATCTGGCCATTAATCTTCCTTTATCATTAATCATATTGTTTAGGATAAACTCCATTGCCTTTTCAGCTTTATTTATATAACTATTATTATTGAAAACCCTTCCACCATATGCTAAAGCTGCAATCATAAGTCCATTCCACGCGGTTAATATCTTATCATCCTTATAGGGGTGAATTCTTTTTTCTCTATAATCAAACACCTTTTGTCTCATTTCCTCAAGATCAATCTCTAAATCTTTGTTTATGACAGAACTACTATTTTTGCCAATAAGATTTGGAATATTTCTCCCTTCAAAATTGCCTTTGCTTGTAATATCATAATGTTCACAATATATTTTACATTCTTTTTCACCCAATACTAAGGCAATATCCTTTATCGTTAATAAATAAAATTCACCCTCGATGCCTTCACTATCTGCATCTTCCGCTGAGTAAAATGCACCCTCATTTGAAGTCATATCCCTTAATACGTAAGTGAATATATTTTGTGCAACTTCTTTATAAAATATTTTACCGGTTGCTTCAAAAGTCTCAATATATATAGATGCTAATAATGAATTATCATATAACATTTTTTCAAAGTGTGGAACTAACCATTTTTGATCTGTTGAATACCTTGAGAATCCAAATCCAATATGGTCAAAAATACCACCTTCGTACATGGCTTCTAAAGTTTTTTCCACAATTTCTAAGGCGGCCGGTTCATTATAATTTTTCCAGTATCTTAATAAAAATTGCAAATTATGAGGTGCGGGAAACTTTGGTGATCTTCCGAATCCACCATAATTTTCATCAAATACACTCTTAAAGCTGTGAAATGCATTATGTATTTCATCTTCACCCAATTCTTCTCCTAGTTCAACTAAATTAACCTTGCTATCCATGCTTTTTATATGTGCTACAATTTTTTCACTAGATATTAAAATACTCTCTCTTTCTTCAGTCCACTGCTGAGCTAGTGAACTGAGAACATCCTTTATTCCTGGCATACCTCGTCTACTTTCCTTATGGAAATATGTACCTGCATAAAATGGTTTTTTATCTGGACTCATAAAAATAGTTAAGGGCCATCCACCACTTCCTGTTAATGCTTGACACACCGTCATATAAATACTGTCTATATCAGGGCGTTCTTCCCTATCTACCTTTATCGCTATAAAATATTTATTCAAAATAGCCGCTACCTCTTCATCTTCAAAAGATTCCTTCTCCATTACGTGACACCAATGACAAGTCCACTGCGTGAACCATTACGAGTACCCAATAGATAAAAAGACAGGCTTGTTTTCAGCCTTAGCCTTTGTAAATGCTTCTTCTCCCCATGCAAACCAGTCAACGGGATTCTGTGAATGTTGAAGTAGATAAGGAGATTTTTCATTTATTAATCTATTAGGTATACTTGTAAAATTGTTCATTGCAATCACCTCCTAAAATTTATTATGTATTAGTGTATAGTATAACCTAACAGTAGAACTTTAAGCCCCAAAACATAAAAAAAGAGAGTAGAAGAAATTTATCCTCTGCTCTCTTTCACCAATTAAAAAACCAATTATCTTATCAATAAATAGTTTAACCAGTATATATCAAAAAATACATTATATTAACGTGTTTTGAGTAGTGGCTGTAAGCAACTTTTAACAGTGTATTAAGTTATTTAGTTGTATAGCTTATTTCTTCTATTTCATACTCAACAAGTGAACCAGAAGACATTATAAATATATCATTACTTCCATAAGTTTTAACACTATATTCAGCATAATAACCATTTTTGTAATATGCATTATATTTAACTACACCTTGAATAAATTCCATAGTATTATTATTAATGCAAAGAATAATCGTATCTTCGCAGTTGTAATATATTTCAGTTCCTTCAATTTTATAACGTCCATCCTTGGCTACTATTAAATTTGAAACTTTCTTTTCTTTCATCCTCATTGTCTCCCCTCATGTCAAAGTCTTTAAGACTAGTTGAGTATCCTAATCATATTATAAACTACTCCCCTTAAAATATATTACCTCAAGTTTAAAAAAACATCAATAACTCATTTCATAATGCTTAAAGTCACAAAGCATAAAAAAAGAGAGTAGAAGGAATTTATCCTCTGTTCTCTCTTTGTTCTATCTCTTTTACTACTCTTGTCATTGTTTCTGCATATCTCTTTAGTGCTGTTTGTGATGGTGTATTCGCTCTCACAGTTATTCTGCTCATTCTGCCATTTATCATTCTTTCCTCAGTTTTCTCATATGTATACTGTCCTCTTGCAACTTCCATTACTAATCCCCCACAATCGTTTTACTTTCTAAAATTCATGTATGGAAAAGAATTAAGTTGTGACATAAAAGATATAAAAAAGAGAAGGAACAAAAGACTTGTCAAGTCATCGCTCCTCCTCCTATTACTTCCTGTGCCTACAGTTATGCCTTCGGTCTGCCTACAGTTATGCCTACATTGATTCTATTTCCTTGAGTATATCAGCGATGGATACAGGTCTTTCACTCTTAGCTGACATGGCGATCTCTGCCAGACGTTCGCTGTGAGAAAGTGCAAGAGCCACAGCTTTGACAATAGTATTAGGATTCTGTTTCTTATCCAACAGTAGCTTCTCCAACCGATCCAACGCTAACATTCTTATTCCCACAACTTTTTTATTGGTGTAGATTGCCAGCATACGTAGAAAGGTGTCTGAGTTCCTGTACTTCGATATTGTTCTGTGATCAATCAAAAGTCTGCGAGATAGTTCTCTGTTAGAAATTGAGACATCTTCTATCACCATGGGTAACATTAAGGCACAAACCTCGTTCATTTGGAAGTGCTTTGAGGAATCTGTCTTAACTGCTTGACCATCTTCATCGTATACAATAAGTTGCCTATCTTCAAGGCTGTCGAGTATTTCCTGGTTTTCATTTTTGTTTAACATTAATATAACCCCTCTCTATACAGTTAAAGAGACAGGAAAAGAAGCTTAAGCCCCTGTCCTGTCAGTCTTTGTCTGTGTCCTATAACTTATCTAAGAAATCCTGTAAATCAATATCTTTGTACTCTTTTGGAAGTGGAAGCTGTTCCATATCTTCCTTTGATTTATATATGTTAAATTGAGCATTTGAATTGGCACGGTCTCTCATTAGATGTTCTTCTATATATGGTAGGCTGTGGCAGTTCAGTAAAGGTGATCCGTATTGAGCGTAATTTCGGTGAGGCATGAAAAGGTTCTGGTGAAAGAGTTCATTTGTAGCAGTCTTTTCATACTGTTTTATCCCAGCAAAATTACATATGTCGTTATAAGCAAAGATATCATTGATAATAGAATCGTGAGCCACCTGAAGTGACAAGAGTAGCTCTGACTGTTTGTCTCGAAGTTTGCCAAGCTGTCTGTACGCCTCTTTTTCCACAGTAGCGTTATAAGTATTTAAGTCCTCTTGGAGTTGACGAGAAGCTTCTGGTACCATCTTTTGTAAACCACCTTGCATAATCTCACGTATCTTTGTTAACTTCTTAAGTTCTATTTCCAACTGTGATTCTGCGTTGGAGTTTCGTGCTGAAATATTTCCGAGTTCCTTCTTTGAACTTGCAGAGCCTTCTAGGATATCACGCTCGATAGCCAGATCAACATCAAATTCTGACTGCTCTATACTTGATTTTAATTGCTCAATCTTAGTGTTACATTCATTTATCTTTCCTTCGAATTTGCCGATATAAGTGTTAATTTCCTCAGTGTTAAATAATTCCTGTTTACCTATTTTCATGTTATTTTCCTCCTTTGTATTTTGTGGTCTTTGTAGTTTTTAATGGGGATGGTATAACATTATCTGATTGCCTAGCACCTTCAAATATCTTTTTATACTGTTGTGCTACCTTTCCCTTTTGAACTTTATTTTTAACAGTCTTAGTTGCCATTGCTATTCCCCCTGTGTTTCTTCAGTTTGTATTGCTTAAGCTTTGCACTTCCTGTGTTTATACTATCTACGAGTAAATATAATTCTTCCATGTCTGAGTAATCCAAGTTTAAATCTGTGTATAACTGGTTAAGTTCTATGTTTAAGTTACTGCTAATGTTTGCTCGACCGTTGATTACGTTATAAACGAACGTCTTTTGAAATGGAAAGTCTGATTCCTCGATAAGCTTCTGCCATGTACTTCCAAGGTAAACAGGTAAAACTGATATAATGTCTGCACTAAATTGTATATCATTCATTTTATTATCTCCTTCGTGTTATATTTGACTGTGATTTCTATGTTAAAAAAGGTAATTAAGTGTACAATTTTAAGTAAAAGGAGAAAGTAACCAGAGATTAGTGTTGGGAAGACACTGTTCTTTCTGGTTACTCTATATAGATTCAAATGTAAATATCAATGTAAAATGAAGTAACAGGTGACGACTGCTACCTATACTCTAAAGTCACCAACACATCCAGTTACAACCTGTTATAAGCTATTACAGTAAATTTCGTAACCGTAGCAATATCCATTCATATAACCAATGTAAAACTCTTGTGGAGCAGTATAGTCTGGGAATTTTAACATAGTATTCTCGAAAGATTTAACTGCTAGGACTCTTATGTTTTTGATGTAATCTGGCAGTTCCCCTTTGCCTAAAGCACCGTAGCAATAGACCACACCCATTGCGAATCCATCGTGTGTAAAAGAACTTATCTCACTTTCTGAGTCTGTGTAATAGCCTTCTGATATCTTACGGAAAAATGACACCATTTCTTGGTCTGACAATTCAGCTTCAGGTTCGTTACTTCTGCTATTACCTTCCTCGTACTCAGCCCTTAAATCCTCTTTGCTTTTCATCATTACAGTACCCCCTCTTATTTATCTCTGTGAATGTGACTGTATTTGTCTGTGTGACTGTATTTGCTCCTGTCTCTGTATTTCAGCTTCAATTTCCTTTTTAACCTTATCTATAGTTATCTTAACAAGTAGTTCCTTGTACACGGTCTTAACAAACTTATCAGCTTCCTTTGAGGATACTTCCAGCTTCCTCTCTGTGCTGAACTTTAGGAGTGTATCTGTAATAACATCCTTTAGCATTTGTGTGCCATTCTTGGCTCCTGTCTTTGCTATATTATTTATCATGGTCTTTACCTCCACTGCCAAAAGAAATCTCGATTCCTGTCAGAGTTACTTTAGCTACTTTTATTTTCATATCTGCAAGCACTCCTAATAATTCAGCTGTATTTTTATCACTTTGGGCTTTAAATTCTGCTATAGACTCTGAAATTTCTTTTAATGTCTCAGTAACATTTTTATCAGTTATCATATTAATTTCCCCTCTCTGTCTCTTTTGCTATAAAACTAAAAACATATTTGTTATTGTAAAAATCTCTCTTCCCTGTGCAAAAATCCGAGATATATCTTGAAGTAATGTGAAGTTCCTCTTCTGCATTTCTCAGCCCATCAAACAACCATGTCGAACCAGTGACAGTATTAACGACTTGTAGTGCCTTTTTAGTCACAGTAGCTTCCCCCTTCATTACAGAAATTGAAACGTACAAACAGTATCTCCACCCTATTAATCATTTTGTCTGAGAGTTTTCGTCTTCCTTTTAACACTTGGCACAAATAAACTGGGCTTATCCCTAGTTCCTGTGCTAACGCTATACTATTCATGTCGTACTTATACTTAAAAATTAGTAGCTTTTCTATCATGTTTAATGTCATACTATATAACCCCCAATACTTTGTTTAATTTATTAGCCTTCTTAACTAAAAAAACAGATAAGCAATAGTTTGTCTTCGGGTAAAGGGATTACTACTGCTTACTTGCCTTCACTTTAAAGCCGTTTGATAGCCACGATTACAACTAGGTATTTAATTATATTTACAGTTATCATGTAGGGATGGTGGAATTATTTTTGTGACTATGTCTATGCACTTATCTGTAAAAGGGTATAAAAAAGAAAGTAGCCAAAGGACAAGGAAACTTTCCCCCTATCTTCAGCTACTACTGTCCTATTACTGTACTACTACTGTTTAATTAAACTTGTAGACTTAACCCTCTGCCCCTTCTATTACTTTCTTGAAGACTATATAATTTTACAGCTAACTTCTTAACGTCTGCTTCTTCACGAATAGTTGCTGTGATATTGTAGTTATTCGTAATGTTGCCACCTGAACCACTTTCATCACCAACATTATCAGGCATAAAACGGGCAATGGCAGTACCTATAGAACCCAGTACATGTTGGCTAAGAGGTATAACTGCCTCTGGCGATGAACCTTCTCCTACACCATTTGAACCGTCTCCTAAGAGCGTTGGCGAAGAAAATATGCCACCTTTAGCGTGCCAAGAAACTCCCATCTTAGGTGCTGAAATATTCGGTGGAGTCAAGTTCCAGCTTCCTGTGATACTGATATGAGGAAGTTTGAAAGCTGTTTTTATTCCAGCCCATAACTGCTTAATTCCTGATACGAATGAACTGAACTTAGTCTTAGCTGTATCCCAAGTCTTTCCCCAAGCTGTACCAAGTGTAGATACTCCAGTTTTAATACCATTTAGGATAGGAGTTCCAACAGAATTCCATACACTTCTAATACTGTTGGCAAAAGAACTCCAAGCTGATTTTATAGCGTTAATTACAGGAATTAGAGCAGTTTGTAGAGACGTAAAGGCTGATTTAATACCGTTGAGAACAGGCTTAACTGCTACATTGTATAACCACGTAAACACAGTACCCAGCCCTTTAATAGCCCCTCCTATAACTTGTGTAACTACCCAAACAACTAGTTGTCCAACTGCCGTAAAAAATCCTATGAAGTACTGTAGAATAGGACTAATTATATCTTTGAACACATATTTGAAAGCACTGCCAATAGATTGAAGCACAGGAAGCACCCTTGTAGTAATAACACTTTTTACCTTATCAAATATTCCTGTGAAGAATGTTAGAAATCCATTGAGACAGCCTTTTAAGAAGCTTACTATTGATGTCCATGCTTTAATAGTGAAGGCTTTTATCTCGTCCCAGTATTTTATAACTAACACTACTGCAACTACTATTCCGACTACGATCGCTATCAAAGCACCTACCGATACACCAATGAAACCAGCCACAGCTACTATTGCGTCACCAACATATAGAGCCATAATCTGTAGAGACTGAAAAGCACTACCAACACCCTTAATGAAGGGAATTACTGTAGCAAAAGCACCAGCTATTGTTCCGATTGCTGATATTAACAAGCCCAGTCCTAGAATTAATGGTGGAAGTACTAGTGCAACACCAGCTAATATAAGCCCAGTCTTCTGTGTACCAGTATCAAGAGCAGAAAACTTCTCTATTAGTCCTGTTATCTTTTCCATTACAGATATTACTGCTGGCTCTACAATTAAGAATAGCTTCTCAGATAAAAGTGCCATGGAGTTCCCCACATTAGCCAGCTTATTTTGGTATGAGTCAGATTCCCTTCCAGCCTGTCCTAGAGCGTCCTTTGTCTGTTTTAGTCCTAAGTTATACAGTACATTAGCTTTCTCAGCTGAGGATAAGTCTGCGTAGTTTCCTTTAAGCCCTTGCGATAACATCTGTGCCTTAAGATTAGCTTCACCCATGTAGATTCCGAGCTTTTCTACAGCATCGCCTTCTCCTCGAAGTCCTGAAGCCATTCTATCTGCTGCTTCTGCAATTGGAATATCATTAAAGGCAGCGGTATCCAGAGTAAGCCTTGTCATTTTCTCACCGAAAGCTAGTGCTTCTGCTGTACTCATACCCATAGATTTAGCCATGTTAATAAATTGTAAGTTAGTTTTGTCAAGAATGTCAGGATTTAATCCCACTTCTTTGCTCACGTTCTTTGACCAGTTTTTAGCTTCTGCTTCTAAGTCACCTAGCACTGTGCTAAAGGTACTATGGAAGGCTTTCATTTCTGAACCAACATCCAATACCTTCTTACCCATTGCAATTAAGGGTGCTGTGATTGCTACAGTTGCTACTGCTCCAATCTTAGACATAGTACCACCTAACGTTTTAAGTTTATCACCAAATCCAGCTAGTTTACCATGTGTTGTGTTGATACTATTTTCCACACCTTGCATACTACTGTGCAGACTATCTAAGGCTCTTGTAGCCCCTGTGGTATCTGCTGTAACTACTATTTCTACACCGTCACTCATTTATATCAATCCCCTCGATTTTCAAGTTTAGTAGGAGTGTCTGCCCATCTGCCATTAAAGTACAGTTAAAACAACACTTCTCTTCAACTTTCTACTCTTGTGGGACTGCTAAAAACAACTATTTACAGATATATATTAAATTTATGTTCCAAAATAAAAAAGACACTAACTCTGTTAAAAGTTAATGTCTTCATATTATATATATCTACATTTTGTTTCTGAGTCTTATTGTACTAATGAATCAACTTGGATTTTAGTTTTTGAAGCCTTACTAAAGTCACCTACTGACATTGCAGTATATGTCTTAGTTGCACCTGCTCCAAGGTTATTCATTGCACCCACTGCTGTTCCAATTAATTTACCACCTTTGTCGTAAAAACCAATCACTAAAGTAAAGCTATGTTCTTTTGTGTCCACGTTCTTAACTTCACCATCTACAATAGTAGTTCCTGATTGACCCTTAGATACTAAATTTGAGAAGGTAAGCACAGAAGCTTTATCTGGTGCTGAAGATTGAACCATTGTATCTACTTCAACTTTATAGCTAGCAGATTTAGTAAAGTCTTCAGTAGCCATTGCAGTAAAAATCTTTGTATCCGTAGGCTGTAAATCATTTATTGTACCCATGGCTGTTCCAAGAAGTTTTTTAGTTTTATCATAGAAGCTTACTTTTATAGTAAATGAATGTTTTTGACCATCATTACTTTTTGCTTCGCCATTTACAGTAGTCGTTCCACTATTTGAAGTTACAAGAATATTTGAGAAACTAATATCATCCTTTTTTACTTCAGGAGTAGTTGAAGCTGTTTTAGCAGTTGAAGCTGTTTTAGCAGTTCCATCTGCTGTGCCTGTAGCTGTCGCAGTATCTCCAGTGGTACTACCTCCACCTCCCATAGCTTTACTTAATCCTACTACAACAATAATTGCTAATACAAAAGTTAAAAACTTATGTTGCTTAAAGAAACTTCTCTGATCCTTGCCACAATGTACACATTTTTTAACACCTTTAGCTATCTCCTTATCACACGCCTTACAGTTTACCATTTTACTAATTTTACTCATATGTAGTCCCCCTATTGTTTATTATTCCGATTATAATATACCATTGTTTATCAATAAACTCAATATATATATCTTCTGTAAAACTATTACTTATATCTGTTATAAGAGGTGCTTACTGTATTGTGCCTACATAGACTTGTGAAACTAGGGTACTGGCTAATGTCATAACTGAAAAGTTAGCTATGGGAATTACAGTTACCTGAACGGAATACTGTTCTTGTCTGCTTTACTTTCCCTTATGCTAACCCTTTGTACTAAAACCTATGACATAACAGTTAATAATATAAGTAGTAATTATAGTATATAAGCGTTACGTACTAGAAATTAGTACAAAGGCACGTTGCTGTGTTAAAGGACTGTTGATATGACTGTGTTCAGTATGTACTGATTTTCGGTACAAAGAGATACAAATGTTGTAATTGAAATATGTCCAATTCTAAACTCGTAATATTTTACCCCTAAGTGCCTCTAAACTCGTAATCCTGTACCCCAATAATTAAGGCTATAATGAGGCTATCACTGGTCTAGAGCGTGTTTTTTAGGTGACATTCCTTATTAGTTATTATAAACTTGCCCTTATACAGTCAATAGAGAAAAGAGAGAGAGAACAGTAACAGTTATCGGTTTCCCTTACGGGAATCCCGTTTACGCTGTGAGCGTAAAATCAGCACGTATCCATGCTATCTCCACTCCGTTACGATAACCTGTCTACCAATTTTAAAACCATACATAATAATCTTATACAGTTTCACAATAATAGAGAGAGTAGAGCAGTCGTTCTGCCCCCACCTCTAATACTCTTACACTGTTAGTCCTGATAATAGCTGTAATACCAGTAAAGAGAGGTAAAGAGAGGTAAAGAGAAGCCAAGTGTATTTATAAAAAGCGTGCAACTCTCTGACAATGACTGTATGAAGCTGTGGTTAAGGCTGTAACACCCTCTATATCCAGCCTATCTATCTGTTAATGTAAAATATTCACGCTTATAGGTTGTTTTAGACCTCAATAACTGGCTATAAAGTTGTAGGACTAAGGTTCTTAACTAAAATCAGGAGGTAATGTGATATGGAAAACAATAATGATAGTAGATATACAGACTTGGTAGACAGAAGTACAGGTGAGGTAATAACAGTTCCTACAGGGTATGTATATAATCAAGGTGACTACTCAATCGTACATAAAAAACAGTCAATCCACCAAATTAAATGGAGAGAAAACGGTAATAATCAGTTTACATTCGCCATTCAGGATAACGTGAAAGAGTTGCTGGTAACTGAAAAGGTTACTCTAACTTCTTTAGGTGCATTGTTAGTACTGTTGCCTTACTTGGATACTGATGGATTCCTTAAGAAAATGGCTGGAGCAAAGGATAAACCAATGTTAACAAGAGCAGAAATAATAAGCCTGTTAAAAGTATCCTCTGAGAACTTTAAGAAGATTCTTAGCTGTCTAAAAGTTAGTGAGTTAATATCTGTAGAGGGAACAAAAGGGAATCAGATATTTAAAGTAAACTCTCGCTTCCATTTACGAGGAAAACTCCCAGCTGGCTTAGATAAAATCGTAAGAATACAGAACAGAGGTATAGTAACAGCCTTCAATGGTGGCAATGTAAAGCTGGACCAGTTAGGTTTCTTATATATGTTGATACCTTACCTTCCTTATAATAACTGTAGGCTCGTTAAAGACGTTAATGGCTCTGATGATGTTGAAAATGCTCTATCTATTACAGAACTAGCTGATAATCTCGGGCTTACTGTAAAGACTGTAGAGAAGTATCTTAAATTTAAAATAGAGTACAAGTTTAAAGACGGTCTATACAGAGTTCCTATGGCTATATCCTTTAATGCGTATGGAGAAAAGAACAAGAAATCAATCTTAGTTAACCCAGTATTTTACAGAAGGAATATGGATGTTACTGGCGAGATAATGTTTGGAAACTTAGATATATACTTTAAAAACGCCTCTAAGAAAGTTTAATCATAGATACATATCAGATTAACTCCTTTTATTCAGCTTTAAGATATCATTCATCCTTTTGTTCTTCATAGCTTGAACCTGTGCTCGTTTAGCTTCAACCTGTGCACGTTTAGCTTCAACCCTATCCCGATATTCTTTATTATTAAAAAACTGATTGCATACTGGACATTTATATTTATCACCAAATTGAGTAGTTTCTTCACTCAAATGATTCTTTTTTCCTTTATCAGTTAGACATGTTGGACAAAACTTTTCATTCCTTTCCTTGTCTATGTAAATACCGAATTCCTGATTATATTCTAATCCAATTTTAAAATTCACTACACTATTTTTAATTTTTATTAAGTCCTCATATTCGATTCTTTTAATAATTTTATAAGACACAATGTATTTATATAACCCCTTCAATATAGGAGCTAATAGAGCTGTTAATATCAGTCCAATTAGAGCTACTGCCCAGCCTGAAAAAGCTATTTCTGGATGTATAGAGTTTAAAATACCACCAATTGACATGATCTCTCCACCTTTACTGTATTTTTTATTAATGTTTGTACGTTTTTAATTCAAACAACTATGTGCAAAGGAAAAGGCAGTACTATTATGGTACTACCTTTTTTTCTGGTGGTCTGAATATTTCTATTCTTTTAACGGTATCAGTATTAATCCAAACACCTACTTTATTATTATCAACCTTAGTAGTATTCAATTTACTATTAGTAGTATCACTATAATTATCTATTTCATCAAGTGTATCAAGATAATAAGAGATATAATTTATCAAATAAACTTCTCTTCTATTGTCATTGGGATTAGATGAAAACATATCTATCTTACCATAGTAAAGTACATTTTCATCCTTCAAATAAATTTTCACCCAATTGTCATCACACTCCAATGCCTTATTCCATACAACTGAACAAGGTAAAAGATTTGATTTAAATAAAAACTTATTAATCCAGAGAGAGATTTTAAAAGAGGAACATCTTGTAAGAATCCATGATGTCATTACTCCCAATACTAGCATACCTATAATATAAAATAAGCTACTTTTGTTAATAGCAATACTATCTCTATACACAGATATAGTACTAAAAGATTTCCAAGTCGCAATCGAGAAATAAATGAATTTTAATATAAAAATAATAAATCTCAATGAGGTGTCAATTATAAAACTATATAAAACGCTTAATACAACTAGTTTTTTATCATCTATCTTATAATCTTGCCTGTAATTACTACTTATAGTAAGAGCTATATATCCTGGTATAAATAATATCAATAGCTGAGGAATCAAAGTAACAATATCTTTAAATTCCATTTATGTATCCCCCTATTAAGCCCTCTTCTTTGGTGGTGGTGGTGGTGAAATATCTCTAGTATTTTCATTTCGAGTGACCCCTGAG
Source organism: Clostridium lacusfryxellense (assembly GCF_018861735.1). Classification (GTDB taxonomy): domain Bacteria; phylum Bacillota; class Clostridia; order Clostridiales; family Clostridiaceae; genus Clostridium_AD; species Clostridium_AD lacusfryxellense. The sequence goes on along the minus strand of NZ_JAHLEB010000002.1, from coordinate 58,642 downwards.
TCTCTTACTTCCTTATGAGGACTTTTAATTGTCTTTGGTATTGGTCTGTTATTCTCCATATTATTACCCCCTATACATTATTTCGTGTCATTTCCATATATTATACCATACTGTAGTATACTTTATCTAGCTGTTAGATACTGCCTTATAGCTTAAAGATATCTACCCTGTAAGATACATCTATAAACTTCCATCAATTACAGTTACATACACTTCATCACGTTAAAGCTTTGAATTGCTGGTGTATACTAGCATATCCAGTATATAACAGTTGGTACAGATATATCCCAGTGAGGTATAATGTCATCCACAATTAACTTAGTTTGTCAATGTAGCTAATTCCCTGTAATAAGATGTTAATTAATGCAGTAAAACCATTCAACATAACAAAAATTATATTGAATGTTCACTTATATATACACCTTTATTTGGAAGTAAATATATGTCTATTTACAGTATGCCCCCATTTTTTAATAGCCCCCCCTATCTCTATCTACTGTAAGACCATCATAATGTAGGGACACGTTGTAAGCCACTCTAAGGCACTGTTAATAACAATAGGCACCACTGGCACCCCCTTGTTATACAGCCCCCCTGTTTTTGTACAGTATAGGGCAGTGTTATTGCGTTCTGTCCCCGTTAATGTTAACTTCTGGGTACACTCCCCACCTATGGCTACCACTACCCTCTAGTGTACTCAGTAATCTGTACTCATAACTGTACGCACAGCCTGTCCCTACTGCTGGCACATACTCTCTGTCATATCCTTACAGTTTATCACTATAATTTATTTAAGTTATTTTATATTTGTTTTACATTTGTTTACAGTTAATTTATATTAAAGTTTTATACAGTTATTTACTGATAATTTATTCTATATTTATTTACTTTTGTTTACATTGATTAAACTTTTATTTGTTTACTTTTATTTACTAAATTGTATTAACCACCCAACGGAGGAAGCTACTCCCATCCCACCCCATCCAGTGTCATTACTGTATTCCAGTCATTATCAACTCTAGTATACTTTCTATACAGCTTGTGTTTGTACCAGTCCTTAACAGTGCCTTACAGTTCTTAACAGCTCCTAACAGACACCCCCACACTGCCTCTGAACTGTCCCCTTAAATGTAATTCAACTAAAGAAATTCTGCTACTAATTCTAATATTGGATTACTTCTACCTCAAATCTCTTCTTCTACATTTCTTTTTTCATTTACCCACGCTTCTATAAGTTTAATTAAAACTATATCCATTTTCCACTCGTAATCCACGCATTTGTCTTGAAATTTTGTGTATAATTCCTTAGTACCTGTAGCTTGTACAAGTATTGTAGTCGCCTTAACATTTGTCTCTTTTTCAAAAGAGAGTATTGTTTGCTCACTAACCTTTTCTACTTTATTTTCCTTCTTTTTATTCTTTTCCATTTACTTCCCACTCTTTCATGTCATCTATCGTTTCATGTGGGAATTATATCCTATGGAAACAGTTTTGTAAACCTTTATTTTTGTAACGCAATAACGTTATAACGCCTTTAGGTAACTCGTTTGTAACTCAATTACGTTATTTGAAATGACCACTTTTACATTGAGAGTAATTGTCCACTATAATTTGATTTTGATATAGAAATTTTGGTATTTTTTTATGATTATGTTATTAAGATTTCTCTAATATAAAATAATCTTTAACTTATGTTTTGCTCTTCTCCGTTTTTATATTTAATAATGGTAGAGCCTTCTTCATCAACTGTTATAATTTCAACGATATCCTGTATAAAATAGATATTTTTCTCAAATATAAAATCGTGCTCTTTGCAGAACTTTTCTACATGATACACTAATAACTCTTCCTTCACTTTTCTTCTTGTACAACTTCTATAATTGCTGTAATTCGAGCATATGTAAGAGGGTACTTTACGTTCTAACTTTCCACGATAATTTGCACCACAATAGCATTTTATTAACTTAGAAAACAGATAATTATAATTCATTTTTTCACCTTCTATTTTTATATTGATATTTAGGGCGACATCTGATATAATCCATTTAGGACTACATATACTATAGCATATAAATGTATATCACTCAACTACATAATTCAAAAGGAGGGCAACCTACATGCCTACAATCTCAACTGAACAGACGAAGAATATTATAAAAGACGTGGCAATTTATTTGCGTAAATCAAGAGGTGTAGATGAAGATTTGCAGAAACACAGAACTGCACTTGAAGAACTCTGTCTAATTAAGAACTGGCGATATACAGAATATGGCGAAATAGGTTCTTCTGACAGTATAGTCAGCAGACCTCAGATGATACAGCTATTAAAAGATGTAGAAAATGAAATGTATGACGCAGTTGTTGTAATAGACATTGATAGATTAAGTCGTGGAGATGGAGAAGAACAGGCTCGTATAAAGAATATACTTAGACGCTCTGGCACATTAATTGTGACACCTAACAAGGTATATGACCTTGAAGATGATGGTGACGATATGTACTCAGACTTTGAAGGGTTTATTGCGAGGGCAGAATATAAGCAAATTAAGAAACGTCTTAAAAGAGGTAAGAAGCAGGGTTCTCGCAGAGGTGACTGGACAAACGGTACTCCACCTTATCCATATGTGTATCAAGAGTGGTATGACGAAAATAGCAGAGAATTATTTAAAAAGGATAAAGGCTTAGTTGTAAACAGAGAAAAATATACTACTTACCGTACTATGCTTGAAAAAGTAATTGTAGATGGAATAACACCTAACGAGATTGCATGGGAACTGAATAGAAAAGGAAGCCTTTCCCCAAGAGGTGGTCGCTGGCATGGTGCTACAATTCAGAGGATACTTGTTGATGAAACTCATATGGGTAAGATAATTTCAAACAAATCTGCTGGAGATGGTCACGCTGAAAAGAGAAGTAAGGACAGTAAAGATTTGGTACACTTTAGCAAAGACAAATGGGTAATAGTGGAGAACTGCCATGAAGCTGTAAAAACACAGGAAGAACATAATAAACTGCTACTGTTCTTTGGAAGGGAAACAAAGACTCCTAGAAGAAAAGGCACTAGAATCTTCCCATTATCAGGATTATTGAAGTGTTCAAGATGTGGTCATACTATGGTTATGAACTACAGGGCTGACAGGAAATCACAGGAATATATAAAGCCATGTTGGTATCACGACGCTGTAGGAAATAAATGTGGTAACAGTGGCTCAGATTCCACTATTGTACATGAACAAATAATGATACAACTTGATAAGAAAAGGCAAGAACTTAAGGAAAATTCGAAAAAGGATGGTGGCGAAAATGACAGTGTACTAAGAGAAATCAAAATGATATTAACTGAAATAGCTAAGTTAGAGAAGAAAATGATTAGAATTGACGAATTAGTTGAGGACGAATACTATACTCTGCCTGAAGCTATAAAAAGAAAATCAGATTTAAAAACATTACTTGATGAAGCCGAAACAAAACTCACTCTCTATCAACTAAAATTAAATAGCAATGCAAAAGTTACCAGCACTGAAAGGCTACTACTTATTGATAAATTTATAGAAGAAATTGCACAAGAAAATCTTACCCCCAAGGAAATTAATGAACTGTATAAAAGGGTAGTATCTCATATCATCTGGGATAGAAAAAAAGATGATTATGTGGTAGAAGTAAATTTTCTATAGGGACTTAAAAGTTTCTACTGCTCTAGGAAATATCACTGGTGTCTTAGTTTAGCTTGGTTCATGTAGCTAACATGACACCAATGACAAGTAGAATAGCCAATTGATAGGAATATTGGTTTATCTTCTTCTTTTGCTTTAGTAAAAGCTTCTTCGCCCCACGCAAACCATTCCACAGGATTATGAGCGTGTTGAAGCAAATAAGGACTTTTCTCATGTATAAGTCTGTTAGGTTTTCCACTTTGTTTAATAGTTTCTGGTGTAGTCATAAAGATCTCTCCTTTTTGTTATATTATCATATACTTATTATTTGTTAACGTAATATAAATAATACCAAGAATTTCAAAAAAAAGCCATCAACAAATGTTAATAGCTTTCTCATTATAAATATTTAATTATAATTTCTTTACCGGTGGTTATGTAGGTTCTTATTTCCACATATCGGACAACTTTTTCCTTTTAGGAACATCCAATATAGAAGATAGACTCCACCTCCGATAACCCAAAAACAGTTGATAAGAAACCATCCTATACTAAATTTTTTCTCGGCTCTTACATTCTGATTACAAGATGAACAAAATTGCATTATAATCTCCCCCTTTGCAATTCATATTATAACATAATATTACAATATATATACTCACAACTATGGATAGTCCATCTAACAGTTTACCATATTTAATAATAAATACAGTTGTTTGTATTATTGGATATATTTTTCTAAGACTAACAGGTCCAAAGAAAAAAAAGTAACATTTACTTCTTTATATGTGCCCTAAAATTATATATGGATTAAATTTTACTTTTAGGTTTGTTTGGCCAATATCTAATTTGTGATACAAGTATTCCTACAAGTATAAGAGTACAACCTATATATCCTCTACTACTCATACTCTCTCCAAGTATAAGTGCACCACCTATAGCACCAAATACTGATTCCATGCTTAATATGATAGCAGCATGAGCTGGCTTGGTATTCTTTTGTGCAACAACTTGAAGGGTATATGCTACACTAACTGATAAAAGACCACCGTAAAGTATTGGAACTAAAGCCTGTGATATCCCTTTCATGCTAATTTGTTCAAATATTAAGGCTGATATTAGGCTTAATATTGAGCATGTTGCAAATTGAACACAAGATAATTTCAAAGCATCCATCTTATTAGAAAAATAATCTATTGTTAAAATGTGTATAGCCCAGAATATAGCTCCTATAACCTCAAGTAAGTCACCATAACCTATACTAAAATTTTCATTTACGCTTAATAGGTAAAGCCCAACAACTGCAATTAATACTCCAATCCACGAATTTTTTTCAATTTTATGCTTCAATAATATTCCTATAATTGGTACAAAAACCATATAAAGCCCTGTAATAAAGCTCGCCTTTCCAGCTGTTGTATAAATAAGACCAATTTGCTGTAGCGTTGCAGCTGCGTAAAGGGCAATACCAACCAACCCACCTTGTAATATTAGTTTTTTAGTATTTACTTGAACCTTACTCTGATTACTGCTATCGCCTTTCTTTCTTTTATCGAAATAAATAATTAAGGGTATGAGAGAAATACCTCCAATAGCAAATCTTATCCCATTGAAGGTAAAGGCTCCTACATATTGGGACCCTACTCTTTGTGCAACAAATGCAAATCCCCATATAGCCGCAGTTAGTAATAAGAGCATATTGGAACCCACTCTTTTATTATTCATTTTATCATCCCCTTTTCAACTAGGCCCTCCTAATAAATTTTCATGAATCCCACTGTGAAAGGTAAATGTTTGTACTTTCTTGTACCTGTATGTATAAATCCTAACCCACTGTACCAATTTTTTAATTTCGTACTTTCTTCAATTAATCCAATAGTCATTTTATTACTTCCCAATTCTCTGACTTTATCCATTGCAAAAGCAATCATTTCTCTGCCATAACCTTTATGGCGATATTCTACCAATACAGCAAGATTATTCAGTTCAAAACTTCCCCCATCATTCTGACTAAGCGAGAAATAACCCACAATGGTACCACTATCAAGATAAGCAAACATTGCTCTACCTTCATCATACTGCTTATATAATTTTTCAACTTTCATAAAACATGCATTCCCTGGACAATTCTCTTTTGTAAGACTAAATTCTTGTGCTACCGTTCCGAAACTTTTTCTAATTACTTGTACACATACTGTAATCTCATCTCTTTCTATCTGCCTTATCATTTTATCACTTCCATACTCACATTTTATACTGGTTTCACCGGTATCATTACTGTGACTTCTGTTCCCGTGCCCTCATCACTATAATGGGAGATTGATCCATTCAGTAGTTCAATTATCCTGCTTACAATTGCGAGCCCAAGTCCACTGCCCTGTTTCTTGTGTGATTCGTCACACTGATAAAACTCATCATATATTTTGCTCTGTTTTTCCGTTGGGATTCCTATACCTTCATCTCTAATTGAAACTCTCAGAAAATCACTTTCAGTATTTGCTGTAATCCAAATTGTACATTCTCGCTCTGAATATTTTATGGCATTATCAATTAAATTTGTCCATATTTGAAATAATAAATCATAGTCACATATGATACTTGATTTTTCAAGTCGCAGGTCGAAATTAATCTCTTTTTGATACCATTTTTCTCTCAGAGAAATAATACAACGTCTCAGTTGTTCATCCACCATAAATTCCTGCTTCTTATCCATAATAATCTGATTATCAAGTCTGGACATTTGAAGCATATTGTCACACAACCTTGATAGTCTTAACGATTCTTGATTTAGATAGGTAAGATACTCCTTCTGCTCCTCTTCATCAAGCCCCCCATCCAACAGCATTTCAGAGAATCCTGTAATCGCAGCAACAGGCGTCTTAATTTCATGAGATACATTACTCATAAAATCTTTTCGCATATAATTCATTCCATTTAATTCACCTGCCATTTTATTAAAATTATTAGCAAGTTCATCTATCTCATCAGTGTATGTACTTTTTCGTTTTCCCATATTCCTTTTCCAGTGTTGTAGTTGTACTGAAAAATCTCCATCCGAAACTTTTTTTACGCCTTCACTGATTCTTATAATAGGATTCGTTACATATAGTGCTTCATGCCACAAAGATATACCACCAAAAATCATGGTAAAAATGCATACAATAAGGCACATTACTATTGCAACTGCAATTGTTATTGGTTTATCATACAGAAAATAAAAACCCATCACCACCAGAATACATGCAAAACAACATGATGAACATAATGTAATAATCGATGCAAATGCTATTTTCAAACGCAGAGACATCCGTATTCTACTGCGAGGTTCATCATTCATTGAATCATCAATTCCTTTCCACTATATTTTTGCCTTATACCCCAGTCCTCGAATGGTAATTATATGAAAATCAGTAGTATTTTCAAATTTTCTTCTTAGTTTCTTAATATGTGAATCTACAGTACGGTCATCCACTTCGGTGTCCATTCCCCATAATTCATCCATTAAATCCTGTCTTGTAAAAATCTTGTTTGGGTTACTAAGTAGTTTAAAGAGGAGATAAAACTCTTTGGGTGGCATTTCGAATTCTTCCTCTTTCGTTTTTATCGTCAGAGCATCATAATCAAGGATGGTACTGCCAATTACAAGCTTTTTTTCATTTGCGATTTGAGCCCGCCTAAGGAGTGCTTTAACACGTAGCACCATCTCTTTCATATTAATTGGCTTAATCATATAGTCATCTGTTCCAGCTATAAAACCTTTTTCCATATCATCCATCTGACTTTTCGCTGTTACCATAAGAATCGGAATTGTATATCCTACATTACGAAGGGCGCGTGTTAGCTTATAGCCATCCATATTAGGCATCATAATATCACTGATAATAAGATCTATATGTTCTCTGTCTAAAACCTCTAAAGCCTGTACTCCGTCAAATGCGACAAATGTACGATAGGCGTCTTGCCTTAGTTTTACACATATCATCTTATTAATAATTTCATCATCTTCAACAACTAATACAGAAAACATTCTCTCACCCTATCCCTAATTAATAATTATCTTCTCTTTTTAATACTCCATTTTCTAATCGATAAACAACATCCACAAGATCTAAAACTCTTTCATCATGAGTTACCATGATGGCTGCCTTATTATGTTTGATTACTTCTTTTTTGATCATTTCCACTACTTGCCTGCCACGGACACCATCCAAACTTGCGGTGGGTTCATCTGCAAGGATAACATCGGGGTTATTCATAAATGCTCTCGCGATTGCCACTCTTTGCTTTTCACCACCTGACATTTTATCCGGGTATTTATTTGCACAATCAGAAAGTCCTAAATCATCTAACATTTCCTTCGCATTCATATCAAGTTTCTTATTTTTCTTATTTAGATCAATTACGAGCTGAAGCTGTTCCTCAGAGGTCAAATATGGTAGCAAATAATGATTTTGGAAAATAAAACCGATTTTCTCCCTACGTATTTTTGTAAGTTTCCTACTTTCTTTTTTGCAAAGCTCAGTATCTCCAATGATAACACTACCATCAGTAGGTGAAAGCAATGCCCCAGAAATTGAAAGAAAGGTACTTTTGCCACAACCCGATGGTCCAACAATTGCAACAAATTCCCCTGGTTTTACTTTAAGGGAAATATTATTTAATACTAGATTCTCCTGCTCACCATCCTGATATTTTTTTGATATATTATTAAGTTGTATTGCATATTCATTTTTCATCATTCATTACCTCCTATTATAATGATTGGATCAATCTTTGCAACCTTTCTTATAGAAAGTAAACTGGTAAATAGGGTAATTACAATAAAAACTACCGATATTATAATTACAATTGGTATCTCCAAGTGAAATGGCATACTGCTTGGAAGCATAGATGCCATACCAAATGCCAGAAAATTACCAATTACAACCCCAAATAATGCAAGTATCAGTACCTGAGCTATAATCATACTTGTAAGTTCACTCATTCTAATGCCGATTGCTTTTAGTATACCAAACTGTTTTAATTTTTGAATTGTTATTACATAGAAAAATACACCTAGTATTGCAGCTGAAATAACCACAAGTACCCAAAGAATCATATTTATCGTAAGCTGTTCGGCTTGATATCCAGGTAGATTATCAACAATAGTATCTTTATCAACCACACTCGCTCCAGTTATCCTAATGTTATCGATATCTGATCCTTGAATAGCAATTGCTTTATATTTTTCTGAAAATGATGGGTTCAATTTAATATTGATTGCGGAATAGGTTTCCGTCGAAATAAACCCCACTGGTGAATGTCCATACATTTCATCCCTCGTAAACCCTGCAACTGTCATTTTAATTCCTGATGAGGAATCCTCGACTACATCTCCAACAGCAATACTGTCATCGTTAAAAGAATCATTCAAAACTATGTTATACTCAGTGCCCGAATTGGACATTGCTTTCCCTTGTGTAATATGAGGTGAGAGAAATCCATTCGGGTCTATAGCAAAATATGTAACATCTAATTTTTTGTCATTTCCATCGGCAGTTAAGCTTGTCCTCTGAATATCCAAATTTGTTACATTATCCGTTGTCATGGAAGATACCTGCTTAAGAACATCTGTAGGTAAACTTGATGTTCCAATTAAATTTTCCGCATCGTTGCTAATTACATAGTGTTTAGCGTCCGCATTTTCAATTGATGCGCTTACAGCCCTCGCTAGTCCATTCGCAAGTCCTGATAAAAATATAACCATAAATATCATCAGTATTATAATACTTTCTATCAATAAATATTTTGCTTTACTGTGTTTTAATTCTTTCCACGCCAGTTTCATTTATATACCCCCTCTTGTTTATTTATATTCCTAATATAACTCTCTAATATGACCTGAATATGACCAAATAATACTTTCTTATTATAATGACTATATTTTAGACATGCTAAAACAGGGCATCATTAAGATAACCCCGTTATAAATTCAATTATAATTTATAAACATTTGTAAAGAACCATCCATAAAATTACTTACCCTAAAATTCGCAGTTCAAATTCTTTATTGCAACAGGGACATTGAACGGTATGCTTACCCCTCCTTCGTGGCAAACGAAGTACCTTCTTGCAATGTGGGCATTTACGAAAACGATGTGTTTTAATTTCTTTTATTCTTCGAATTTCTAAAGAACCTTTCGACTTAATAGGCTTCCAAATTTTCATGAACTTTTCATTTTCCATACGTCTTTTGTAAATATTTCGAGATAATGTTCTAAAAATAGTAAAGATGAGAACAGCCGCCATCAAAATCCTAATAATAGCAGAACTGATAAAAGCATTCGCAACTATTAAAACAAGATATGTCGCAATTAAAGCATTATACAGTTGATCTGTACCATACCTCCCATACATGAACTGCGCTAACCTATTCCTAAAATTTCTCATTTTGTTCACTCCTCGTTAATATTTCATCTCGCTAAGGTTTCCATATACTTGGCTTAATTATACTTTAACTTTGCATAAACTTGCTCCCTTTGTAAAAAAGTGTTCGATATTCTTTTCAACCTGTGGATCAGGAACTAATTGTGGTGCATGGTGAGGTTTCGTTCTTGCATCAATGATCATATTATCACAAGCCCAGTGCTTATTCTCATAGTAGCTATTAACACCATAAATATCATGTGAAGGGTTACTTCTCGTAAATGTAGCCCATAAAAAATTTTCAAGCGAGTAGTTCATAAATGAACTGTCATCACAAAGGATAATTAGCGGACAAGTTGGCATGGCACCTCTTGCTTTAACTTGCGAGCATAATTCATCTAATTGATTTTGAGCTCCATCATAACTTAAAAATGTAGGTCCTTCGATAGCGACGATCCCTTTCATTACTAAACAAGGATTTTTAAAACCACATAAATCCGTAAGCTGACCAGGCACATCACTACACAGTTCTCTTTTTTGATCACCACACGCAGCAATTACCACTTTACTACCTGTGTTTAAACCTGTTCCCGAATAATCAAGCGTATCAATTGTTGTATTTGTTTGAAAATGAATGTCACGATGTAGATCAATTCGTTCAAGTATATATGTTAAGAATTCTACCTCTTTACGAGTATCTAATTTCTGATTCTCTTGCGCCGTTATAAACAAATATTTAGCTAGACTAACTTGCCCTGTTCCTAAAATTCGGTTCGCAATGGTGAGAAGCTCCGCTGGTTGTTTGATTTTTTGATATGGTGTATATCGTTCACTTCCTATGGCAAATAACAATGGATGAACTCCCGCTGCATCTACAGCATGAACTTCTTTAACACCAGGAATTTCATATCTTATTGCATTACCTGTTAACTCATGAACGATATCGCCGAAAAAAGTATCCTCTTGAGGAGGACGACCTACAACTGTAAATGGCCAGATCGCATCGGGTTTTGCGTATACCTTATGAACCCTCATTAAAGGAAACTCATGAATAAGGCTATAATACCCAATGTGATCACCAAAAGGACCCTCTGATTTCGTTTCACCTGGATAAATCTCGCCTGTAATGACAAAATCAGCATCAAGACTTATGCAATAACCATCAACATAGCAATAACGAAAATTACGACCTGAAAGAAGTCCAGCAAAGGTCATTTCACTTAGCCCCTCAGGTAATGGCATTATTGCAGCTAGTGTATGAGCAGGAGGACCTCCAATAAAGATACTCACTTTTAACGCCGCCCCAAGTTTGTTTGCTTTTTCTTGATGAACGCCAATTCCGCGATGAATTTGATAATGTAGTCCTACTTCTTTGTTCATTTTATAATCGTTTCCACTAAGCTGAACACGGTACATACCTAAATTACTATTCATAATGCCAGGTTTTTCTGGATCTTCCGTATAAACTTGAGGTAAAGTAATAAACGCCCCTCCATCTTCTGGCCAATGGTGAATAAGTGGAATATCACAAATTTGTATTTCTTTAAACCCATGCAATTTATTATTCGCTTTTTTTAAGGGCAATGCTTTTGAAGCTGACCAACCAGTACTTATATGTCTGAATGGATTTTTAAGTATACTCATTGGATTATTGCGTACCGCAATAACTTCCTTTGTTGACTCTAAGGTATTCCTAAAAATAAATTTACTACGCTCCATGGTACCGAATAAATTTGATACCGCTCTAAATTTAGAGCCTTTAACATTTTCAAATAAAATTGCAGGACCACCAGCTGTATTAATTCTCATATGTATAGCCGCCATCTCAAGATTCGGGTCAACTTCTTCATGCACCCTAATCAATTGGCCAACTTTCTCTAAATCAAGAATACATTCTTCCAAACTATGATACATTCTTTTCCTCCTCATTTAATATTAAAATACGTTGTATTCTTTTAATTTTTCACGCAAATCATTTGAATTAATAAAAAGTATTGCTTTAAATCTCAACTTTATAGCACTTTCAATATTTTCAAGTGTATCATCTATAAAAATAGTTTCTTCTGGATTTATTTTGCATTTTTCTATTAATTTATTATAGATATCGTTACCAGGTTTTATAAGCTTTTCCTTATAGGATAGGATCCCACCATCAAAATATTTAAAGAATCCATATCGTTTTGTAACATCTTCGTACGCTAACAAATGAAAATTAGATAAAAAATAAAGCCTATAATCTTTATGTTTTAGTTCTTTTAAAATTTCTACAGTATCTTCAATAGGTGTGAGTAATTGATACCAATTGTGCATTACTAACTTTATTAACTCACTATTATCTGTACTTCTATTACATATTTCTTTTATTGCTTCTACTTCTGTAATTATGCCTCTATCGAGCATAAGCCACTCTTTACTTTTAAATATCTCTTCATAAATTTGTTGAACTTTTACTTTGTCAGAAATTTGTGAATTAAGATATACTAATGGATTAAAGTTTAATAACACATTCCCTAAATCAAAAACAATATTTTTAATCATCTTCTTATATCCCCTTTTATTTTTCTAATTCAGTTTTTATAACTTGGTCAATTTTTTTACATCCTGCTTCATTAGGATGTAAATTATCTGAGGTATATGTATCTAAGTTTGTTTCATCAATACCACTTAAATTAAATAAATCAATAACCTTAATATTATTTTTATTAGATACATCTTTTATAGCCTGTACATAATCCTCTAAATGATACCCTCCACTATTAGCATTTGGATAAACTGGTTGTTTTGCAAATTCCCCTCTCTTCGTGGGTGTTATAAAAACAAGTTCAGCGTTAGGATTTGTACTTTGTATTTTATTAATTACCTTTTGTAAATTCCCATAAAAACTATTAACAGTTTTATCATCATTTATATTACCAAGTGGTGTATTCCAAGCATAATCGTTGGTTCCACCAAATACAGTAATAAAATCTATATTTGCTAAATTAGTAGTTGACACCCTATCAGCCATTGTGCTCATTTTTCTACCAATGATACTATCATTTACATATTTTTTTAATAACATCATATCTTTTAAATAATATGGATATTTATTCAAAGAAGTTATGCTATCACCAATTGCGTACCAGGTCTTATCCTTATATTTATTATCATTTTGCTTGACTACTTTTTTTTCTTCAATATGTTTCATATTAGAAATTCGAGTCTTTTTCACCTTTGCTTTTACTAATTGATTACTATTATGCATACCTAAACCAACTACAAACGCAAATACAATGATTATCATTAATATATATATAAATTTGTTTCTATGTTTCATATTTTTTCCCCTTTTAATTATAACATAACAATTATTCCCAAAAATAAAAAAGAAGCATTTCAGCTTCTAATTGTTTATAATAGCATAGTAACTTGAGGTTTAAACTGTCAATTAGTTATAACCTTATTATTGCTTTATTCTTTATGTATTTTTAATGCATCAAAAGTATTATCTTCCTTGAACTTAAATGTAGCTCCGTAGCCGCCACGTCCTATTACATTCTCATTTCCTTCTCTAAGTACAATGTTATTATCTTCATCAGTATATCCTAATTCAAAATCATCTAATAAAATTAATAGTTTTTGTTTATCTGTCATCTTATACACCCCTTACCATTATAATATATTTCATTATACCTTATAGAAAATTAATATTCAATTAAGTAGTAAAATTGCATTATAGTAAGTTCCTCCGCATTTGCACTGAAATCAGTAACTAGATTATTAATAAATTCAGCATCTTTATTGTATTCTTCCCCTGTTTTGAGCATTGCCACATAATCTTTAACAACCTGGTTGTCTATAAATGCTAAAACCTCAGCAGAGCTTTCTGACAGATTTTCCACCGATGCAACAACCACCATAGTTACCCTCTGTATCTCTTTTACAGTATTTTTTGAGTTCTCGGCCAACTTTCTCACTTCATCTGCAACAACAGCGAAACCTTTTCCTTCTTCCCCAGCTCTTGTAGCCTCTATCGCAGCATTGAGTGCAAGAAGATTAGTTTTCGATGCAATTTGTAATATAGAATCGGCAAGCGTTACCACTTTATCAATATAGCTCCTGTTACCCAGACTTTGTGACGAATATCATAATCCTTTTTTAGCTGTCATTCATAATTAATTAATTCCTCAATTTTAATCTTATCAGTTTCTTTTGATAGTTGAAGAGCTGTTAGATATGATTCAATAATGTATTCAGGCGGTGGAAGAATATCTGCCACAAGATCTTTTCCTAAAACTATTTCATTATACATTTTTCCATTTATCTTTATATTCGTTATTGTTTTATAAGAAACAACCCCAAACAAAATAAATCCAATGATAAAAATAGACATCAAAATGGTTAACTTTAAGCTAATTTTAAAATTATTAAACATAGAATAACCCCCCCCATAAATTAAACAATTTTCATAATTATTATATCGGTTATTTTCGACAAAAATTTAATATATATAATACAACATTATATAAAATATGTCATTATAATGCAAAATATGATAATATGTAATTAAGTGAAAAATATCATAGTATGTACTAATAAAAATGTTTTATACTGTGCTTAAACTATATAAATGGACTCTATACCAATATGTGTTAATAAATGGGGGTACAACATTGGAATATACTTTTAGTGATAAAATAATAGAACCATATTTCTATTCGTGTGATGGCATTATAACCGATGTGAATAAAGAATTTATTGATTTTACAGGCTTTGAAATAGATGAATTGTTAGGTAAATCACTTACAGAAATAGGACACATACTAAAAATAAATTCTCAAAAACATCTTGACAATATTAGCAGTAATTATTCAGGATATATATTCACTAAGTCATTTAGTGCTCGCGAAGTGGATATTACACTTTTACATATACCTGAAACAAATGGGAACGTATATACTCTCGCAGAGAAACCAAACTCCAGACTTGATGAAAAGCTCGTTTTTATTGAACAATTATTTGAAGATGATACCTCAGGATTTGCAGTTTACAGTGCTCCTGATTTAATATTGCTTAAATCCAATCAAAAGTATGTTGATTTAATAGATTCGCCTTTTAATATTAAAGGAAATAGTATCGGCCTCTTTATAAGCAATATTATAAGCGACTTTGTGGGTAGTGAATCCGAATTTGTTTGGAATTCTATACTTCAAACAAAAAAAAGTAGCTATATAAAAGAAATCAGATTTAATAACTCTAAAGAAGTAGTGACTTATTGGAACTTTACTCAAACCACTATACTTGAGAACGGAAAGATAAAATATATATTCGAGACTGCTTCTGAGGTTACTGAAAGGTTTTTTGAAAATCAGACCTTACAACGAAATAACAGGATTATTGAGGAGCAAAAGCAACAGTTAGAGCAAAAAAACATACAGCTTATCAGTATACTGGAAAATTTATCTGAGGGAGTAATTCTTACAGATAATATAGGTAACTTTATAATGTCAAATACAGAAGCTAAAAGGTTAGTTTATCAATCAGATAATATAACTGCTTTAGGCAAAGTATTTGAAACATCTAAATTATTTGATATGAAAGGTAATGAAATGCCGTATGAAAATCTTCCTGGAATTAGGGCGTTAAGGGGAGAAGAAGTAAAAAATATTAAGGTGCATATAAAACATCCCAATAATGAGTATTTTTTAGAGATTAGCTCCATTCCGATTTATAATTCGTTTGGAGATTTAACTAATGTGATATCATGTTTTCACGATATTACTGATACAATAAAGCAATCTGGAAAAATTGAAGAACAGAAAAATCAATTAGAAGCCATAATAGAAAATATATCTGACGGTATTTCTATTTTCGATAATAAAGGCAAATATATATCATTTAACAAATCAGAAAGAAAAATGTTTTTTCCATACTATGAATACAATGCCCAAACAAATGATAGATATTATGTATACATAGATAAAACAAGCGATAGTTATAACCAAGCTATGCTATATGATATTAATGGAGATGAGATTGCTTTAGAAAACACACCCATTTATAGAGTTATGAGAGGCGAAAAGTTTAAAAATATGAGAATGGTTGCAAAATTCCCTCATAAAACATTACATATAGATATTAGTGGAACACCTATTTATGATAGTGAAGGAAAATTCACTCTAGGGGTGCTTTGCAGCCAAGATATGACGGCCTATGTTAAACGTGAAGAGGCTATGAGAAATCAATATCAATTCTTAAACAGAATGGTGGATACTTTTGATTTACCTGTTGTTAGAATATCATGCCCAGATTTAAAAATTATGGATATTAATAAAAAGGCATTTAATATCATAAAGTTATTAAAACCAGATATTATTTCAATGAGCCAATTAGCTAAAAATACAATGAATTATTTATTTAAAACATACAACCCGTTAGAATTAGGTAAATGCCTAGAGCATATTAATGAAGTTATAAAAGAGAAGAAAACTAAATATTTGAATAAAAAGGCAATTTTATTAAACGGAAATCAAATATATTGGAACATTATTTTCGAACCAATATTTGAAGTAAATGGAGAAATTCAAGAAATAATAATTATAGTAATAGATGTCACTTCTGAAGTAGCGTCCAATATGGTCATGGAAAAGGCATTAAAATTACAGGGAGAATTTCTAGTTAACATATCTCACGAACTCAAAACGCCACTAAATATTATATTTGCCACCGCTCAGCTATTTGCTTTGTATTGCAATAGCGGATCCCTGGATGATAATAAGAATTCAATTATTAAATATATAGATTCAATCAAGCAAAATTCCTATAGACTATCTAAACTTATTAATAACATAGTTGATTTATCTAAAATTGAAGCTGGTTTCTATAACTTAAATATATCAAATAACAATATAGTTGTAATTGTAGAAGATATAGTGGTTTCAGTAACTAATTTCACTAACATAAAAGGTTTAAATATTATTTTTGATACGGATATTGAAGAAAAAATTATTGCTTGTGATCCAGAGGCTATAGATAGAATAGTATTAAATCTCATATCAAATTCAATAAAATTTTCTAATGTCGGTGATGAAATATTTGTGGATATTAAGGATAAAAATGAATTCGTTGAAATATCCGTCAAGGATACTGGTATTGGCATTAAAGATAACGACTTAGAAATGATATTTGATAGATTTAAACAGGTAGATAAATCACTATCAAAAAATTCAGAAGGTACGGGTATTGGCTTAAGTTTAGTTAAGTCGATTGTTGAATTACATGGTGGTAGTATATATGTTGAAAGTGAATTTGGAAAAGGAAGTAAATTTACAGTTAAACTTCCTTCAAAAAAAGTAATTAACGAAAGTAATCTATATATTAACAAAGTCCCAATTAAAAATGAAAATATACAAGTAGAACTTTCAGATATTTATTAGTAAATAAAAGCTGTAATTATTGTTCTTGCAATAATTACAGCCACTATAATCTAATTTCATTTTAAATTACTATTTTGATATATCTGCGATTTCAGTCAAAATTTTATCGCCACCTTGATCATTCCATTTGGTTACAAACTCATCAAAGGTACTAATTGGAGCTACTCCCATAATAATTTTAGAAAAAGTTTCTTTCTCCATTTTTTGTAGATTAGCCCATTTTGATGCCATAGTATCTGTTTGTCCATAATATAAACTATATACTTCTTTAATATTCTTTTCAGTAGTAAGTGGTCTGTCACCTACCATAATCGATACAAGTCTAGGTAGATTATTTGTTACAAGCTCACTTTTTAAATCCCAGTTGTTAACAGAGTAATCAGTAAGCGGTGCTTTCTTAAGTTTCTTAATTGCTTCCATATCTCCTTTAAGAAGTTTATGAGTACTAAAATCAACATCCTTGATGTCAGTTTCACCCTTCATATACTTATCGAGAATATTATAAGATACTTCTAGTTCATCTACATTGTCAAATACCGAGAAGAGCGGATATGAACCCCCTGTTCCGGAATCTTTACTCAAACCAGATTCTACCCATTTACTTTCGTCCCTTAGAAGAAGATTAACAATCTTTACAGCTGCTTCAGGATATTTGTAATCTTTATTTACAACTAAAAATGCAGTAGCAGGAGCCGCCATGTGTGCATAATAATTCCCATCTTCAGCTCGTGGAGATGCGTATGCCTGCCAATCTGGAGCAGGTGTCTTTTTATAAGCATCAGCGAGAGTATATCCAGTCCACCAAGGTCCAAAGAAAATACCTGATTTATTATCAAGAACTGGTTGCAAACTATCGTCACGCATAAACATTTCCTTGTCAATTAATCCATTTTTGTACATATCAGCTATCTCTAGCAAAGCTTTTTTGGTCTCAGGTTGTGTAGAACCATATACAACTTTGGAACTACTGTCTTTTAACCAATAACCAGGAAAAGACTGTTTAGCACTAAAAATAGGATCTAGTCCAAATTGATTACCATCTGTAGCCGTAAGGTTATTGGTCTTAGCTGGACCAGCTATTCCAATTGTATCTTTCTTTCCATTTCCATCAGGATCTTTATCTACAAAAGCTTTCGCAACTTTTTGTAATTCTTCAAGGTTCTTAGGTACTTCAAGGCCTAATTTAGTTAACCAATCCTTTCGAATCCACATTTCATTAAGTCCGTTAGCTTTTGGATTAGTTGCTGGGATAGCCATAACTTTACTGTCTACTTCCACTAATTTTTTAATAGTATCCCCGCCACTCTTATAAAAGTTCTTCAATAAATCACTACCAGAGTTATTTAATGTACTTGTCAAATCTGCAACCTGTCCAAATTTAACCATAGATTTAAATGGCGTCATTCCTACTATCGCAGCATCCGGAATATTATTTGCTGCAATCGCCAGACTGAGTTTTTGGTCAAAATCACCTGGTGCGCAAACCCAATCGAATTTTACATCGATGTTGAACTGTTTCTTGATTTCATCAATATATCCATTTTTTTCAATAGATTGACCTGCATCAAATTTTACGTTGGGATCAAGACTTCGGACAAGATGAATTGTAACCGGCTCAGTATATTTTCCAAAAGGATCAATTGATGCTTTATCTGTAGTCTTAGTACCTGCTACTGGAGTTGCTGCGCCATCAGATTTTTTTGTACCACAACCTGTTGAAATGGTAATAATCATAGTCACCGCCATAATTAAAGATAACATTTTTCTTGATTTCATAAGTTTTCCCCCTAATTTAAATTCATATATATTCCAATTACTTTCTAGAAGCAATTAAAATTTCATTAATTTATATTTTGTGCTACTCTTTTACAGCTCCAAGAGTAATACCTGTTATAAAATACCTTTGCAGAAATGGATAAATCATCAGAACAGGAACCATCGCAATGAATATTTTAGCTGCATTCAAGGATTTATTATTAAGTTGTGTTGTAAGCTTTATCTGTTCTGTGTTCATTGTTGATAAATCTAAACTAACAACTAACTGTTGTATATAAGTTTGTAATGGATAACTTGACTGTCTGTTACTTAGTACCAACCCCTGGAAGAATTCATTCCAATGTCCTACGATTGTAAATAAAGTAACAGTTGCAATAACTGGCCCGGAAAGTGGAATATATATTTGTAGGAAAGTTCTCCATGGACCAGCTCCATCCACATAAGCCGCCTCTTCCATAGATGATGATATGTTTCTAAAAAAATTAATAACTAAGATAACATTAAACACAGGAAGGCTACCTGCAAGCACCAATCCCCAAATAGAATCAATTAACCCATAACCACGCATTGTGAGATACCAAGGTATTGTACCTCCATTAAAAAGCATACAGAATATAAGTACCCACATATAAGCATTACGATGAGGTAGTTGTTTAGACGTCTTTGACAAAGGATAAGCCGTGAGTATTGTTGCTCCCACTCCTACTATTGTACCAATCAAAACTCTTTTTATAGATGTCCAAAATGCCAAGAAGAATGCAGGTTCAGCTATTATTTTACTATAAGAAAGCAAATTGAATCCTATCGGCCAAAAAGAAACTGTGCCAGCGTTTACTGCCGCCTTTTCACTTACAGAGATCATCAATATATACCAAATAGGCACTAGACATAAGAGTGTGATCAAAATTAGCATTACTAAATTGGCAACATTAAATATTTTAGCACCTATTGAATTATTTTCAATCAAAACTACCCACCTCCATTAAAAAATTTTATAACCTGTGTATTTATCTGCCATTACATAACTGAAAATAATAAGCACAAAACTTACAAGTGATTTTAAAAGACCAACTGCAGTGGCAAGACTAAACTGTAAATTTACAAGACCAGAACGATATACCCAAGTATCAATAATATCTCCTGTAGAATAAACCAACGGATTATACAAATTGAATATCTGGTCAAACCCAGCGTTAAGTATACTTCCAAGTGAAAGAATTGCAAGAAGTACAATAGTTACTCTAATACCTGGAAGCGTAACATGCAAAAGCCTACTGAAACGCCCAGCTCCGTCAATTGCTGCTGCTTCATGAAGCGATGGGTTAATTCCAGTTAAAGCTGCAAGATAAATAACGGCATTATATCCAAAACCTTTCCAAACATCTGTACCGACCACAAGTTGCCTAAACAAATCCGGTCTCCCAAAGAATAATGTTGGCTTAATACCGAACATTCCTAGGATTCCATTAACAGGACCACTTGCACTAAATATGTTAAGAACTATACTTGCAAGAATAACCCAAGACAAGAAGTAAGGTAAATATACTATAGTCTGAATTGGTCTTACTAGTTTTTTAAAGGTCAATTCATTAAGTAGTAAAGCAAATATTAATGGTATAACAAGATTTCCAATTAATTTAAATAGAGCAATAACAACAGTATTAGTGAATACCTGTCTCACATCATCCATTTTAAACATGTATGTAAAATTTTCAAGTCCTATCCAAGTAGACTTAAATATCCCTAAAACCGGATTAAAATCTTGAAATGCCAAAACAATTCCAAACATTGGTACAATACTAAATAAAACCAACCAAATATAACCAGGTGCCATCATTATCCAATAATGCTTTAGAAATTTTTTATTATACATTTTAATCAATTCACCTCTTTCTCATAATTGTATTTAGATTAAAATAGAATAGTTTTAACTACAAATGTTACAAATTTCATTCCTTAAACTGTGATATATCACATTGATGTCGTTTACAATGTTAGTATATCATAGAATATAATTCATCCTATAGAGATAGATGTTCTCGAATAATCAATTTTTTGTCATACAATTAAATATAATATCTATAAATAGTATGAAAGTAGCATTAATGTTTCCAATTTACAGAACATTGCACACGTTTACACCAACATGGTAATAGAATAACTGCGATAAACAAAAAAAACTGTGAGAAAGCCATGTGTTAACACATTCCTTCTCACAGTTTTTAGATCACTTATTATATTTTCTACTATGCTGTTTTCTGTATTCTCCAGGTGTCATCCCTGTTAGCTCTGAGAATACTCGTATAAAATAACTTACATCCTCATATCCTATATCTAGTGCAATATCTGCAAGTGGTGCATCCTTCATAACTAACAAAGTCTTAGCTTTCCTTATTCGCTCTCTTCGAACAAACTCCTTAAATGCCATTCCAGTATATTTTTTAAAATTAATAGAAAAATAGCTACGACTAAGATTAATCTTACTTGCAATTTCCTCAGCATGGAGTTGTGATCCCAAATTTTCCTCAATAAAAACCACTATTTTCATTATAGAAAGTGGCATATTATCAAGATTAGTTTCATTAGATGATGCTTTATGGAGTGCATCTCTAAAAGAAGTAAGCCATTTGAAAAAATCATCAAGATTTTTATACTCCGGAATATCTTTATGAACCTTGCTTATACTTTCTTCTGCACGGCTAGTTAATTGAAGCAGGACCTGCGCCACTCTCCAAATGGAGAGATCTAGTCCTCTTGTACTGGTACAAAGTTCTTCAAAAATAACATCATCATAAATCCAAAACATCTCATTCCATCTTTTCACAATAGACTGCCATTCTTTTTCCTCAAAAGCATGCACAATATTAATTTCTTTTGAATTTGATTTGGAAACACTTTCTCTATGCCCATTATCTCCCATACTCTTTTTATGCATGTTATCTTCAACTCTTTGGCTTATTCGTTTAAGCAATTCATCACAGTCTGTACTTTCCATCTGCAATTTAGAAATATAATCTATTGCCCCTATTCTTAGAGCAGATTGCACATAATGAAAATCCTCGTGAAAGGTCATCACTACATAAAGTAGGTTAGGGTAAAGCTCTTTACATTTTTGCATTAAAGAAATTCCATCAATTACCGGCATATCCAAATCCACAAACACTAGATCCACCATTGTATGTGCTAAAAACTCAAGTGCCTTTTCACCGTTTTGAGCCTCACCCATAACAATCATTCCATACTTTTCCCAAGGCATCATAGAAATAATCCCCTGCCGCCCCATACGATCATCATCTACGATTAATACGCTATACATAAGCTATCTAACCCCCTTTGGAAAATTTTCTTTAGTTGAGCTACATTATAATAATCGATTACTCCCGATTTATTGGTAAAATTAAAGTTACTTTTGTTCCTATATTCAATTCACTTTTAATGTTAATTATTGCTTTGTCACCATAAAAGGATTCCAGCATAGAACGAACGTACCTAAGTCCAATTCCATTAGTCTTACTAACATCTCCAGGACCTTTTTTAAAAGGCTTCTGGATCCTAGCAAGTTCTTCTGTGGTAAGACCTTTTCCATTGTCTTCAATAGTAAGTATCACAGCATTTTCAATACGTGAGTGACACACCTTAATCCAAAGACATCCGGGTTCTCCAAGACCATGACGAATTGCATTTTCTGCTATTGGTTGTACAATCATCCTTGCTGTTTGAGTATCTAAATAATCACCATCTTCTACTTCTACTTCTGCTTTAAAATCGTATCGCATTTTTTGTAATCTTAGATACGACTGAAGCATCTTAATCTCTGTTCTAACTGTAGCATTCTTATCGCTTTTCCCCAGACTGTAAGCCAAAATGTAATTGAGTTCCGTAGTAAAAATCTCAATTTCAGTCTGTTGATGCATTTTTGCAAGCCAATGAATTGAGTGAAGTGTATTCATTAAAAAATGAGGGTTAATCTGATAATAAATTTTTTCTACTTCAAGCTGATATTTTTCATGGGCTACATTCTCTACATCCATTAAAAGTGTTTGTATCTGTTTTTTCATAGTATTAAACTGATTAAATAATTCATCATATTCTACTGCACCAGTGTTTACCTTTACTGCATTTAAATCACCCTTACCAAGCTTCTTCATTTCTTTTGAAAATACGGAGAGTGGCGTGTAAATTAGTCTAGACAATAGAATAAAAGAAAATCCAAACAGAACTATGGCCAAAACTAATATACCTATCACATTTCTAATCCAAGTATAAAGTTCACGATTGTAGTCAACAGTAGGCAATAGCAATACATTTACAAACCCTGTATCTGCAGTAAGCCTCACCCCTACGTATTTACCAGATTTACCAAAGTAGCTGTTACCCACTTCTTTCTCGTCCTCCAACTGAAAAGATTTTCCTACAGTAAAATCTTCTGAACTAGAATACGCAACCCTCTTATTATTGTCAAGCTGCAAAAGAACATAATGCATATTTTGAGCTTTAGAAAGACCATCTATAATTTCTTTACCCTCAAGTCTAGACTCTATATAAATAGTAAGTCCCATTCCACTGGCAATGTTGATTTTCCGTGAGATAGAAAGAACTTGCCATGTTCCAAGCCCCATAGTATTTGAAAGATGTAGTGGATGGTAATCAATGCTTCCATTTCTTTGTAAAAGTCTATTAGTTTCAGGTGAAGTTCCTGCATAAGTAAAGAACCCATTAAAATACTTTTGTCCAGTTAGTGGATTATAGTATGTCCTACAAATAATATTGCTATTTGCAAATGTGATGTTAACTAAGCTGTCTGATATTTCTTGTCCAATCCGATATACATCATATTTCGTATGAGCCTGAAAATAACTATCTAATAATGATCCTACCGTTCCTACTGGTGACATTTGTTGTGAAACCTGAATCATATTCATATAATTTTGCGTCATTTTTTCAGTAAACTGTTGCAAATCTGTAACCATTGAAGTCTTCAATTTATTTTTCTCAATTGAATGGATAGTCTGATAAGAAACTAATACTAATAGCAATAAACTCACAGTTGTTTCAATAACTACAATAAAAATTAGTCTTTGCTGTATTGTTTTAAATTTTAAAAAATCCCTTAAAAAATTTATACGCTTACACTTCATACTATCGCTCCTAATAAATATCAAGTCATGTTAATTAAAACAATTGTATTTATCTTAATAAAATTTATAATTCTCCCCTTAAAGTTGGAAGTTCCTTAGGCCCAAATGCCACATTAACATTTCCCGTTAATTCAATTTTATTTCCTTCAAACATAAGCTTTATTGTGTAAGCAAATGGAGTTTCTATTAACTGAAATTTAATAACAAAAGCATTATTATCACACCAATACCCATAGGAGGAAGTTCTACTCTCATCACCCATTAAATCTGTTTTATCTTCTAATCTTTTATCTATTCCACCTGAAATTATGTGTTCACCACTAGAGTTAACTATAGTAATTTCATATTTAGATTCCTCAAATCTAATTGAAATCTGCTTAAATCCAAGTTCATTATCCATAAATTTGTAGCACTTACCGTTTACTTCACTTTCTCTAGTTGTGATGCCTGAGCTAATAAAACTATTATACTCTTTACTCATTGGCAACTTCAAGTTAAGAAGTTTTTCAGTAAGCTTACCATAGACTACATTATTTTCTAAAAGTGCTTCTTGTCCCATACTAGGTAGTAAATGCTTCCAAATAAGATTAAGCACAATCTGCATATCGTCAATACCACTATTTATTGCTACCACAACATCCTGATCAGGCATTATAACGCAGTACTGTCCAAAAGCTCCATCCCCCCTATATGCGTTATGACGGCATCTCCAAAATTGATAACCATACCCTTGTTCCCAATCACTATCTTTGCTTGTTCCATTAGAAATATGACTTTTAGTTGCTTCCTCTATCCATTCACTAGGGACTAAAACCTTTCCATCGTATATCCCCTTTTGAAGATATAGTTGTCCAAACTTGGCAATATCTTCTGTCTTTATACGAAGACCAAATCCACCCGTGTTTATTCCCTTAGGGCATGTTTCCCAAGTAGCTCCTTCAATTCCTAATGGCGCAAAAATTCGTGGTGTTAGATAATTTAGTATAGTTTGTCCAGTTACTTTCTGAACAATTGCTGAGAGCATATATGTGGCAGCAGTGTTATAAACAAAATATGTACCCGGCTCATGTTCTACATTAAGCTCAAGAAAACCCTTAACCCAGTTACCTTCCTTTTGTGAAACTACATGATCTGTTGTATCTTTATCATGCCCAGTTGACATTGACAACAAATGTTTAATTTTCATAGCTGAAAGATTTTCTCCTATATTATCTGGTAAATCCCCTGAAAAATAATCAACCACCTTATCCTCAATAGATATAAGTCCTTCATTTACTGCAAGTCCAACTGCTGTTGAAGTAAAACTTTTGCTAAGTGAGAAAAGCATATGTTTAAGTTTAGATGTATAAGGAGACCACCAACCCTCAGAGATTACATTTCCATGCCTTAACATCATAAACCCATGCATCTCAATTTTTTCTTTCTCTATCTCTTCTATAAAATCTAAAATCACTTTCGATGGTATGCCTTGCTTCTCTGGTGTACTTCTTGGAAGTTGCTTATTAATCATAGTATCCACTCCTTTTTATAATCTGTTTTCTCTAACTTATAATATCTTACTAACTTTCCCATTATTTTTTCTTCATACTCTTTAATAAAATTTAGTTACCTACTATTGTGAGATAACGCCTATGATTATTATAACATTTTCTTACATAATTCAATATAGTTTTCTAAATTCAAAAAAAATTGTCTCAAAATAGAAATTACTCTCTACTCTGAGACATCATAGTACTAGGTGCAATCAAATCTATTAACAAATTAGAACTTTTAATTTTAGGAAAAGATGTGAAGGCAAAGGAAGCTTATCGTTCCATTTTTTATCAATATAGAAATTCCTAGACATATAAATATTATTGGAACAAAAATATGCTGGTATTTTTCAATATTTTTCTTTACAAAAGAGTGCTTTGAAAGCCTTAAACCAATAAAACACCACAATGCTGTTAGCATTATAAATATTATAACTGTTACCAATATATCAACTAAACTTTTACCTGCAAAAAGAGGTATATAAATTCCAATATTATCTCCACCGTTAGCCAAAGTTAAACTGAATACTTTAAATATACTTGGATTAATAAAACTCCTAATAACATTAATTTTGCGGTTTTCTTGAGTATCATTTTTTACTTGAGTGTCTTTTTTTTCTTCATTTTTATTGTCATCTTTTTTATGATCTACATATGCTTTTATTCCTAAATATATCGGTACTAATCCAAGTAACCCGACATATTCATCTGGTACTACTGATACACCTAAAGCTCCGATAATACTTACAATAGTTAAAACACCTATACCCAAATACTGTCCAATAACAACATGATGTATCTTCATAATATTATTTGTTTGCGTGAAGAACAGCATGAGTATAACTATATCATCAATATTTGTACTAACAAATGATACAAAAGCCATTATTACTGTACTAATCAATAATTCTGCCTCCAACTTAGATATTTAAATTAATAAGGACTTGTAAAATGCAGTTAATCTCTTTTAACTACAGCTTTTCTAACCATCAAATAAACAAAACTCATTGTTATTACAAAGAAACATATAAATGTTAGTACACACATATAAGAGTTTTTTGTGCTTATCCCAAATATATTATCAACAAACGTTTCTACCATTTTTTTAAACCCAGGATTTACAAAAGCGATTCTTCCATAGATAGTAATAATAGCTATAGGGCTTAAAGATACTATTATTTTCATTGTTTTATTGCACTTGTAATATATCATTGTTAT
Source organism: Clostridium lacusfryxellense (assembly GCF_018861735.1). Taxonomy (GTDB): domain Bacteria; phylum Bacillota; class Clostridia; order Clostridiales; family Clostridiaceae; genus Clostridium_AD; species Clostridium_AD lacusfryxellense. Next base: position 31,505 of record NZ_JAHLEB010000002.1, on the reverse strand, counting down.
TAATAATCCAACACCAAACGCAGCAATATAAAAAGAAAATAAAAAGGTAATCGTTCCAAATAAAGTTTTTATGCTATTACTTTGTACCCACAACGTTAAATTAAAAGATAAGTTATATGCCATATCATACATTGTAGGACTTACTGAAAATAAATTATACACTCTATTTATTATTACATCCAATACTGACATAACAAGTGCTATAGGTAAAATAGCTATTACTACCGATTTAAAATAATCCGCCCTAGGAATGTTGTTTGCTTGGCTAAAATAAAAATTTTCTCTAAAAAAGTTTAATCCGAACACAAATAAAAATATTGTAGATGCTAATTCTAATCCAGATGTATAACCATTGCCGTTAGAAACGCTTAGCAACTCCATACCGATTAATACACTTATCAATATAGAGTAAAAAATTATTATTGATTTAATGCTACTTTTAATATTATATTTTGCAAGCTTATAACTCCTCATTATTTTATCCCCCCATTGTTAGTCAAGTATATAAATAGTTTTTGTAGTTCTACATTTGAAACTTCTAGATCTAGTTTTTTCTGCTCATTCTTTTCCAAGTCTCCAATTTCGCCTATTATAACCGCTGATTTAAAATTCGCCATTTCATCTACACTTATACAGTGTTTATTTTGTATATAATCATCTATATTTTTATTTAATCCAGAAACGTTGTAGCACCCAGCTAATAAATCTTCTACACTTTCGTCCTTTATTAATTTTCCATCATTAATAATAATCACCCGCTCTATTAATTGGGAAACTTCCTCTATAATATGAGTAGATAGTATAATAGTTTTAGGATTTTCTATATAATTTTCCATTAGCTCTTTATAAAACAGTTCTCTATGATTAGCATCTAGTCCTAGTACTGGCTCGTCGAACATTAATATTTCAGCACCTGATGCCATTGTATTTATAATTTTGCATATTGAGGAATAACCTGTTGAGAGTTCTTTTATTTTTTTATTTATATTTAATTCGAACTTTTTAGAAAGTTCCAATGCATATTTCATATTAAAGTTTGAATAAAATTCCTTAGTCCAATTAAAAAGCTCTTTTACTTTCATAGACTGCGGATATAAGTCTTGCTCCTCCATAAAATATATTTTACCTAAACAACTTTTATCATCATGCAAACTCTTATCATCTATAAAAATAGTCCCCTTATCTAAAAAAATCCTGTTGTTTATAATATTTAAAAGAGTTGTTTTTCCTGCTCCATTTCTTCCTAATAACCCGTAGATCTTATTTTCTTCTATATTTAATGTGATATTATCTAAAGCAAAATAATCCCCATATTTTTTGCTAACATCTGAAATCTTTATAGTCCCCATACTAAATCCCCCCATCTATCATTTTGATAATATCCTTACTTGATATATCTAATTTCTTAGCTTCCTCTATTAAGACAACTATATAATTGTTATAAAAATTCTCTTTTCTTTTCTTTGTTAACTTAGCTTTACTTCCGGTTACAACAAACATACCAACGCCCCTTTTTTTATAAATTATTCCTTCATCAACAAGTAAGTTATATCCTTTTGCTACTGTAGCTGGATTTATTTTATACTTAACTGATATCTCTGTAGTAGACGGAATAGCAGTTTCTTCCTCAAATATCCCCTTAAGAACATTATTCTCAATATCTTTAGCAATCTGCATGTATAGAGGTAAATCATTGTTAAAATCTAATTTCATATTATCACCCTTTACTTAATTGGTTAATTACTTATGTAACTAACTATATAACCAAATGCTCTTATTGTCAATAGTGAAATTGGTGTTTTTTGTATAAAAATTTAAAGGAAGCTATCTGTATAAAAATAGCTTCCCTTTAAATAATTATTTATTTTATTATTACGAAGATGCAGATGCTCCTGCCGCAGCTGCAGTGCTACTAGCCGCCGCTATAATAGCTACTGTTTGAGCCGCAATTAATGCTTCAATAGAAATTCCAATAGTTGTTTGAATAAGATCTTTTCGTCCTTTCATATTTTCAATAAACACATCACTAACCAAAGCAGCTGCAGTGTATAAATGAGTTTCTTTTGTTAACCATTTATATTTTTTAGTTGATTTAAGAATGCTTACAACCTCAATTACTTGATCAATTGCCTCAAACCCTTTTTCTCCAAGTATAGCTAAAAAACCAATTATGGCATACCCACTAGAATACACCTTTAATTTGTTATCCTTTAACTTGTCGAATATTTCTTTACACCTTTCAACTTTAACTTTATTTTCTTCTTGACGGAACCCTAATATATGTGACAAAAATTGAAGACCGTTATTTTTATGAAATCCATTTTCGTTTAATAATTTATAACATTCCTCCATATTCTCAATAATGCTATTAACAGAGCTCTCTGAATTAGCTAGCAGTATAGAAAGTGGATAATCATCTCCACTCGTTAACCAAGGATGATTTTTTTTCATTTCTTTATATATCTCTAGTGCTTTATTTATTCTTATTTCCACCCATTCTTCACTACAGCTGGCTAAAAGAGCATAATTAGCTATCGGTAAATACATGTTATTCTTAAATCCAGCATCTCTCATCCTCTTATCGTAATTAAGCATTCTATCGAATTCCTGATTTGGATTATCATATTTAGCTGTTAGTAATGATGATAAAAGTATCTTAGGAGTACCTCTATAATTAGAAAATATCCCAGTAGTTTTCTTCATATGTTTTCTCACATCTTCTACTTTTTCTTTATTAAAAACTCTGTTATTTAATGTATAAGTTAATGCTGTAAAGTGATTAGTTAAAGATCCCTCCCATTTGTAACCGCTAGATACCTCTTGAAATATCTCTATCAATCTATCTAATTTTTCTTTTACCAAATCTTGCATAAATAATACCCCCTCTTTACTTAATCTATATTTATAGTGAGTGTAAATTTAATTAATAATCTCATCTTCTTCTACATTTGTGAGATTCCTTAAAAGATTCTTTCCTCTTATTTGAGGATGTCTTCTGAGAAATATGATAAACCAAGTTGTTAATATTAACCCTTTAAGAATACTACTAATGCTGATGCTCCACCATACCCCACTAAGTCCAAGGAAAACTGAAAATAAGAGTGCTCCTGGAATTCTCATAGCATTTAGAACAATACCTACTATTGAAGGAGGAACCGTTCTCCCAAGACCATTAAATGCTCCTGTGGTTGTCATTTCTATACACATGAAGATTTGGGAAACTCCAAGTATTCTCAAATACATTATACCATCCTTTATTACTTCTTTTTCTGAAATAAATATAGAGAATATAGGCCCTGGTAAAAATATTAAAAGGCAGGATGTTATAGTTCCAAATACTGCTATTATGCCAAGTGCTGTAAAATAGCCTTTATAAATTCTGTCCCACTTTTTAGCTCCAAAATTTTGCCCGACAAAGGCGCTTAATGCAGTTTGGAAACCTCCAGCTGTCATCCATGTAATTGATTCAATTTGTGACCCAACACTTTGCACAGCTATTGGAGTTGATCCCCATCTAGAAAGTATCCTAGCTATTATCATTGCTATAAAAGTAAATACTCCACTTTGCACCGCAACAGGTAATCCAAACTTAACGATTTTATTCATATGATTCCAATCAGGTTTTTGTAAAAAACTTATTTGGTCAAAGTAATCAGTTTTCTTTTTTATTACATAAATAAATATAATCGTTACAACAGTTTGTGCAAATATTGTTGCAACGGCGGCTCCTGGAACCCCCATTTTAGGAAATGGTCCAATACCTAATATTAGCAGAGGATCAAGTATTATATTAACTATAAGCCCCAGTATGTTTATTTTAAAAGGCGTCCGACTGTCACCATGACCATTGAATATTGCTGTAAGTACTGGTGGTAAAAAGAAAAATATCATTCCCATAGAGACTATAGCAAGATAGTTCGTAGCCATATTAACGATATCAGCACCCTTAATATTAAAAAAACCTACAAGCTGTTCTCTAAAAATTATTAAAGTAATTCCATATAAAACAGCGAAAACTATATTCATTTGAATAGAATGCCTTATATAACTTCTGGTCTCTTTAATGTCTTTTCTTCCTACAGATTGTGCTACGCCAACAGCTGCCCCTATTTGAGGAATTGTGATAAACGCAAATGCAAACCAAGTAAAGAATCCCGCCGTACCTACTGCAGTAACCGATCTAGATCCTAATGTACCAACCCATATCATATCTGTCATGCTATAAGCTGATTGTATAAGTGATGTACCCATAATTGGTAGTGCTAAAATTATAATTTTCTTTAAAATATTTCCTTTTGTTAATTCAATTCTCATTAAGTAATCCCCCAAATCATACCTTTATCCAAACTTGTTGAAAAAGCATCTTCTTATGTTAAATAGTTCTTCTAAATTAATTATACGTCGCTGAGCAACCGATGGTCAATATACTAATCGTTTTTATTAATTATAATATGGCTCCATTTTTAAATTTAGAATCTTCCTCAAATTTCTGGACATTTTATTATGTTATATACAATGGTATAATTTAGATTAACTAAACTTATTATAAAATAAATATAATATGGAATAATTAAACAACAAGTTATTCCATATAGAAAGAATGGTGATTCTTATGGCGATTAGTATTAGAAATAAATTTCATAATTTAGTGAATGAGTCAGAATATAATAGTTATAAAAAAATGGTAGACCAAATAAATCTTGTTAAATTTGATTCATTAGATAATACTGAATTTTTAAATATATCTCGCGAACTTAGAACTAGACGTTTAGATAGCTCATCTATGGATGACATCCTAATAGAAGCATTTGCGCTTGCAAAACAGGCAGTTAAAAGTGTCCTAGGGCTCATTGCTTATGACGAGCAACTTATCGCTGGCATTGCTATGCATAAGGGCAAATTAATAGAGATGAAGACGGGTGAGGGGAAAACATTATCCGCTGTGTTCCCAGCATTCTTAAATGCACTTGCTGGTGACGGGTGTCATATACTTACTTTTAATGATTATTTAGCGTCAAGGGATGCGGCTTGGATGGGACCTGTATTTGAAATGCTTGGACTAACTGTTGGTTTCGTACAGGAATCTATGAAAAAACATGAAAAACAAATGGCTTATGATAGTGATATTACATATTTAACTGCAAAGGTTGCGGGTTTTGATTATCTAATGGATTCACTTTGCTACGAGGAGAAAGAAATCATGCAACGCCCATTTAATTTCGCAATAGTTGATGAAGCAGATTCCATAATAATTGATGAAGCTAGAATTCCATTAGTTATTGCAACCACCGTAGCCTCAGAAGGCAATTCACTTTCTTTAACAATGGATACGCTAAGGAAACTTGAACCAGTACTTGACTATGACAAAGATGAAGTTAAAAGAAATGTATATTTGACCCCTAAAGGACTTCTTAAAGCAGAAAGTATGCTTAGTTGTGGTAATTTATATTCAAAAGAGAATTTTAAATTACTTAGCGAAGTACATAACATACTTTACGTAATTGCTTTACTTACGAAGGATATTGACTACATTGTTAGGGAAGGTAATATTGAAATGGTTGACGAGTTTACTGGACGTGTAGCTGAAAATAGACGTTGGCCAGATGGTATTCAAGAAGCCCTTGAAGCTAAAGAAGGACTGAGCCATAAGTCTAAAGGTCGCATAATGAATCAAATAACTTTGCAGAACTTTATTTTACTTTATAAAAAAGTTGCTGGAATGACCGGTACAGCAATGGATTCATTAAGCGAAATTGATGAATTTTATAATATGGAAGTGCTAGTAATACCACCACATATTCCTAACAAACGAATTGATTATCCTGATGTAATATTCACTCACAAAAAAGCCAAATATAGGGCTTTGAGCCTAGAAATTAAAAGAGTACACGAAACAGGTCAACCCATCCTAATTGGAACTTGTAGTGTATCTGAATCAGAATATTTGGCCGAGGAGTTAAATAATGTAGGTATTACATATAAAATTTTAAATGCTAAAAATGATGAACTAGAAGCACATATTATTGAACAAGCAGGTGCTCTATACTCAGTAACTGTTTCTACTAATATGGCTGGTAGGGGTGCTGATATAAAACTTGGCGGACCAGGTGGAGCTAATAGAGATAAGATTGTTGAACTTGGCGGACTATATGTTATAGGTACTAATAGACATGAGAGTATACGCATTGATAAACAACTTAAAGGAAGAACTGGGCGTCAAGGAGATGTTGGCATGTCAAGATTCTATATAAGCCTCGAGGATGATCTCATTAAAAGATATGGAATTGATGAAGTAATACCCATGGCCACTAGACCAAATATGCAGGAAGATCCTTTAAACATGCCCAAAATAGTAAGTAAAATAGAACATGTACAAAGAATAATTCAAGGTCAAGATTCCGATTTACGTAGAGCTTTATGGCAATATTCATATTTTATAGAAAGTCAAAGACTTGAAGTATATCAAAGAAGATTGGACTTAGTCTATGATCGTTTACCTTTTAATATATTAAACCTAAAAAATCCACAACTATATACAAAATTAATTAACTTCTTTAGTGAGAAAACAATAAATCAACTTGAAAAACAAGTAGCCTTATACAATATTGATGAAGCTTGGGCTGATTACCTAACACATGTAGCGTATCTTCAAGATGGAGTAAAATTAAGTATACTAAAACATAAAGATCCTCTTCAAGTATTTCAAATGGAAACTTCCACTGTATTTGAATCACTTCAAGAAATAATACAAAAGAGAATTTTACAAGATTTTGAGATGTTAGATTTATCAGAGTCGGGACTTTATAACTTAAAAGAGCGAATAAAGCCACCTTCTTCAACTTGGACCTATCTTATTAATGATAATTCACTTATGGATCCACTCTCTTCATTATTTATTGGCAGTCTAGTTTCTTCTGCTGTAACGTTAATTGCTTGGCCATTTAGATTAGTGACTTCGATTTATAAAAAAATCTTAAAACACACATAAAAATACCACATTCATTTACTATAAATAGTAATGAATGTGGTATTTTTATAACCTTATTAATGTATAAGTTGTTAACCGTCCCCAACTTTCTTTTCAACTTTCTTTCTATTTTTCTTTTAGATATGTCTCTCTTAAATCTTCAAGCACTATTGTTTTAATGTCTTTAGTTACATCTATCAATCCTAATGGAGTCTTGTCTTTAATAATTCTATATATACCTGGATTATCAAAGGTTAACGAAATCTGATTAATACCTTTTTTTCCTTCAAATGAAGATATAGTTTTAGAATCTACGTCAACTATTGAATATAAACCCAAAGCATTATTAAAATTTGTTAACTCAATTGTTAAATCGGATTTAAGACCGCTTTGCACCGCAGATATAATAGGGGAAAATTCATAACCAATTCCACTTATAGTTAGGCTTTGGGTGTCGTCATTTATCGTTGCTTTTTTAGCTAATATGTTAATGGGTGTTTTATTTAAGTCACTCCCAAAAATACTATTGCTATCAGTTGCAATAGTACTAGTTTTAGTATCATCAGCTGTAGCAACTATACTTGAATTATTTACTACATTAGTGTCACTCTGCTTATTTGAATTACCCATTAGGGCCAAAGGGGATATATTAATACCAGATAGAGATAGTCCCCGATCTCCCATTATAAGTCCAAGAACAACAATAAGGATTCCTCCGAATTTCACAAGTTGCTTAGTGTTCTTCTTATTTAAAAGGGAAGAAATAGTTCCAAAGCTAATCATTAGAGGTACTGTTCCTAGCACAAATATAAACATAGAAGTAGCACCAGTCACCGCACTACCTGTCCCAAATGCATATAATTGCATTGTTTGAAGTATTCCACATGGCATAACCCCATTCAATATACCTACAATAAAAGGAGTTTTTCCACTCTTTTTAATATTACAGGCGCTCCATGGTAATTTTATGTTTAACCTTCTAAACGGTACATATTCAGACATATTGAGACCCAATATAATCATAAAAACGCAAGCTATAATCTGAATTCTCCCCTTAAACGGCAATGTAATAGAAACAACAGAACCTAAAGCTCCAGCAATTCCTCCAAGAATAGTATATGATGTCACTCTACCTAAATTATAAAATATAGCAGGTTTTAGAACTTGAAACCTACTCTTATTTTCTAATGTTATATTTTGTGATAACATTATGTTTCCGCATCTACCTACGCAGTGTAGTGAAGTGAAAATACCCACTATAAATAAGACTAGATAAGATGTATTTTCAATTTTATTACTCAGATTAAAACTATTCCGAGACTTACCTAGTAGGATAATTGTTAGTAATATTATTAAAATTCCTATGAGTTTAAAATTACCTAGCTCCTCTACACTATACCTTATCTTCAAGACCTTTTCTTTAAGTTGTTTAATCTTTAGTTTTTTACTACTCATAAGTCACCTCTTATTAATTCTTTTTTGTATCACTCGTCTTATCGGGTGGTATATTAAGTATTGCGAATAACTCTGAAAATAACTTATGTGCTGCTGGCACTGCGGTCTGAGCAGCATAATATTTTGACGAGTCTGGCTCCTCTACAGTAACCATTAATGTTACTTTAGGGTTATCCGCTGGGACCATACCTACAAAAGAAGATACATATTTCCCGGAGTCATAACCCCCGTTTATTGTATTAACCTTATTTGCAGTTCCAGTCTTACCAGCTATATGATATCCTTCCATATATGTCGAAACTGCAGTTCCTTCTTTGACTACTCTTTCCAAATAAGTTCTTAATTGAGCTGCATCTTCCTTACTCATGATAGTTTTTTCATCAATATTGTTAAACTGCTTGTCCACAACTTTCTTACTTTCTTCCAAGTGAGATATTTCCTTCATAACATGTGGCCTTATCCATTTGCCTCCATTAGCCACTGCATTAAACGCGGCAATGTACTGTATTTGGGTAACTGCAACCCCTTGTCCATAGGACATTGTAGCAAGATCAAGTGGTGTAATTGTATTGAGTAACTTCATTAATCCTAAACTTTCACCAGGTAAATCTATGCCTGTTTTCTGCCCAAAGCCAGACTCTTTTGCAAATTTATAAAGATTACTTTTTCCGATTTTTTGTCCTAGCTGGATAAATGCAACATTATCGGAAGTTTTCATTATATCTGAAAAAGTTTGAATTCCATTATTCTCTTTATTATCATTATACAAAATCTTATTTCCAATCTTTATGCTCCCGTTACTTACAAATCGATCTTTATCAGAAACCACATTATTTTTAAGCGCAGCAGCAGCTACTATAACCTTAAAAATCGATCCTGGCTCAAACACATTACTGATTACTCCATTCTTCCAGATTTCTTGTATTTCTTCATCAGTTTTACCTTCTTCATAAGGCTTATTTAGATTATAACTTGGTGCATTCGCCATTGCTAAAACTTCGCCATTATTTGGATTCATAACCGTTATGCTTACAGATTTAGCTCTATTCTCAGTCACTGTTTCTTTTGCTACTCTTTCTACTAACTCTTGAATACGTTCATCTATAGTTAATGTTACATCTTTTCCTTCTACAGGTTTAACCGTCACAGCTTCAGTGTACGGCAATTCATTACTAGATCTGTCCATTTGAACCACTTTTAATCCAGGAATACCTTTTAATTCATTATTGTAACTCAGTTCTACACCGTTAATTCCATTTTCTCCTGAATTAGTGTGTCCAACAACATGGGATAAGAAGCTGTCATTAGGATACACTCTCATTACATCTGTTGAAATTATAATTCCACTATATTTCAAACTTTTAATAGAATCTACAGCTCCCTTTTGAACCTTTCTTTTAAGGGATACAAATTGAAGTGGTTTACCTTTGGTATCTTGACTATCTAATATCTTTTTAACTTGTTTATTATCAACATTAAGCATCTTTGATAATTTATCAACTGCTAGCTCTTCAGATATTTTTTTATCTACAAGATATTTTTTTAATACACTTAAATCAGCATCTACCCTATAAACATTCATGCTTTGTGCCAGTTCGAAACCATTTCTGTCCAAAATCGCCCCTCTTTTAGGTGATATTGCTAGAGTTTTTGTCCACTGCTGTGATGCAAGCGTTTTATAATTAGATGATTTAATAACCATTAAATAAATCAATCTACCCACAAGAACACTAAATAATAATGAAAATACTAGCCCTAAAACAAAAATTCTTTCACGTCGAATCTTTTTACTTTTCAAACTGCTCACCAACCTGTTCTATATTTTTAATTATATATAAATAACTACTTTTATTAATCCGATTGTAATATTAATTTCATTGTAATATTAATACAATTATATCGCATATAACCATTTATCACAACAACCCCTTCGATACTAAATTATCAAAGGGGTTGTTAATATTAGTGTTAACATGTAGTTTCAAAATTTAATATTGAATATATTAGGTAATATTAAATCATAGATTAAATGAGTTAAACCAAAAACAACCCCACCGAATAATGCACCTACTATACAACCATTAAGACGAATGCCATGTAGCTCATTTCCAGCTTTTTGTTTTATAAAATCATTTAAAGATTCATCATCCATGTTATTTAAAACTTGTTTCACTATTTGACCTACATTTTGATACTTCGATTCAATAAATTTAAATATAGCTTCTTTAAATAATTGGTCTATATTCTTCTTATTAACATTGTCATTTTTTATTCCAATCCAGCAAATATCTAACTGATTTTTTATCACAGTGATAATAGCTATAATATCCTGTTTCTCTAATATGTTTGTTTCGATATTATTACAGGCATCTATTGGGTACGTATCTAAATATATCTCGTTTTGAGTTATAACTTTTATCACATCTTTTATTATTAAATTTAAAAACTCTTCCAGAGAAATTTCCTTGATTAACATCATTTTTAATCCTTCAATATCACCTTTAACCCCATCATCTGTAATAACTTTTTCAAATAATAGTTTGATTTGGTTTATTAATTCAAGTCGTACTATATCCTCTTCATTTTTCAAATTTAAAAGAAGTTTATTACTTTGCTTTAAGATTGATTTTGTAATATCTGATGTATTTATTGCATTAACAGATTTTAAAAGCCCAATTATTTTTTCCATAACAAGACTATTGGCATCTTTTTTCAAAATACTATTCACAAATTTTTCTAATATTTGCCCTGTACTATAACGATTTATATATTCAATTACACCATCTAATGTTATATTAAATATTTTTTTAAATTCTTCACTTTCAATGCTAAATGACACACCTTTATATATATAGGGTGATATATCTATTGTTTCAATTTTTTGTTTCAAATGTCTCTCCAAATAATTAGCAAATTGTAATGTATCTAAACTATTTAGTTTTTCGATTAAATACTCTACTAATTTTTCAAACAAATCACTTCTCGCACTAACACTCTTATCAACAAAACCAAATAATCTATCGACTATGCTAATTTCCTCAATTTTACTCTTCAACACTTTTTCACTTAACAATTCATTTTGTACCATATTAGCTACAGCATCTACTATACTTTTTCTATTCTTAGATATTATAGCAGTATGTGATGCAATTATAGGAATCTTCCTAACCAAAAATGGCTCTTCAAATAATGCAGTTATAGCAAACCAATCCGCAATAGCACCAACTAGCGCTGCTTCAATTACAAAACTTAATAACTCAATTACTTGATTAGTATTATTCTCATAACTAAATTTTACAAAGGTGATTATAATAACTAATGTTATTAAAACACCAACTGACCAATCCGCAATCCTTTTATTCCTCATCTCTATACTCCCATACTATACTTGATAATAAATATAATAATGCCAACTATACCACCTACAAGAGATCCATTAATCCGTATTAACTGTAAGTCATTCCCGACATTTGATTCTATTAATTCAATAAGCATAACATCTGTGTATTTACTAAGATTTTCTTTAACTATCTTATCAACATTTTTATGTTTATCATCAATTAATTTATATAATATATCTTTAAGAAAAACATCTATTTTTCTTTGATTATCCGTGTTTTCTTCTAGATCACTTAGACCTCTTTTTAACATAATAAAAGGCACATTATATATATCGTCTACTTCTAGTATTTTATTAGCTGTATTTTCAAAAAACATTTCAAAATGTTCTACTACTTTAATATTTTTTAAGAAATCCAATTTCCAATTTTCTACTTTAACCTTAAATTCACTATCATTTTTAAATTCTTGAAGCTTTTCGTATAACCATAACTTAATTGCCAATCTATCTTTATTATCATTTTTTTTCATATTAGTTAGATAATTTTTAATTTTATATTGAATTCCAATCGCTAAATTGCTATTATTCCCCTTGAATTTATCAATGACTTTTTTCCTCATGCTTTCACCTTCATAAGCTGAACGCACATCGAATATAAACCTTACAAGTATATTTTTAAAATTATCTGTTTGAGAAATCAATATTAATTCATCTATAATAAAATTATAAACGCTCTCCTCATACTCAGTTCCTAATGAAATTTCTATAATTGAACTAAGCAATTTATGTAAATCTATAGTTTTAATAACTTTTAGTGTTAAATTAGAAACACTTTTCCCAACCTCTTTATTATCTATTTTATGTATATTATCTTCTATCATTAATTCAAGAATCGTTTTTATGCTTTCAATTTCAGTATTATTCTTTGCTAATTCAATGACAAGTTTAGAAGTGTCATATTTACTAATTAATTTCTTTAAGGTTTCTTTAGATAATAATTCTTCACTAACCATATTAGACAAGCCATCAAAAATTTTCTGTTTGTTCTTAGGTATTGTTTTTTTTAGCAGTTTGTTAATACCCCACCAATCAGCAAATCCACCTATCATAGACGCACAAGCCCCACTATACACAAGTCCACCAATAAAACTTTTGTGAAACGGATAGCTTATAATATAAATACTAGAAGCTAAAATTAAAATTAATGTTGCCTTATACCGATTCATCTTAATATACCTACTTTCTTTATATGTTTTAATTTACACGTTTTTGTTACCTTATATAGTTTAGAATAACATCCTTTATGAAAAAAGACAATTCTATCAACATTATATATTATTTAGTTATTCTTAATACTAAGTTAATCTCTCTAGTAATAAATAACTAATTAAATAAAATCAATTATAAAGTTAATTTTATTTATATATTTAATGAACATTATTGAATATGTCAATTTTTCTATTGATTATTTAATATTCATATACTATAATAAAAATATAGAGAAAGAGAGGGTGATTATGAGTTACAAAGTTATAAGCAAATGTCCTATATGCAGTGCAAAATTAAAAGTTGTTAAACTTAGATGTAATAAATGCGGTACAGTCATTGAAAATGACTTTGAATTTTCTAAGTTTGAATACTTAGAAGAAGAACACCTTAATTTTATGGAAGTTTTCTTAAAGTGTAGGGGTAATATTAAAGATGTTGAAAAAGAACTTGGTATCTCCTATCCTACTGTTAGAGCTAAGCTAGATGATGTTGTAGCAGCACTTGGTTACACACAAGTAAAAAAGGCTGTTGTCAACAGCAATGAAGTACTTGATATGCTTGAAAAAGGTGACATATCAGCGCAGCAAGCTGTGGATATGTTGAAAAATAATTAAAATCAGTAAGTGTATCTCACACCACACTAGATATAATAGAAAGGATGGGTTATTAAATGAAAGAAGAAGTTAAAAGAATTTTAAAAATGGTTGAAGAGGGTAAAATTGATATAGATAAGGCTAGTGAACTAATTGATGCTATTAAAAATACTGCTATGGAGGTACCTTATGCTTCATCAAAAAATCAAAACCTAGACAAGATGCTAAAAGTTAGAGTATTTTCATCTACAAAAGATACCGTAAATGTTAATGTGCCAGTTAAATTTCTAAAAGCTATAGGAAACGCAGTTAATAACATTAAGATACCCGGCGTATCAGATGAAAATGGAATAGATGTACAGATGATTATGGAAGCTATCGACTCTGGCCTTGAAGGAAAGATAGTGGATGTGAAAAGCAGTAATGGAGACATAGTCGAAGTCTCTATAGAATAATACTTTACTATAGGGTTAACATTTTGTTGTTTAAGTTGCCCCATGTATTAATGAAAGGGAGATTATATGTTGATGATATATATGAAACTCAGCGGAAGAAGTTTTAAAATACCTGCCCCAATAGGCCTTATAAAAGCAGCCCTTAGCTTTGGAGGTTTTGGGGTATCAATAGCCAGAAGATATATCCCTGAGGACAAAAGACAATATGTTGATTGTGTTGACTTCAGGGAGCTTAGAAAAAGCTTTGACGTGTTAAAAAATTATAAAGGCCTAAAAATGGTAGATGTAAAGACTGAGGATGGTACAGAGGTAATCGTAGTTATATAAATTTTATATAAACAGTAACTTATATTAAAAAAGATAGGTTACTTCTTATTTTTCTTTACTTAATTTAATATTTGTGTCGTTTCCAATTAAGATACGTATTATATACTAAGTAAAGCTAAGGAGAGATGGTATGCCTATTAATGAAACAAAGCATAACCCTGAAGATTGGTGTAAAGAAATAAAAGATTGTGAAGATCAGTATGATGATGAAAAAAAAGATGATGATAAACACGATGACATGGCTAAGTGGGACAACGAAGAAGAACATGATATCACAGATAAATGTGAATTCCAAAAGGGCAATGACGATAAATATGATTTCAAAGATAATGTTGACTTTGAAATAGAATATGATGATAAACATAATGTTAAAGAGAAATTCGACTCTGAAAAAAAGCATGATGATAAACATGCTGTTAAAGAGAACTTTGACTCCGAAAAGAAGCATGATGATAAACATGCTGTTAAAGAGAACTTTGACTCCGAAAAGAAGCATGATGATAAAAATGATGTTAAAGAGAAATTTGACTATGAAAAAAAAACAATCTCACACCCATGAGTTTGAAGGCAGCACTAAAATAGCTGAATTAGTGGAAGATCCACATAATCATAGATTTGCTGGAGTATCGGGCCCTTCAATATCAGTTAAAGGTGGACATATTCATAAAATCAAATCAAGAACAGACTATTATGATCACTTACATTATATTGAGACAACCTCAGGCCTACAGATAAATGTTGGCGATGGCAAACATGTCCATTTTGTAAAGACCACTACATCCATAAACGATTACCATTCGCATGAATTAATATTTGCTACGCTTATAGAATCGCCAATATTTGAAGAAGAAAAATAGAATAGATTTAGATGTAAGTTGATTCTGGAATTAAACCGGTACTTATAGAAAGGGTACTAAAAAGGTACCCTTTCTATAAGTATTTTTTTGTATTATTTTAGTAAATTTCATTAATAAACTATTGACTTTGTCAAATATTCTCATTATAATTATTAGAAATAATAAACTAAGATAGTGTTTACATTACATTATTAAGTAGGGAGATTTCTAATGAAAAATAAGATTAAAATTATCAGTTCAATGTTTATCTTTGGTAGCATAGGAATCTTTGTAAAGAATATAAATTTACCATCAATAGAGATTGCTTTCCTGAGAGCTTTAATAGGTAGCTTATTTTTACTTTGTGCTGGCTTTATGATGAAACATAAACTATCTATTAAATTGATAAAGGAAAACATACTAATTCTCACTTTGTCTGGTGTTGCTTTAGGTCTTAACTGGATTCTTCTATTTCAAGCATACAAGTATACCACTGTCTCAAACTCAACTTTAAGCTACTACTTTGCACCTATATTTGTGATAATGCTAGCACCTGTAATTCTTAAAGAAAAGCTAACTCTAATAAAAATTTTATGTGTTATTGTTGCAATGTCAGGACTATTCTTAATAGTTAGTGTGGGAGGAGATAACATAACAGACTCTTCAAATCATCTACTTGGAATAACATACGGACTTTGCGCAGCAGTATTATATGCTAGTATAATTTTAATGAATAAGTTTATTAAAGATTTATCTGGCTTTGAATCAACACTTATTCAACTAGCTATAGCAACATTAGTACTTTTACCAATCATTATTTATAGGGGTAATATCCATGTCAGTAAAATAAGCTCTGTTGCTTGGATTTTTATATTAATAGTAGGTGTCCTTCACACCGGGATTTCTTACCTAATGTATTTCTCTTCAATACAAGAACTTAAGGGACAATCCATAGCTATTTTAAGCTATATCGACCCAATATCCGCAGTAATTTTAGCTTCAATATTTTTAGGAGAAACTATAACCTTGATTAAAATAATTGGGGGAGTCCTCATTCTAGGCTCTACATTTTTAAGTGAGATTCTAGAAACTAAATCTATGCATTCTCCAGTTGAATTGTAATGAGTAATATTCCCACTAAAAAACAAACAAATAAACAAAAACAAGTCTAACATTTTAAATGTAGGACTTGTTTTTATTTACCTTTGATTTATAAATATTACTTCTTTACAGTTCTTACAAACTAAAATCAAAGTATCATCATCACACCTTTTAAATTCATAATTTTCAATATCCTTATCGGTTTTTATATCTTCAACATTACCACATTTACAAAGTAATTTCATTTTGTTCCTCCCACTAAGCTGCATGCTCAAATCATTATACCATATAATGTAAACTATTACTTTAATTTCAACAAATTAATTAAAAAAGTATATATTACTGTACTACATCAAACCCGTATATTCTATCTACTATCTTACTATTAGAATTATACCTTATAAGTCTGTACGACATATACAAATCACCTGTAGCACCTAATAAATTGAGCAAGAATATTATACCTCCTAACCAAATAGGCAACAACACTGTTAAAATAGATATTATAGTTAATGGCGCTAGAAGAATGATTAGAAATTTAGTCCGATTTATTGGTAATTCAGATATTTCTTGGGTATATGCATAAATCCCTTTAAATCCATACTTAACTGTTCCTCCAAATACTCTATATGATAAACCATGAATACTCTCATGTACAATTGAAATTGGAATCATAAGAAGCAATACATAAATAAAAAAATTAATGATTAAGCTTTCAGTTGGATAAAAAATAAACGGTTTTAAGAAGAAATTCTCTATTATAATATCTGCAGTCTGCCCCATAATCTTTACTGTTAAATAAGCTATTATAGTACATATTACATGTGTTTTCCACGTAATTTTAAAAGACATGTCCATCACCTCATTTAGAAGTATTGACATGTCTTTGGGTTATTAAACTTATTTTAGATTTTCATGATATTTTTTTTACATATAATAATCATTTATCAACAACCCACGCACTTGTAGTTGTGCCAGAACCAGACTGATTACTATTTAGTATCTCTAAAGGTGTATCTTTAATTACAGGTGCTAAATAACTTAATTTTATATTACCTTGTATATCTACAGTTTTAGTTATACAACTTCCTTGAAACATATATAATGAGGCGCCTCCGGCGCCTCCACCAGTTGAAAAATTACCGCTCGGCAAATATATATTAGCGTTAAGATTACAACTATTTAGGTTAACACTTTGATTTCCATCCCCAATTATATATATTTTAGTTGTAGTGTCGTTATGATTCTTCATTCCAAAATATTGATTATCTACTGTAATGGATGAATTACCTGATAGATAGATATATACATTATATTGTTTTTCAGTTCCCGTTCCAGTTAATACTTCAACATTAAGTTGTTTATCAAATTTAAAATTACTATCAATAAGTAAATTAATATTCTTTTTTGTAGCATCAATAGTAAGCGTAGAATGCCAAGGTATTACGTCTAATAAAGCTGAAGATAGCTTACCACTTTCCGTTATTGTATAACTATTGGGTGTTACTGTATTTAATGTTACTGGATTATACATCTGTGGATTTTGAGTTCTTGTTGGTACTGCAATGATTGGCAATATAGAACTACTTATATCTACAGGGTTATTACTTGAATAACTACTTAAGTCTACAGGGGTATAAGTTATTGTGTGCTCTACTGTTGAAGAAACAAATGTATTTAGTGTTGTCTTTGATGGTATCGTCTCCGTACCCCTATACTTTAGTGTCCCCGAAATTTTATTACCACCACCAGCAAATGTCACATTTCCACCTATAATAGCGTTATTCTTAATATTACCACCACTAGTCATGCTTAAATTACCATCTGCTTGAGCATTTCCTTTAATGTTTGGACCACCGCCAAATGTTAAATTACCTTTAACTAGAGCATTACCATTTACTGTACCATCAATAAAATTAAAATTTCCATAACTTATAATTCCATCGGTAGTTGCACTTCCTCCATTCATTATTACATTTCCAAAGGATACAATTTTGTTACTAACTGAACCCCCTCCAGTCACCGTTATATTTCCAGAACATACAATTCCTTTTGTAACTGAATTACCACCATCTAATATTAAATTACCTGTAGACATAAGTTTACCTTTTATTGCACTTCCGTTGGACATATTTAAATTACCCTTTACAAAAACATCACCTTTTGCTTCCCCCAAATTAAATTTACCACTTTGAACTTCGCCATTAATAAACAACAAATTAGCTGTAGGTATTATTCCTACAGGTGTTTCCGGTGTTGATATAACCTGAGTAATAGGTACTCTTATAGTCCTAGAATTTTTAGTACTTGAGGCCGTTGACTCAATAGTATACCTCCCCAAAGTTTGAATATAACTATTAGTTGATGCAGAATATAACCCATTTTGAAATATTACATTGCAAGTTATGGTCCCGTCGTCAGATTTAACACCTCCAAAATTCACCAATCCAACAGTTGAGTTTGCTTGAGCTAAACCAAGTTCAATACCAGATTCAGCCATCATATTTATTCTATTAATATTGTCACTTATAATTTCTGTCTTATGAGTGCTGACACTAACTGTCATTAGTGAAGTACCGATTACCATTAATAAAAGCACCACTACTAGCGTTAATATGAGCACTGATCCTTTTTTCTTTTTCATTATATTACCTCCAATCCCTCCTTGACATACTAGTAGTGAATGTTTTAATAGAGCTTCCATTTACTATTTCTACATAAATTGCATAAACATCATCATTAGGATATAATCGAGTCACAGTAACCTTATTTACCTTTGAAGCAATTAGAGAATACTTTGAACTGTCTACATATTTATATAATTTATTATCATTTATAGCATATCTATAAGGAGTTGCCCCCCCATAAGGAGAAATCTTAACTATTTCTTCAGCATCTTTCATAACTCCTGAAAAAGGTGTTAATATAAGATTAGGATCATTTACTGTTGAAGCAAGTCTTATACTTTCACTTATGCTATTAAGGCATAAGCTTCCTGAATTTTGAGCATCATTAGTTTCCATTTCAGTTTTATATATTTTGGTTTGAATATCAAAGATCTGAAATATAATTGTAAACACAATTCCCATTATTGCTATTACTGCAATTAATTCTACTAAAGTAAACCCTTTCTTTTTAAAGTTTTTCTTCATAGGATTACCTACTTTCATAAATATCTCTTACCGATTCACCTCGGGCACCTTTATCTATTCTCCACACCCTTACAGAAATATTATATGTATTTACTCCATACGCACTTTTTTTATTGATTTTTATAAGTGCTCCAAACAACTGATTACCTATAGGTAACGGATAAGTAGTTGGATTACCCTCCTTTGTTGTAATTTTTGCACCAATAACAATATAGGCTTTATACCAGTCATTAAAATCAACCATATTGTTAAAATATACAAATATGAATGTTGGAGATTCTGTGGAGTCAACTGTTTTATAAACGGTCTCGGTACTTCCTCTAAAAGTTTCGATTATAGCCTGTGCATACCCAGCCGTACTCTGCTTTACATCATTCATCTGGCGCGTAGTAGTTGATGCAAAAAACGCCATGGAAATAGCTACCATAGCCATGGCGAATATAGCTAAGGAAGCAATTAACTCAACCAAAGTAAAACCTTTTTTCATCACACATCATCCTTTTAAATAAAATACTATTGGACTAAATTACATCACTTAAACAAATCGGTTTTCCCCGCATTATCATCTTTAATATTATAGCTTGGCTTATTTTTATTAGTTCCTTCAGTAGAGTAGTAGTTCAAAACAATACTTGATTGTAGCTCTTTTCCTTGTTCCTGAGTTGATAGTATACTTATATTTACTACCTCTGCTAATCTACTATCCCCTTCTATGTTATTAATGAAATTTAAAGTAGATAAATAATCTCCACCAATTGAAACAGTTACCGGTACAAACATTAATCGAGGCTTTGAACTTTCAATAGAGATATCTAATTCTTTGGTATTAGTAGTTGTATTTGAGGTTGCAGTTGAAGTATTATTAGTACTACTTATAGCTGAATAATTTGCGCTTTGGCCAAAGGCAACAGAAACTATACTTATATTATTTTGTGTTGCAAATGTATTTATGCTATAAGATATCTCAGGATTTCTTTCATTTTCAGGAAGTGCTTTCATAGCTTCATCATATTTTATTTTAAGCCCTTCTACCTTTTTAGTATTAGTGACATTTGAAACTTTCAGTTTTTCAATAGAATTATACTCTATCTTTTTATCACTTATACTTTGATTTACAATCTTTATTTTTTGACTTATTGGTTTTAGAAAAAGGTTATAATATGGATACAAAATTATTAAAATAGCCCCTACTATAACCAAAAGTTTCTCTCTCTTACTTAAATTATTCAATAAAATCACCTCAAAGTTCTAAATATTTCTACTCATTTATCTGAATAGTAAATGTATATCCTTTTACCTTACTATCTGTTTGATTACCAGTGTTATTAATGTTTTGAATTTTAGCTAATGGATATTCAGTTGACATTTGCAGATTTGCAGCAAAAGCACTAATGGAATTATAGTTTGTTGAATTTCCTATTATTGTTATTGTTCCTTTTACATAAGTAATGCCTGTAAGTGATATAGTACTAGGAATATACTTTTCAAAATTTTCAATTTTATTTGTTACTTTTACAGTTTGTTTTGTTAATGCATCTACTTCATTATTTCGCAGATTATAGTTTTTAATATCTAATAAAAGTTTTTTGTTTTCTAACACAATTTTAGAATTATTAGAAATTTTAGTATTAAGGTTATCTTCGTCTGAATTCAGCTTATTTAAATAAAGCTTTGGAACATAGACAATTGCAAAAAGTATTGCGAGAACTATAATTCCCGAGGAAATATAGTTTGTGTTTCTTAATTTCTTTATTCTTTTAGCCTTTAGTTCATAAGGTATTAAATTTAATTCAGACATAAGCTACTCCCTCCTAAGTAAAAGACCTAGAGTGCCGATAAAATGTTTTATATTGCAATCAGTAGAAATCATAGTCTTAACTCCGATGCCCTTTACATCATCTAATAAATATACCGGGCAGTTAAAATAGTTACTAACGTACTCACATAAGCCATTAATATCGCATCCTCCACCAATTAAGTATATACTGTCTAAATTACTCTTGCTTTTACCTATTGTAAAGAAGGTAATTATTTTTTCGAGAGATGATAAAACATTATTAAAAAGAGATGTTACTCTATTTTGAAGTTCGTTATCATTTTCATTTCCCATAAAACTAAATTTCTCTTTCAAATATTCAAACGCACTGTCGTGCTCGATGTTTTCTTTTTTAATAATTTCCTTAAGCATATTATTTACGCCGAAGGGGATCTCTCTTTCAATAAAAAGTTTTCCTTTATCTAATATTATTACATTTGTATTATTACTGCCTAAATTAATAACTGCAATGCTTTCTAGTGAGGTGTGTTTTTTAGAAACATCTTTAAATACCCTACGTGCACAGTTAGAATTAATATCTATAGCAACAATTTCTAAATTTAACATTTGAGAAAGTTTAACTAATTGATCGATTTTCTCTTTAGGTACTGCCGATACTAAAAGTTTTAATGATTTTTTTTCTAAAGTGTCTATTTTCTCTATAATTTCATAATCGATACTGTATTCAATTATGTCCTTTGGAAGATACTGATTCATTTCCCATTCAAGCGAAGTTTTTATACCTTTATCATCAATTATTGGAACTTCTGTATGTCTTGATATAACATCTTGTCCATGAATAACAAAGCCAATCTGCTTTGTTCTTACATTATTCTTTTTCAAAAATATTTGGAGTAAATTCATAATTTGTTCAAGATCCACTATTTTATCATCTTCAATGCAACCCTTTGGAGTTTTTATAACTTCAAATAACTTAACTTGCTTTTTATTCCCTACCATAATTTTAATATTGCTAGAACCTAAGTCTATAGCAATTTTATCTTTTTCAAACATTTGATTCACCTCATGTTTCGTAATAAAGTTTAATTTAAAAGTAAGCTTAATCAAGATATTAAACAGTCTTGATTAAGCTGAAAATATTGTTATCCTTATGGAGTCGTTGCAAATCCAGTTGTAGCATTAATAACTATAGCGTCTTTGCCGGCAACTGCAATCTTCTTTAACATTGATAATTTTGTTGTTGTATCAAATTCACTAGGTCTTTTGTCTATAACTGCCCCAGCTGCAGACCCTACTAGTAGATTCAATCCAGTTGCAGGTGTTGATGTGCTACTAAAATCGGCGTCCTCTGCAATTTGTGCAGTTTCATGATCAGCATTGTATGCCGCTGCTGCATTTACAATGATTTTAGCATCAACTATAGCCTTACTTTTTTTCGCACTATCAGAATAACCTGCAATCTTTGGCACCAATATAGCACCCAGTATAGCAAGTATAGCTATAACTGCAATAAGCTCGATAAGTGTAAATCCTTTTTTCTTCTTTTTAATTATTATTTCATTCATTTTATAATTCCTCCTCTATTTTGTATTACAATATATATATTTATCAAAGCATTTGCTTTGGTAATTATTAAATTTAACCGCCTGCGGCATCATACATACCAAAGATAGGTAATATAATGGATACTACTATGAATCCAACCACCATAGTTAATCCTATTATTATTAGCGGTTCTATTAAAGAAGTCATTTGTGCTGTAGCATTGGATACCTCATCATCATAAAAATCAGCAGTTTTACTTAATACTTCATCCATATTACCGGATTCTTCACCTATTTTAATCATTTGAGTAAGCATAAGTGGGAAAATCTCTCTAGCGGCTAGTGCATCACCAAGGCCTGTCCCCTTTTTAACTTCTTCCTTAACTGATGAAAGTATGTCACTGATAGTCCTACTATTAAGGACTTTGGCGCAGGTCTCTATACTTTCAATCATTGGTACTCCACTAGATAATAGTATTCCAAATGTTCTAGCAAATCTAGCTGTTACAACTTTTAAATATAGCTTACCAAATACAGGCATTTTCATAGTGTATTTATCATTTTTCAATTCCCTTTTACCCTTACTTCCAAAAATTTTAGATGCTATAACTACGAATAATATAAATAGAATTATAGCTACTAGATTCCCTCTAAAAAAATCACTAATTCCCATAACAATTTTAGTTGGAAGAGGAACATCTCCTCCTGCATCTGTAATCATCTTAGTAAAGGTAGGTACCACGAAAGTTACAAGTCCGGTTACAACCACCATAGCAAAAATAACAATAACCTTAGGATATGTTGTTGCCTGACTTATTTTTTGTTGCTGTTTGTGCTCATTCTCATAATACTTAGCCAAGGTGTCTAAAATAGTGTCCAAATTTCCGCTAGTTTCTCCGACCTCAACCATGTTTACTAACATATCTGGAATATCTTTATGCTCTCTAAGTGACATTGATAAAGTTTTTCCTTTTTGAATCTCTTCGCCAACTGAAAATAAGATTTTTTTAAGTTTTGGATTTTCTGACTGTTCTTTAACTATATCTACAGCTTTAACTATACTAATTCCCGCAGAAACTATAACGGAAAATTGTCTACAAAATATTGATATATCCTTAGTACTAACTACTTTAAGAGAGCTCAAGTCCACATTTAATGACTGCTTGTACTCTTTTATTTTAACTGGATAATAACTTTTATCTCTAATCATCATCACTACTGCTTTTTCGTCTGAGGCTTCCATTTTACCTTTTAATAAAACACCTTGAACGTTTTTTGCTTCATATACAAAAACTGGCACTTGAGCACCTCCTTCTCTATATTATATATAATATATCCTAACTATCTTTTGAAAAAGCTATTTTTATTAGTTCCTCTATGGTAGTTTCACCACTATAAACTAAATGTTCACAAGATTTTTTAAGAGTTTTCATTCCATTTCTAATGCTCATATCTTTAACTTCATCTATGCTTTTATTAAGTAGTATACTTTCTCTTATCTCTCTTGTAATTTCCATAATTTCATAAACACCAACTCTGCCAGAAAAACCACTATTATTACAATAAGTACAACCACTACCCTTATAAACTTTTAGAGGCACATCAGCTTCAATACCTAATATTGTTTTTTCGTAATTACTGGCTTCATAGGAAGTTTTACAATGTTTACATATTTTTCTAACAAGTCTTTGTGAAATAATTCCACTTACAGATGATGCCACAAGGTATGGTTCTACTCCCATTTCTGAAAGTCTTACAACCGCTGATGCAGCATCATTGGTATGTATGGTACTCAAAACCAAATGTCCTGTAATTGCAGAACTAATAGCTATTTCTGCCGTTTCACTATCCCTGATTTCTCCTATCATTATTATATCTGGATCTTGCCTTAAAATTGATCTAAGTCCAGATGCAAAAGTTAACCCTGCCTTAATGTTTACATTTACTTGATTTATACCATCCATTAGGTATTCTACTGGATCTTCTACAGTTATAATATTAGTATTTTCCTTATTCAAATCACTTAAAATAGTATATAAAGTAGTGGACTTACCACTTCCTGTAGGACCCGTTACTAAAATAATTCCATAAGGGCTTTTAATTATCCCCTCTAACTTCTGTAAGTCGTCATCACCTAACCCTAGTTGCTCCTTAGATTTTAGAAAGTTCTCTCTATCAAGAACCCTAATAACTACTTTTTCTCCATAAACTGTTGGAAGTATAGATACACGAAGGTCATAATCTTTTTCATCTATATTCATTAGTATTCTACCATCTTGAGGGATTCTCTTCTCTGCTATATTCATGTTGCCAAGTATTTTTATTCTTGTAACTAATGCAGCCAGTGTTTCCTTAGCTGATTTTAAAACCTCGTGAAGTTCACCATCAATCCTATATCTAACCCTAATATATTTTTCAAATGGTTCTATATGAATGTCACTAGCTCTGCTTTTCACTGCATTTTTAACTAAAGAATCTACAAGCCTTACTGCAGGAGCATTTTTAATGTTTTCTAAGCTATCAACTTCCTCTTCGCTAAGACCCTTTGCCCCACTTTTAATTTGAGATTTTACTAGTTCATTTGCGGTCTTTTGAACATATTGCGAGGAATAATATCTATCTATAGCCTTTTTAATAGCTGAATGAGTTGTAATTAAGGGTTCTACCTCATAACCTGATGAAATAGTTACATCATCGATCGCAAACACATTTAATGGGTCTGACATTACTACTTTAATTTTATTATCTTCTATATCTATAGGTATCAAATTATATCTTATAGCCAGAGACTCAGATATGGATTTTACTGCCTCCATATTAACAACAACTTGCTCTAAGTCTACCCTCATAATTCCTAGTTGTATTTCAAGAACATCTATTATTTCATCCTCGGTTAATATATTATCTTCTATAAGTTGTTCTCCAAGTCTTTTTCCAGATATCCTTTGTTTTTTCAAAACTGATTGCAATTGTTCTTCAGTTATTTTTTTGATTTGAACAAGAATATCTCCCAATCTTTGTTTGTTTTGAAGACTCATATTGCTCACTCCTAACCTGTTTCGACTATTACTTAATTTCCCATTAACACCTCGTAAAATAATGTATAATATTGATTATATATTATTTATTAATCCTATGCAATGATAGTATTATAAATTGTAAACTTTTTTTAAATTTTGTCATAATATGCTCTCCAATTCTATATAAGTGAGCTATACCCTAGTTTTACAATCACTATCACAATAGTTTAAATTAATACGAATTCTTTATATTAGTAATATTTTATTGCAGTAAATTTTAATTTCAATAAAAATCAGATTCAAATTTAGATCTTATTTAAGTAGCACTCTTCGTAAATAAATACATTCATTAATTTATCAATAAACTCCAACTTTACTCATTCTATATATTTCTATAATTACAATAATTAAAATATATTTTACATACTTTACAAGTTAATTTATCTGTTAATTAACATAATTCTACCTACTTTATTAAATTCCTCTTTAATATATAAATAAATACTCTTTTATTTATATATTTTGTCTAATTAATCATTATTATAGATACCCACCTAGCATTCTATATAATAATAAAAAAAATTCGTGCAATTAATTAACTGCACAAACTTGATTTCTCCCACCATTCTTTGCCTTGTATAGTCTTAAATCTGCAACATTAAATAACTCATTAAAATATTTTGCAGCACAAGTTAAATTATCAGTGATTCCAATACTGACTGTAATTGGAATATGCTTTCCATCTTTAAGTATATTTAAATTTCTTATTGTCTTCATAATTTGTTCAGCTTTCTTTTCTCCGTTTTCTAGTGTTATACCTTCTAAAATGATAACAAATTCATCTCCACCAAAACGAGCAAATATGTCATTTTCTCTAAGAATACTTGAACAAGCTTTGCTTACTTGTTTTATAACTTCATCTCCAAAGAGATGACCATGTTGGTCATTAATTGATTTGAAGCCATCTAAATCAAATACTATGCATATTATACTTTCATTATTTTCACATGCTAGCTTTAGTAATTTATTCGTATTTATTTCCATATAATTGCGATTATATATACCAGTTAAATAATCAGTATTAACTTTCTTTTCCATGGATGCCATACTATGTTTTATTTGAAGTTTTAGGGCCACTAACTCTATTTCACTTTTACTAATTTCACTTAAGAGTAATATGTATTCCTTTTGAATCTTATAAGCTAAATTTATATCTCCCATGGACTCGCATAGCTTTGATCTCTCCATTTGTATATCCTTTAGTAAATAAACATCATTGTAGCTTTCTACTAATACCTTTGCGTTAGAAAACGATTCGAATGCTTTGCTATATAACTTTTGTTTGCTATACCAATGAGCTTGCACATCGTAACAATGAGCTTTTTCTCTTATATATGAATCTAAAATCGGATCATTTATCATCTCATCTATTAATAATTTTGATTCTTTAAAGTTTTTTAAGCCTATATATGCTTTCACAATGTTTAACTTAACTCTCAATACCAAAATTGGAGTTAATGGCACATGCAGATTTGCCATTTGAATACCCAAAATGCCCATTTCTATTGCTTGCTTATACTCCTTTTGAATTATACAAATATGACTATAATTGCTATAACCATTACTAACTATATTGTATTTGTTTAAATTTTTTCCTAACTCTATGCTTTTTTCAAGAATATTCTTTGCCTTCTCTATATCTTTGGTATGATCATAGAGTAAAAATAAAGAATTGTATGACAGTAATTTTTCTTCATTATCGCCATATTTATCACAAATTTCTTTGTGACTCTCGATACTGTTAAATGCTGCTTCAATATCCCCAATACAATAGTACGAAGCCACAAGATTCATGTACGCAACTAAAAGAGATTTGTAATCTTTCAATTTATTTCCTAACTCAATTAGAACATAACAATTCTCAATAGTTTCTTTGTATTTCCCCTCAGCTCTAAGTTTTTTAATCTTTCGTTGAAGTAACTCTTCCTCTGCCATGTGTATCTTCCACTCCCGCTCTTAATTTTTTAAAAAATAATAATAAAAAATTCCAGATCATATACTCTAACAAGATCTTAGTAATATATTTGCATTTTAACCATTGTGTAATCTAACTCTATTAAAAAAACATGCAATTAAAATACTTAAATAATTTCGATTTTATTAAAAAACAATATATGTAAAAGATAGCCAACAAATACCTATATAATATCAATAAACTATAAAAAAGTACACGCTTTCTAATTAAACAAGATAAATATCAAAAACCAATACTACTAAAAAATCCTGAATCATCACATCAAAGGACAATTCAGGATTTATACTTAACAACTCTATTTTTAAAAACTAAGTATGTTTACAGATTAAACAAATAAAACCTTAAGTCAATTCACGTAATTTCATCTGTAACTCTTCGTAACTAATTATTCCAAGTTCATATTGTTTTTTAACATTCCTTATAGCTTGAAAGTTATTTCTTTTTTTAGTATATTGTTTAAGTTTTTCATCGTAGTCATCTTCTGATATAATATCCATTTCCTTAGCCTTATCAAGATTCTCCTTTTGATGTTTAAACTCATTCTCAAACCTTTCTTTTTCCTGTGTAATTCCTTGCTCCTTAATTTTCTTCTCTAACGCAATTAATTGTGTCTCAAATTCATTTTTCTTTTCAAGTTTAGGCTCCATAATTTTAAGTAAATCTTTAATATCAATTCCTGGCATCTCATCACTTTCTGAAACATACTCAACATATTTTTTCCCTATCAGGCTATATGTTGCATCAAGCTCGACATTAATTTCTGTAAGTTCTGTCTTTATAAGATTTATCTTAGTATTATCTTGGGATGAAATAACTACTGTGCTAAAAGCATTTGTTGCAGCCTTACTTAAAGATTCTATTGTTGCATTCATTAACTCATCAATAAATCCCAACTTTACTCCTCCTCTTATATTTATATAATTACTTTAATAACAACAAAACAATATCCCCTTACAATTAATATAGTTAATAATAAGATTTTTGTGCAATTAAGTTATCCTTAAATATTTGTACAGAAAGTAAATTCTATTGTTTATTTTTATAACGGAAAGAAATCTTTATTTAATATATCTTTAATTTCCTTATTATCCGAGATCATAAGTTCGAACACATCAGTGTTTCTCTTTATAATGGATGATACATTTTCATAAATTTGCTTTTCTATATATAATTCTGCCGAATTGTCTCCCTCAATCAAGCTATATATGTATTCTAGAGTTTTATCTAAAAATATATTTATATCTTTAAGTAAATTAGTATCTTTGGTTTTATAACTCTCTAAGCAAAAGGATACAGATTCTCTTATTAGTGAAACATTTCCACTACTTATAGTATCTCCATTTTCTAGAATTAATAAATTTAATTCTATTTTTTTTAATTTGAGTAATATATCATCGCTAAATGAAAGCATACGACTTAAATATTCTTTTTCTTTTTTTTCACTAGCAGGGATACATTTAATTAAACTTTCAGCTAACTTATTTTTAAAATATATATTAATTACTACACCTGCTGTTAAATATACCGTATTAATTATTGAACCTAATAAAAACTTTCCCATAATCGAAGAAACAACTGTTATAAGGCATCCGATAATAAAAAAACTTAGAATATTATTAATTCTACGGGTAATTTTAGATATTCCATTAATCATAGGGTTAGTAGTTTTTTCTACAATATTTGGTCTTAAAACCTCAATAAATTCCTTTATTTTTTTTATTTCTAGCCTATTCATATTCTTTGTATTTTGAAGTCTTCCTTGTTCATCTAAAGATCTTTGTGCCTCATTCTTTTTCTCGTTTTTAATTTCTAGTTTTTCATCTAATTCCCTTTGCGCCTCTTTTTTTCTCAAATTTTCAAAGTGCTCAAGTTCCACTTTTTTAACTTTTTTATATTCAATAACTTCCTCTTTAGTCATTTTAAAATATTGTTCCTCTGTGACAAACAAAGCTGTAGGATATGTTGTTAGTTTACTCGAATCATCAAATATAGTGTAAACTGCTTCTCCTCTGTCTTCATGGATTTTAAAAACTGAATATACTTCACCTTCCACTAAACTATCTATATTTAAAATACCTGTATATATTACATCCTTTATAGATTGTAATAGCCTACTCGTTGGATAAAAAATTTGATCAGGTACAACTATCTCCACCCCGCCTCTTTCATTAATAACCCTATAGCAAGGTAATACCTTGAAATCATATTCATATGTACGTTCAGTTGTAGTATCAAGTACAATATATTCTTTATCTCTTATAAATTCAGCCTTTTCTGTACGGCATGTTTTCAATTCCAAATATTCTCTTTTCATTATTGCATCCTCCTCTAAAAAGAATAACAAACTTAATTCCCCAACATTTATAGTATATTAATTCAACATAAACCTTTTTTTTCCTTCAATATTTATAAAAATAAAGTTCTGGGTTTACCCAAAACTCTATCGATTAAACTTAGCTAATAATTATCTACATTTCTTTATTATACTTACTCATAAAATATATATTTGAAAATACAACAAACAAATATACAATAACAATGCCCAAAAATAACTGTCCACTCTACCTGCATTAGCGCAAACGCTAACATAAATGCACCAAATAGCATCACCATAAAATCATAAGCTTTAGCTTTGCTTTATTAGTTATTGTTATATTTCTCTCATCATTTTCATCAATTTCTTTTTGTTTTGCTACCTGGGGGGCTTTTCTCATACAATTATCGTATTATTTATAATATTTGAATTAGTACAATTGATACTTACTTAAAATCCCTCATTTTTGAGGTTTGATACAATCTCTACATATTTTTCTATTACATCAAAACCTTTATAATCCTCTCTTCTTAAATCTATAATATCTCCATGAGAGATTCCACGCCTGTGATTATTTTTAAGCACGCCCTTAAACTCTCCCCATTTAGCAGAATTAATAGAAACTAAACCATCATTTTCACCTTCCGTTAACTTCACTAAAATATAAGGAATTTTCACTATATAATCACTAAACATATTTTTTACTACTGTTGCATAACTTTGATAATACACTCCATCTACATTTTTCACTTCTTCATTAAATTTTTTACTATGATAAGTTGAAAACTGTCTACTTGCAGTGTAGAAATCAGGATTTTTATCACCCAAAACCCTAAAATATTTATCAGATACTCTTGCAATAGCCTTATAAAGCTTATCTGGCATTTTACTGACAATATCAACAAACTTACATCCTCTATGAGGTGATGACACCATTGTTAATGATGCAACGTAGTCCCCCATATCTAACTTACTAATCATATAACGTGCATCAAGTCCTCCTTTTGAATGTGCTATAATGTTTACCCTTTCACATCCTGTCGATTTAACAATATCAAGAATTTTATCCTTAATATCCTGTGCATTACATTCCACCGTTCCCCAAGCCACCTGATTTCCATAATAAACTGTTGCTCCATTACGAATCAATTCCTTAGGTAATAAATATAGAGAAAGGAGGGTTTAGCACCCTCCTTTCTCTATACTATATAGCCGATTGCACAATTCTGCAATCATTGAATTGCCTAACTTTTAAGCCGTTAGGCTTTTATATTTTCCTCCACTGTGAGAGAATAAATGTAACGACACAAAATATTATCC
>NZ_JAHLEB010000001.1 GCF_018861735.1 Clostridium lacusfryxellense | reverse complement strand
TTCCTGATAGGGTTTCCCTACTGTATGTTAATAACTTACTAATGAAAATAGAATTATTTCCACTTCCAAGAGGAAACATCACGCATTTGCGTGCTGCTTCGCAGCTCGCACATTTACTTAATTATACTATTAATAATGTAATTTCCATATATAAATGTTCAATTTTCTAGGATATGAAGGCCATTTAATGTAATAGCCAATAAAATAAAAGTCGTGAAATCAATTTTTTAGCTCCCATTTCTCATTTTTTTCTTTGTGCTTCAAATGAAACAATAATATCTTATATGAATTATTTTAGAAAAATTAATCTTTCTTAAGTTTTTTGTTTATAATATAATTATAGTAATTTTATTAAATAAATACACTATGTTTTGAAGAAAAATTAATGCCCCCTTGGAGGATATAAATGAAAAGCAAAAAAACTTTTTTAATAACGACACTCTTTATACTTACTCTTATTTTTACTTCCTTGTCCTATAAAACAGCTGTTATTAAAATTGACCCTAAAATAAAAGCAAATAAAAACGTTTCATTTTTTGTTGCATCAGACATGCATTATTTAGCTAAAAACTTAGGTGACACTGGAAAAGCTTACAATACATTTATAGAATCAGGTGACGGAAAACAACTTAACTATATCGACGAAATAATGGATGCATTTGTAGTCGACATCAAAAATAAAAAACCCGATGTTCTAATTCTAAGTGGTGATTTAACAACAAACGGAGAAATAGCTAGTCATATAGAACTTGCAAGAAAACTAAATGAAGTGAAAAATTCAGGTACAGCGGTTTACGTTATTCCAGGAAATCATGATATTTTCAATCCTTATGCGAGAAGTTTTAAGGATGATAAGCAATCTAAAACGGATTATATAAGCGATTCGGATTTTAGTAAGATATACAAAGACTTTGGTTACAATGATGCTGTATTAAGAGATAAAAAAACCCTAAGTTATCTGGCTACCCCTTCAAGTGATACCTGGTTATTAATGCTGGATACTAATAAATATGAAAATAATATAAACCTCGGCTATCCGGAGGCTGGAGGAAAAATTAGTGCTAGTACCCTTGAATGGATAAAAAAATGTAGCGACCTTGCAAAGGAACATAATGCAAAGATTGTCACAGTGATGCACCAAAATCTATTAAACCATGTAGAAGGAATTACTAAAGATTTTACTATTGATAATAGCAAAGAAGCTGTGGAGGTTTTTGAAGAGTTAGGCCTACAAATTACTTTTAGTGGACATATCCATATCCAAGATATAAAGATACATGATAATGGTAGTGCTCCTATTTATGATATAGTATCAAGTGCACTAAGCGTATACCCTCAGCAATATGGTATTTTAAAATATAATGCAAAAGCTGGCTTTGACTATAATACTTCTAAAGTAGATGTTCAAGGCTATGCAAAGAAATTAAACCTGCAGGACCCAAATTTAATAGACTTTAACGTATATTCAAAAAACTACTACGAAATCCAAGCCTATAAATCTTCAATTAATAGGTTATATTTAGCCGAGGAGTTTACGGATGATCAAAGTCGCGAAGTTGCCAAAACTAAAGTTAAACAAAATGTAGCACGAAATAGTGGAACAACAAATAAAGATAAGGAAGCAATAATAAATTCTAAGGGCTTTAAATTATTAGAATCTACTAATCCGAATTATTTAAAAAAATATTTAGATAGCGCGTATAACAATGGTATAGATAATAATAAATTGCATATACCCAATTTAAAATAAACCCTCCTTTTGTGTAAATTTTTAATCTTTTTATGATGATTATACCACATGAAATTCTTGTACATACACTAAATTAATTTGGTTATATTAACTTTAGAATATCTATTTTAAATAATATTATTTTAAGTATTAATTAATCAAAGGAGGATCTTACAATGGCACATATAGACAAAAAAAATAACCAAGAAAGTAAACATCCAGGACAAAAAATAAAAAATAAATCATCTAAAATGAAAATAGAAGCTGCTAATGAAATAGGAATCTTTAAAAAAGCTAAAAAATAATAAGTAAAAGGTAAAGCAAAATTAAATTTGCTTTACCTTTTACTTGTTAAATATAATTAATAAATTCTTTTATAAGTATCCGCAACTTTTATATTGTTTTTCTTAGCCATTGATTTCCACATTGCAGTTGCAGCGGATTTAAACACAAATTTAGGTATCTTTGCATTGGTAGTTATATTGTTTATATTATCATTAGAATTATTTTCGATGTCCTCCTTTAGCGCCATAAAAGCATTGTATACTGGTTTTTTAATCGGAGATTTTAATGGCATAGCCCTTGATGCTTTCATAAACTCACCACCACCTATTCCAATTCCAAAACGCCAATTAAGATTTAATCTTATCGAATAATTTTTATAAATATTAATTGCTATTTTATTTTGATTACCTTCTAAGAAACCACAATTAACAATACAGTACATATCTATTTTTATATTATTTTTCTCCTTAATAAACTTTTCAAAAATAGACATAAACTCAAGCATAGTACTTGGAAGACAATCTGCATATAAAGGTGAAACAAAAATAATTTTATCACTTAATAGTATTTCATTTAATAAATTTTTATCTTTTATAAGATTAGTTATATAATATTCTTTTGTTTTAATATCATCATTAAATAATCTAATTAATTCACTTATAAGATAACTTGAAGTACTTTTTCCCTGCCTGGGACTTCCATTAATAATACATAAGTTAATCATAAAATAAAACCTCCTATAAATTTTCTAATATTGTTTTTACTTCAGATATATCTTTAACTACATAAGACTTATGGTTGTCAAATGAAAAATTAATAGCATTTGCTATGATTACCTCTTTAAAGGATTTTTCCTCATCCTTAGTGACATCCGTTCCATATCCTATAACTATAAATTTAAAAATTCTCCTTTTCATATATGTTTTAAATAATAAACTTATGTTTACACCGTTAACATACATGTATAATATCACCTTAAGTTTACACTGTCAACATATTATGATATTATATTTAGTATAATAATTAATTTTCAGAAAAGAGGTTTACACATGCAAACAGATACATATCATCACGGCGATTTGAAGGAAAGTCTTATAAAGATGGGATTAAAGTTATTTAACGAAGAAGGTGCAGAAAAATTTTCATTAAGAAAAGTTGCAGCTTTGTGCAATGTGAGTCACGCAGCTCCATATAAGCATTTTAAAAATAAAGAAGAATTGATTAATGCGATATCAGAATATGTATTTAGTAATTTTGAGAGTTCTTTAAATGAAGTTGCGACAAAATATAAAAATAATCCTGCTCAAAGAATTATAGAGTTAGGGAAAAAATATGTTTGGTTTATGGTTGAGAATCCTGATTATCTGAAATTTGCTTTTTTAACAAAGTCTGAATCTGAAATTGGCATTACGGAAAATAAACTTAAAAACGAAGACTATCCTACTTTTAATATATTTGAAAATTGTGCGCTTGATTTTTTTAAAAGTATACATGTAAAAGAAGAAGACTATGAGCAGGATATAATTGCTATGTGGTCAATGGTCCATGGGCTTGCAACTATGCTTTCATATAAAACATTTTCATATGAAGGTGATTATCTCGAATTAGTAGAAAAGATACTACGTAAAAATCTTAATTTCTAGCTGCTATCTATTTTTAAAGCCATATCATGACAATCTTTCTCACTATTAAATACAATGCTTTTCCCTACAAACTCTCTCTGCTGAAGTGGTAAGAGGTTTTAATTTTTGTCAGAATTTATTATTTTATTGCAAGTATTGAAAAATTTAACTATATATGTTATATTATAGTTTAAAAAGAAAAGAATGAAATTTTTTTTATCGAATAATAAAATATTATATATACTCATTTTTTATGTTAAAGAATGTTTACAATATCTGAAAGGAGTATGTTTATATGAATATCCTAATAGTTGAAGATGATAACATACAAAGGGAAAATTTCAAGAAAATGATGGAGGGAATAGATAAGAACTTAATAATATATGGAGCAGAAGATAAAGATGATGCTTTAAAAATTTCAACTGATAATGAAATAGATATTTTTTACATAGATATTCTCTTAAGGAGCTCATCAGGACTTGATTTAGCAATAGAACTTAGAAAAATACATAAATATGAATTTAGTTGGATCATTTTTTTAACAACTCATGTAGAATACATAACTCAAGCATTTAAAGAAGTTCATTGCTACGATTATATTTTAAAACCATATGATGAAGCAAAATTAATAGATATAAGTAAGCGAATAATTTTAAATTTAGACAACATTCCTGTACCTAAAAGAAAATATACTATTTTTGACTTAAGAGATGGTGTTTTCATAAAGGTATATTTAGATGAAATAATTTTTATTGAAGTTAATAATAGGACATGCACTGTACATACTAAAAGAAATAGATATGAAGTAAAAGGGCTTTCATTAAAAAAGTCTCTATCATTAACAAATAGCAATGATATTATTCAATGTCATAAATCCTTTGCTGTTAATGTTAATTATATAACTAAAATTAAAAAACTAAATGTAAATACCTATGAATTATTTTTTGAGGATTATAAAAAAACGGCTTTTTTAAGTTATAAATGTAAAAATGTAATTATGGAAAGATTTAAAAATAACGGATTTGATATATTGTAGATAAGGTAGAGGGAGTGAAGGTAATAGATATAATTGAGACGTTTATAGTTACTTTTATTGAGGAAATCTGTATTTTCATTTTATGGTCTAAAGTTAGCCTAAGTGATAAAGATATTTTAATAAAAAATTTAGTTATAATATTAATTGGAGCATTAGTAACATCAATAACTGGATTTAATATATATTTTAATATGATAATTAGTTATTTTACTATCATATTTTTAGTTTGTATAGTTTATAAAAAGAAAATTATTATTACAACTGTAGAATTTTTTATGATTTTAGCTTTTATTATGATAATGCAGCTTATCTGTATGTTTATATATAATAAATATATTGGTAATTATCAAGGTGAGTTTTTTATAAGTGTTATTATGCAATTAATAATATTATTTTTTTCAGTGGTAATATATTATTTTATTCCTATATTAAAAAGATATTTTATTGATGATATAAATATAAGAATTTTATTCTATTTCATAATAAATTTATTAAGCTATTTATTAATTGTCAAAGTTATATGGGATTATAATATGAATCTAGTTCTTGATAATATAGTAAAATTTATTTTCACTGTATTTTCCATGTTATCTATTAATATATTATTGTATTTCTATATAATAAAAGTTGAACAAGGAAAAAAAGAATCTAAAGTGCAAAGTAAATATAGTGAAATTTTAAAGAATATAACTGAAGAGATTCGTGCGAGGCAGCATGATTTTAAAAATCATTTGAATGTTATTAATGGGTTAATTGACAGTACAAATGAGATTGAATTAAAAAATAAATTAAAAGAGTATATATGCTCATTGAACAAGTCTATGGTAGTGATAGAAGACATTGTATATATAGGTAATCCAATATTGAGAGCTATAATATATAGCAAAATGAGCGAAGCAAATAATAAAAATATAAAATTTTTATACAGTATAAATAATTTATTTGCAATTTCAACGGTAAAGGATTATGAATTATCAGAAATATTAAATAATCTTATAGACAATGCATTTGAAGCTGTTGAGAGTCAAGAAGGTGAAAAACTAGTGTCTATAAAAGTATATTTAGATGGTAAATCTAATATTATTGAAATTATAAATAGTGGAATAACTTTAAAATCAGAGAATATTAAAAGAATATTTGAAAGAGGGTTCTCAACAAAATCTGGTAATAATAGAGGATATGGTCTTTATAATGCAAAAAAGATAGTTGAACGCACAGGTGGTAAAGTTCAACTATCTTTAGAGGAAAATTTCACAATTTTTAAACTATTTATCCAATAAGCTTTTTGGTGGTTCTACTTCTCCTAGTAAAACTAGGCTGGCAGTGTTACTGATAATGCCAGCAAAAGCGATTAAACATAATCCTATTATGTTTATTATGTTAGATTTTTTAGCTTTCTTCATATTCACACCTCCTTTTTTATATATATTAGTTGTAATGATTGTAATAAGATAGTGGCTACGCCACAGTTCAAGTAGGTTAAATTATTTATATGGAAAATCAAAATATATGTCCAAAATAGTGAAAAAGAGAAGGCTATTATTTTTAAATAGAGCTTTCTTTTTTTCTTCTTTATTGGCCGTTTTGGATTTGGGTATGGGGCCTGTACTATTATTAATGCAAGATTTAATAAAAAAACTATGTAGTAAAAATATGGACTTAATCTAGGTAATAGTGGTGTAATTATTGAAGTTAAAGTAAAAAATAATATTGTCCACATTAAGCAACCTAATAAAGATTTTGCATGTAGACCACCTGAAAAAAGTCTAATTGACAATAAAATCATCATTGAAAATAAAAGATAGTTTAAATTGCCAATTACGCTAAATAAAATAATTAAGACTATAATTTTAAAAACTTCACTTAAGATAGTAGTTATTGCGTATTGTATTTGTTCTAATTCTTCCAGTCTATTAAATTTGCCATGCTTTTCTATATAAGATGTAAGTTTAAATGCAAGTTTATTTATCATTTGAAATTCACCTTTAAAATTTATTTGTACTACTAATGCAACATGTGCTCATTTTCTCCTTACAGATTTAAAAAAACTTAGACATATTCATAAGAAAATTTCCTAACCCATGTAAAAGGATACTTGGGATAATGGATCCATTAAATATCTTTTCATTAAAATATCCTAACATCCATCCGCCAACAGATGTGGTAATCATAAGTAGTATATATGTTATCATTATGTCTCCTGAAAAAAATAAAACATGTGCAATTCCAAAGCAAATAGCTTGTGAAACATTTCCAACTTTCACTCCAAAAATTGCTATAAATCGTTTCCCTAAAAATCCTCGGAATAACACTTCTTCACAAACTCCGTTCTGTATAAAACACACTATTAGAATAGGTATAACTGCTTCAAATGTTAGACCTGAATATTTATTGGCAGACGGCTGTGTATACTTTGTTATAGTTGGAATATGTGTAATTAGCAATATTATCATATATCCAGCAATAGCAAAAATAACACCTTTGTTTGAAACAATTTTTTTAGGCTTAAATAATCCTATCCATTTAAAAAATGTAGTTTGTTTTCGGTGTTTTATAAGCCACCAAATAAAAGGGGAAAATGAAAAAACTATAAATTGCATTATAGTTCCTTTCAAAATAAATCCTAAATCCATCGTATCACCCCATCAAAAACAGATAAATACTCTTTACTTCATTAAGTTTAAAATATGTTACCAATTCAACTTTATCTATAATAAGTAGTGAAGAACACTATGTGTCCTTGGAATAAACGAAGCTGAATACCTTTACATAAGGTGAACATTATTGTAGTACATATAAATATATCAGTCAAGTGAAAAGACATAATATACTATTATATGACCATCAAAAGAAATTTTATTGTATATATGCTAAAATAATCATATTTTATGCTAATCCTATTTAAACTATTTCAAAAATAGTGTAGCATTTAAACTATAAAGTATTTGAATATTTTAAATTTTACAAATCTTCTTAAATAAGTAATAAATCAAACAATATATTAAATAATAACTATATTTATAAAATAGTATAAAAATAAAAAGTAAAGGAGAAAAAGATGATATTAAAAGAAAATTTTCATGAAAATATTTTGCAATTTGAAGTTGATGGAATCCATATGATTGGTAATAGTGCCACAGGTGTGTTTCTAGGATTGGACGAACAAGGAAGACACCTAGTAAGTAAAATTATAGAAAAAAGTGATTCTATTGATATTTCACAAAATGATGAAGATTTGATTAATGCTATGCATAGAAATAGTTTTTTCAAAAAAGAAGAGAATGTTCCACCTTATATAAGCTCTGCTTATGTTCATGTAACAGATAAGTGTAATTTACATTGTGTTGGTTGTTACTCATATGTAGACGACCGTAATATTAAAATTGATTTAACATTTGAAGAACTTTGCGAAATATTCGACAAGTTAAACGAGGTTAATATAAAGCAAGTAGTTATATCTGGTGGGGAGCCATTTATAAGAGAAGATTTTTCAAATGTATGTAAATATGCACATTCATTGGGGATTTCTTTGATGGTTATTAGTAATGGAACAATGCCTCTTGAGGCTTATGCTGAAGCCTTGCCTTACATTAAAGCAATTAGTATATCCGTGGATAGTTATGATAAAAACATATCTTTTATAAGAGACAGGGGTATTATGCCAAAAGTTATAGAAACAATTGAGTTTTTGAGAGATAAAATACCAACAAAAATGATTATAACCTTACATAAAAAAAATGCTATGCATATGAAAGAGTATGCAAAGTTATCTAAAATACTTAATGTCCCCTTTAACTTTAGTGTTTTAACTGTTGACATAAATAATCTGATATTTAAAGATTACCTGCTAGATGATAATGATTTTAAATTGATGTCAGAATATCTTGAAGATCAAAAAGATATAGTCATACAAGATTCCCCAATGGATGGGTTTAGTCTTCAATGTAAGACTCGTTGCGAGGCAGGAAGACATTTAATTAGCATAGGAGCAGATGGTTCTGTATATCCTTGTCACATGTTGCATAAAGATGAGCTTAAGCTTGGAAATATTTTAAATCAAAATCTAAAAGATATTGTATTTACTAAAAAAAATCCATTTTTAAATATCAGTGTAGATCAAATAGAAGGATGTACTGATTGCAAGTATAAATATTTTTGTGGTGGAAATTGTAGAGCACGAAGCTATCTAAGCACTCATAGTATTTATGAGAATGATAATCTTTGTGAAGTTTCATATTCTCATATTGAGAGTAAATTTGAAAATTTAAAAAAAATGTACAAGCTAAATGTCTAATTTATGATTATTTTCATCACATAGATTTCATCGTTGCTGGTATTTATAATAATCATTTTAGTTAGTTCAGAATTTGATTCTTAACCATGTTTATAAGGATTCGTCCATAATTTTGATACAATATACTCTTCTATTTTTGTGGGTAAATCCTTTTTAATAAGCAGCAAAACTCTATCCACCATCAGTGATTCTGAGTTTTGCTAGTAAATTATTTTGTAAGGGGGTGATAAACATGTTATTTGAGATTAAAAATACTTCTCTAACTTTAGGCTGTACTACTGCTGGTGTTCCAATTGTTGGTTGTTTTGATTTTGGATGGTAATTTGTAAAATATTATGGATAATGGTAACCATATAACTATTAAATTAAATCAAAATTAAAGACTCTTTATTATTTTACAAATAAGGGGTCTTTAATTTTAATTAAATATTACTAATTAGTGAGAGGAGTTTTTTTATGTGTTTTTTTCAAATAAAAGATTTATCTAAAAGCTATGGAAAAACTAAGGCATTAAATAATGTGTCATTCAATGTAAAAGCTGGAGAAATTGTTGCATTAATTGGTAAAAACGGGGCTGGTAAAACCACACTTTTAAATTGTATAGCAGGGAATATTAAACCTGATACAGGAAAAGTCATCTACAAAGATGATAATCTTTTACGAAAAAATTTCTTACTAAATGAATTTGGAATACTTATAGAAGCAAGATTTTTTGACTATTTAAATGCTTATGATAATTTAGTGTTATTGATGAAGGCATCAGGTTTTAATGATAAAAAGTTAATACAGAGTAGAGTAGATAGCACATTAACGTTGGTAGGTCTAGAAAAGAAAAAAAGATCATATGTAAAAAGTTTTTCTTTTGGACAAAAGCAGCGTTTAGGTCTTGCCCAAACCCTACTACATGACCCACAATTTTTAATGTTGGATGAGCCATTTGTTGGATTAGATCCATTAGGTAAAGATATGCTAAAGCAAGTTATTGTACAGAAAGCAAAAGATAAAAAAGCAGGTGTTTTATTTTCAAGTCATGATTTGGATGATGTCAGTGATATATGTGACCGGGTCATTATGTTTAATGATGGAAAAAAAGTATTTGACGATATATTTTCATATAAAAAAACATATACAGTAATTTTCCAAGAACTAATTCCAAAACAAATAAAGCTTATTATGATTAATAACTTTAAAGAAAAAATTAAAATTATTAATGGTGATACAATTGAATTTGTTGAAACAAATCTAATTAATGAAATTTTTAATTTTCTTTTTGTTAATAAAATTAAAATTTCAGACATTCAGATTAGAGAAAATTCTCTCTATGATTTCTTTAAAAGCGAGGTAGAAATATGAATATATCAGTATTTACCATTTATAAAATAGAAATTTTTAAACTTATTAAGCGAAAAGACTGGTTAGCACTTTTGGCCTTAGTAGCAATTAGTTTGTTATTAGGAGTAGCGGTTCTATCAAAAAGTTATAAAGGACCAATTAATCAGAGTGCCTTATTTTGGACAAGTTCTCAAATTATTAACTCCACTAGTTTATTTATTACTCCGATGATTTTTGCGTTTATAGGCTCTCGAATTCTAGCTAGTGAAATAGAAGATGGAAGTATACTACTTTACACTATTAGGTTTAGAAATAGAATGAAAATTTATTTGGGGAAAAGTTTAGCTATAATATCTTTTGCTACAATAGCTTTTCTAATGGATTTTATTATAAATATTGCTATTTATTATGTTTTTGTTTGTCAAAATCCTTCTATAGGTACTGGAAAATTTCTAGGTATTAATACGCTATCTTTGGTTATTGTAACTCTAGCTTTATATGTTGCAACATTTATTCTTATAGCGCAGTTTTCACTATTTTTAGGTGCTTTTTTTAAACCAGCAGCAGTAATAGGGATTATTTTTGCCACAGCTTTGGTAGTCATGAATACTACTAAGGTTCCATATTTTAGAAATCTAAATCCTATGTATTATGTAGTTAGAATCAATGATGTTGTATTAGATAAAACTAGTCAAATAGTTGTAAATTATAGTGAAAAATTAAATTTGTTTTTTTTACTTGTTTTACTTAGCGTGATATATATTATTATTTTTAACATATTAGCTGTCAAAAAATTAGAGAAGAGTGATTTATAATGAATAGAAGTAATATTAGCTTTTGTACAACAAAATTGCAAGCTATACTTGTTTTTATGTGTATTGTTTTTTTACCTATTCTGCTTTTATTAATAAGTGGTGTTACATTAAGCAGAATTTTTGTTCA
Source organism: Clostridium lacusfryxellense (assembly GCF_018861735.1). Classification (GTDB taxonomy): domain Bacteria; phylum Bacillota; class Clostridia; order Clostridiales; family Clostridiaceae; genus Clostridium_AD; species Clostridium_AD lacusfryxellense. The sequence goes on along the minus strand of NZ_JAHLEB010000001.1, from coordinate 312,594 downwards.
TATAATGAATTACCCTGTTAAGATATTTATTACATGGTTTTCAATGGGCTTAAGTTTTGTTTTCTTACCATACCTATTTATTAAAAAAAATAATAAAGTATCACTCGCTGATTTTGGTATATTAAAGATAACTAAGAAAGAGTTTATATTTTGTCTAACCGTTATTATAAGTTTATATAGTTTTTTAATACTCCGAACGAATTCCGTCTATATTATTATTATAGCCACGTTGCAAAATTTAGGGGTAGCATTTTCAGAGGAATTTTTCAACAAAGGTGTTATGTTTTTTCAATCAAAAAAAATATTCTCAAATTCAGTTTTTGTAGTAGTACTATGTTCCTTAGTATTCGCTTTTATTTTACATAGTGCAGACCCACCTCTTGTAAATTTGTTTTATAGGTTTCCATTAGGTCTCATTACAGGGTATGCATATTTAAAAACCAATAAATTATATATACCAGTTACGATACATTTTATTAACAATATGTTATCTACAGGATTGCTTAATTAGGTTTTCAATGTCAGCTCAAATCTGAAAATGTATAAACTAAAATATGTTTAATTGAGAATTAAGAATATAAATAAAAGAGGAGAATGACATGATGCAAAAGATTAAAAATAATAAATATATTTTCTTTTTTTTACTCAGCATTTCAATCTTAGTATATACTGGTTCAACAATTGCATTTTCATTAAGTTTTAAAAATATAATTGATTGTTTGACCCAAAAAGATTTTAATGCTTATCACCGGAAAATATTCATTTCTATAATAATTGTAATCATACAAATTATTAGCTTTATTATATACTCTAGATTGAAAAATGGATATACAAAGATAGTTATGCTTAATTTAAAAGAAAATTTGTATAGAAAAATTTTTTCTTTTAAAATTCCATTTTTCTATAAAAGTGATTTATCGAAGTATATATCTTTTATTTTTAATGATTTAAATAGATATGAAGACAGTAATGTTATACCTAAAATAAACATAATGGAAAAAATATCTTTATTTATATTTGCTGCTATAGGTATAATGTTACTCTATCCAATGTTGTTACTATTTATAATTGGTGCACTAATTGTTGCTATAATTTTGCCTATATTTTTATCTAAAAAAGCGAAAGAATATAGCGAAAATTTAAGTAGAAGAAATGAAAAGGCAGTAAGCAAAATTACAGAGATACTTAATGGATTTAAGGTTATGAAGTCTTTTAACCTAATTGAAATGGCATCTATTGAATGTGTAGATGTAACAAAGGAATTAGAAAATACAAAATTCAATTTAAGAAATTATATGATGTTAGTGCAAGGCTTTTTAATGTTCTTAACCACCATGTTGACTTTATTAGTTTTCATAATTGGTGGATCCCTAGTAGTAAAAAGTGTTATAACAGTTGGATCGTTAATTGCTTTAGTACAGTTACTTTTTAATATAGTATCACCAATTATAGCAATTATGACTAGTATTAATCAGATTAAATCTGTACAGGAAATAAAAAATAAATGTAATGAGATTCTTGAGTATAATAATGATAATTCTATACAGCATCTAAGCAAAGGAACCTTTGATAAATACATAGATTTAAAAAACGTTTCATTTAAATATTCCAGTAATCAAGACTATGCAGTTACAGATTTTAATTTTAGATTTAATAAAAATAAGAAATATGTGATAGTAGGCGGAAACGGATCTGGGAAAAGCACAATTTTGAAATTAATAGCAAATTATTTTGATGAATATGAAGGTTATATTCAATTTGATAATAATAATACTAGAGATTTAAAAGTGGATTTTATTTACGATAATTTAGCATATATTGATCAAGATTTGTTCTTATTTAATAAATCTATTAAAGACAATATAACTTTATATAAGAATTATGATGACAATAGATACACTGAATTAGTTAATGGGTTTAAAATTAAAGAACTTTCAAAAAAACATATTTCAGGAGTGGAGTCTAATTTAAATGATTTGAATTCTGTTTCAGGAGGAGAAAAGCAAAAGATAGTGATATCAAGAGAGATATTAAAAAATTCAAGTATACTACTTGCAGATGAACCCGATTCTGCCCTAGATCCACAGTCAGTTTCTTTTTTTATAGATACTATTTTGAATTTGAAGAATGTTACAGGTATTATGGTCACACACAAAATCAATCATAACCTATCAAAATTTGATGAAATATTAGTGATGGAACACGGTAAATTAATAGAACATGGCAGTTACGAAGAATTGGTTTCTAAAAACGGATACTTCAACAATAAATTATGATCCTCCTAAAATAAACTAGACACTTAGGCAATAATAATTGGTGATATAACCCTTTATAAGGGTTATATTTTCAAAACCATATCATACCACTGCGCACCACCGTGTACCGATTCTGATATACCCATATTTATGTATCCGAATTTTGCATAATAATGAATAAGTTTTTCTTTACACGTTAGAATGACACCTTTGCGGCCTGATACCTTCGATACTTCTATCATATAATTCATTAACTGTGCTGCAATTCCCTGATTACGATACTCTGGTATTACGTCAAGTCCAAAGATAGTCTGATAATTTCCATTCGGATTGTGTAATGATGCATCTTCATAAAGTTTATCGTAAATAACAGTTCCATTGATGATACATCCATTTACAAACCCAATTATTTCGCCCTCTATTTCTGCCACAAAAAAAGTATCTGAAAACGTCTTAATCCTTTTCTCAAGTGATATCCTCGTAGCTGCTTCCGCCTCAGGAAAGCAACACGCTTCCACTTTAGTTATAGCATCTAGATCTTCTATGCCTGCTTGTCTAATTTTAATTTTCATTATAATTCTCCTTTCATAGCACTAATCCATCTTATTTTTCTTTTTTCTTCTTACGACTTAAAGATAATCCACCAAATCCACTAATAATAGCTATATAGAATCCAAAATCATATGCCCATCCGGTGTTTATTATCTCATATACACGGTAATTGGGAGTGAAAAACCCTAAAATTAAAGAAATTGGTGCAATCCATCCATGCCATACACCAGAAAAGAAGTTTGCAGGCTTAATCTGAGAGTAGTCACCATCACCAGGAATGCATGCAACCATAAACATAGACAGACTTAAAATCACTAAAAGTAATAGTGCTCTTTTAGTTTTACTTTTCATCGAAATTCCCCCACTTATTATTATTATTATTATATAGTAAATATTGCATTATACTCCTTTAATCATATCCTGTTTTAGGTGAATTTTCAATGAACTAATAGAATATTTAAGATTAATAATATGCTATAAATGATACTTGGCATACAATACAAAATCTAACGTATACATATAAAGATAATCATATAATATCTATTATTAGTGAGAGGGGATAATCGCATGAACAAAATTACGGATTTAGATAAAGTGATGGAAAAAGTCCACGATGGAGCGACAATTATGTTTGGTGGTTTTCTCGGTGTGGGAGCACCGCTTAGAGCTATTGATAAATTAGTAGAAAAAGGTGTTAAGGACCTTACACTAATTTCAGTTGTAAATTCTCATCCTGGTCAGAATTTTGACATTGCACTGCTATATAAAAATAAACAGGTTAAAAAGTTAATTACCGCTCATTCTGGCACTTGTAAGATTGCTTTGGAACAATTTAGAAACGGTGATCTTGAAATTGAATATTATCCAATGGGAAGCTTCATTGAAAAAATCAGAGCGGCTGGTTCTGGATTAGGTGGTGTTCTTACCCCTACTGGCGTGGGTACACTAGTTGAAGAAGGTAAACAAAAACTTACCTTGCAAGGTAAGGAGTATTTACTTGAATTGCCTCTAAAAGCCGATTTCGCATTTATTAAAGGCTATAAAGGCGACAGATTAGGTAATATTCAATATAGAGGTGTAGCAATTAATACAAACCCAATTATGGCTATGGGTGCTGATTACACTGTAGCCGAGGTTAATGAGATAGTAGAAGTTGGTGGTATACCTGCCGAAAGCGTAGGCACCCCAAGCATATTTGTTCAAGGCGTTGTTCAAGGTTATTCTTTTGATGAACACAAGCAAGTATATACCGATTTATGGGTTCGTTCACAGCAAATAAAATAATTAATTTTTTATAAAGGAGGTAATTAGGTATGGAAGCAAGAGAGTTAATTGCTAGGCGAGCTGCTAAAGAGTTAAAGAATGACCAGGTGGTGAATTTAGGTTTTGGAATGCCAACGGCAGTTGCCAATTATTTATCTGAGGGTGTGGAAGTAATATTACAGTCTGAAAATGGTTGCTTAATGTTTGGCCCTACTCCACATTTAGGTAATGAGGATCCCGATATTGCAAATGCTGGTGGTCAACCTATTACTTTATTACCTGGAGCGTCAGTATTTGATTTAGCAACATCATTCTGCATTATCCGTGGTGGTTATGTGGATGCAACAATATTAGGAGCTCTAGAAGTAGATCAAGAAGGTAATATTGCTAACTGGGCTATGCCGCTAGCACCAGAAAGATATGCCCCAGGGATGGGTGGAGCTATGGATTTAGTGGTTGGTGCGCGCAAAGTTATTGCTACATTGCAGCATACAAGTAAGAGTGGATCCAAAATTCTTAAAAAGTGTCATCTTCCCATTACCGGTAAGGGTGTAGTCAATGTTATAGTTACTGAAAAAGCAGTGTTTGAAATAACGTCAACTGGTTTAGTACTTACTGAAATAGCAGAGGGGCTTACAGTTGATGATATTCGCAGCATTACAGAAGCAGACTTTACAGTGGCTGATAATCTATGTTTGTACCAACTATAGTTCAATTTAATTATCATATTATTTGTATGATTTAATTAAATGTCTAAATATAAAACTCCCACTTTTATAAGTAGGAGTTTTACTTTTTGCAATATTCATAAATTTAATTAAAATTCTCAATATCTTATAATGTAAGTTTCAAAGATTTTCGAATATTAGATTATTTTAAATTTTAGATCCTGATAAAAGTTAGCTTTAGCTGTCTCGTAGTAAGGGCTAATCCATAAAAACCCTATACCTATAGTTAGTATTCCTAATATGAACCACCCTATATAACTACACCATAAACTAAACAATTGAAATTTGAAGCCATCCATCATGAGTTTACTTCGTTCTAATGATTCAAACGCACTAAGCTCTGGATTGTCCATCATAATGTAGTATGACATAGAGTATCTCAAAATAGCTATAAACCCTGGAATGATAAAAAGCAACATCCATAAGAACGTGAAAATTTTAATAATAACACTTAGGACAAATGATTTTATAAAAAATTTAAATCCACCAAACATGTTCTCAATTAACGGTTCTTCATTCCTTATCAACTTAAGAAAATAGCAGGTTACCCCAAGGGTTATTGGTCCAGACAAAATAAGATTCACTAAACTCCCTAGTTCATTGGATGAGTTTGTAGTCCTAACTCTAACTAACTCTCCATTCTGCCAAACATTTTGAAAGGTGTGTACTGCATTCCCATTTGTAAAAGCCATTGTAACTACCCAAGCAATGAAACACACAAGTCCAGCCTGAAGCCATTTTCCGCTTAACTGTTCCTTTGCCCTACGTTTTAAATCCCAGCTCTTTTGAGGCATTTTTTTACCCTCCCCTTAATAATATAACTAATTACACATAATTAAACTGACATATTAATATTATAACCCTATGTTAATAGTATACACTGACTAAGTGAAATATGCCTATAAATATAACTCTTCACTTTTTAAAAGTGTATCTAATTTACCAATTAATAAATCTATTTCTAATAATATTGCTTCGTCATTTGATGATGTATATTTTAAAATATTACTAACGTTTATTCGCATATCTGTTGGCACTTTCAAATTATTTTCCTTTATGATTTTAAGAATTTTTTTCCCACCCGGATGTGCCATCTCATTTACAGCAAATATAATATCAAAATAACTTGCTAGCAGTGCTGCTACTCTGTGATTTACGCTGATATAATCATCTCTTTTTAAAGCCTTCTCTATTTGATAATAATATGAAGGAATTTGAAGTTTTAGTAAAGGATAATTCTTTTTTATTATATTTTGCTTTAATTCATGAGGGTAGCCTATTTTGTACTTATTTTGCAATCTACTTGAGTCCCCATTTTTATCATAAAGTATAATTGAATTTATGAAGTTACCCCAAAAACAAGTAGTATATCCTATATCTGCTTCGCATTTTACTAATGTTCTATTGAGTAATCCGTCAATCCAATCTAGGTCTCTATATATAATTTCCACAGGAATATTACCCTCTTTTAGAACTCCATCATCTTCGCACTCCCAAAAGGTATTATTTAGTTCCATGTAGTTACAATATTTATCAGTAATTACCTTTCTCTTTTCTATCGGTATTTCCTTCGAGCTATAAATGTATATATCATAATCTGAATCCTTATCATTAGTTTTTGTTGCATGTGATCCACTTAATAAGATACCGTCCACTTCTTCTAGTTTTGAGAACTCCTTAACTAGTTGAATTACCTTCATATTAATGTCCATAAAAACCAACTCCTTCTTAAAATGATATTCTAAAATTTAATTAATAATACTATAGCTATAAAAAAACAAAATATCTTATTGACATATATAGGGTAAGATGATAATATAATTTATGTTGATAGAATATTCTATTAATATAAGTTATGCAGATGTGGCGGAATTGGCAGACGCACTAGACTTAGGATCTAGCGCTTTACGGCGTGCAGGTTCAATTCCTGTCATCTGCACCAAAAAGCATTCATTTTATGAGTGCTTTTTTTTATTTTCCACATTTATTGTGTTTGTAAGTTTCGAAAACTATATAGCATGGAAATACTTTAAATGGATATAATTATAAATTAGAAGGAAGGTGTTATCTTGACTAAAATTAATTTAAATGAGAACATATTGGATTTTATATTTGTTGCCTTAGGCTGTGTATTGATTGCATTTTCAATTACTTCTATTCTAAGACCAAATGGATTAATTACCGGGGGAATAACCGGAGTATCAATTATACTAGAAAAATTGATTAATATTAAATATACTTATATCTATTATGTGTTATCTATTTTAGTTTTAGCTGTTGCTTGGATATCTATGGGGAAAAGAGAAGGTATAAAAATAATTACACTGTCTATAGTATTCCCCTTTGTATTAATAGTTTTTGAAAGGTTTAATTATACCTTTATTAAAAATGATTTGATGCTGGCCTCAGTTTATTTTGGACTCATATGTGGTATTGGTTCTGGACTTGTTCTAAAAAGAGGATTTTCAATGGGAGGAACTGATACTGTTGCGAAAATTCTTCATCATAAGATTTTTACTTTTGTAAGTATAAGTGAGATTTTACTTTGTATTGATGGAACATTAATTGCGTCATCCGTTATAGTTTATAATTCTAATATCGCACTTTATGCTATTATTTCACAAATCATAATGGTTAATATGATCAACGCCGTTATGTTTGGATTTGGTTCAAAGAAAGTCATGCTTGAGATAATAAGTGATCATAATCAAGATATATCTCAATATATAATCCACAGCATTAAAAGGGGCGTCACCAGTTATGAGGTAAAAGGTGGTTATAAGAACTTATCGCGTTTAAAACTTCAAACACTCTGTTCTCCAAGAGAATCTATGTTAATTAAGAGATATATAGCAGAAACAGATCCCGATGCCTTTATAGATGTTTTGCCAGTAATTTCAGTATGGGGTAAAGGAGTTGGATTTGATCGTTTGTCTGAAAAATAAAATAATGATGACCAATTTTAATTGTTGATAATTCAGGTTTCATATTAACTCTCCCTTCTGCCGCATCCACTGCGGCACAAATAATAATAAAAATTTATTTTCCACATTTTCCGCCTTCATTTATACCCAACCGTGCTTCCTCCAAAGCATTTAAATCAAACTTTTTCATTTTAAGAAAAGCCTCTGTAACTCTTTGAATTTCATCTTTTGTTCCATTTAATAGTACTTCGCTCATATTTGATGGTACAATCTGCCATGATACACCAAACTGGTCTTTAACCCATCCGCATTGCTCTGCCTCAGGTACTGCAGAAAGTTTATCCCAATAGTAGTCAATTTCCTTTTGATCATTACAATTTACAATTAGTGAAAATGCCTCATTGAAATTGAAATCAGCATCAAACGCATTATCCATCGCCGAAAAATCAACACCACAAAGCTTAAAAGCGGAATAATTGACCTGCGCTTTTGCTGACTTTGCTTCATCACTTTCATATCTGCTTATTATACCTATTTCTGAATTCTCGAAAACTTCTGTGTAGTACTTCACTGCCTCTTCGGTTTTCCCACACACATTATTTGAGAAAAGGAGATTTGGCGTAATCTTTTGGACCGTTAGCCCAATATCAACAAGCATTAACTGCCAAGACAGTCCATAGCGATCTTGAATCCAACCGTACCACTTGCTAAATGGATATTCACCAAGTGGCATAAGTTCATTTCCGCCTTCCGACAATGCTTTCCATTTAGTATTAACTTCCTCTACAGACGTACAAGCAACCATCAAAGAAATTGATGGGTTTAATTTAAAGTAAGGACCTGCACTTATTGCCGCGAATGGTTGCCCAGCTAATTCAAAATTCACAATTTCAGAGTCTCCTGAAGGAGTATCACCGATAACTGTCGTGTTTAAAATCTTTGAATTATCAAATAAACTGATATAGAAATCAGCTGCCTCTTTAGCCTCTTTGTCATACCATAAATGGGGAACTATTTTTTGCATATTAATTTGCCTCCTTAATTCTCATTAAAAGAATTTCAAACTTTATATTACTAGCATTCCAATTAATATCATTAAATAAACATACCCTTATTTCAAATCAACCTCTACTTGTTCACTACTAGCTATACTCATAACGCAAAGTTCTTTTAGTACTTCTGCAAATAGCTCGTAAAGGTCTTTAAGTCGTTCAATATCTCTAATTACACCATTTACTACAAAATACAATTCATCTACATTGCTAGAAAATTGATTTATAAAAAAACCATCATCATCCTTAACTTCTAAATATATTGATTTCTGTAGTTCTAATAATTCTCTTATTTTTTCATTTGAAAATAATTTAATTAACAATTCTTCGTTATTACCTTTTATTATAAAGTCATCATCAAATTCACCATACCCCACACTAATATCCTGCATACCTAAAAGTTTGCCTAAATCACTAAAAAGCCCTTTCCTATAAATTTTAAAATAAAAACTATCCATGCTTTTAAAGGGTGCTCTTATTCGTGTATATGTTCTAACATTGTTTGAACTACCAACTGAATATGTATCAAACATAACAATCCAATTATCTACATGTGCCTTAACAACTCCACCTTTAAAGAAACCTCCCTCTATATAATCTGCATTAATCTCCCTAGACAGTTGTTCCCAAACTTCTTTTTTACTTGGTCCAAATAACCCCATACTATTCCTCCTATAATTTTCATTTTTATAAACATAAACTATATTCATATCTAAATTATTTCCACATAAAACGTTTTTTTCCTGCACACTATGTAAATTTAAAATCATGCAGAAACTTTAGGTAGTGTCCTGATTAAATTATATAATATATTAATATAATTATTCAAGTATTGTACTCCCTTATACTTGAAATTTATGCTATTATTATCATATAAATAAACTATACTTTACTTCACATTTGCAAAACATAGCCTAATATAAATGATATGTCTTGGGAAAAACACACCTAAAATGAAAGGAGCGTTTCTTATGGATTATATGCCCATATATATATTACTGATTTTCCTTATAGTTTCAAGTCTTTCAAGTAGGATCCGTACTTTAGAAAAAAAAATGTCACTTATGAATTTAACTTTAGATAAAATTGCAAAGCAAGTTGGAGTGCCTGAACCTTCTTTTGATGATGATATAAGAATTCTCATTTCACAAGGTAAAAAAATTCCGGCAATTAAGAAAGTGAGAGAAGCTAAAGGTCTTGGATTAAAGGAAGCTAAGGAATATGTAGATTCATTTAAAATATAAAATTGTTAAGTAGATGATGTTGTGTTAGTACTGCTTTATCCCTATTGTAGCATCTATAGAGATTGGGGTTAAAATCGCCTTAATTATTAATGAATATACATCATTATACCAACTCCTAATGAATATAAAACTCCCACTTTTATAAGTAGGAGTTTTACTTTTTTGAAACGTTATCTGTCAATTAAGCTTCTTGAATTTTATCTTCTTTAAAACCAAATAACCATGTAAGCACAAATGTAGAAACAAATGAAATAAGTAAAGTTAGAACCGCATATATAATATTCCTTGGATTATCACCTATATATAGAGGCAATGTTGGTAAGCTGGCACCACCTGGAGCATATCTCACTAAACCTGAGATACCAGCAAAGAAACCTCCGATTCCACCACCTGTCATTACACATAACAATATCTTTTTATCAGTTAAAGTTATACCAAACATTGCAGGTTCTGTGATTCCCATTAATGCAGTAAAACCTACGGAGCCAGCTAATTGCTTCTTCTCAATATTCTTTGATTTAATTGCAATACATAATGAGGCCGCAGCTTGCGCAGTATTAGATGCTAGGGCTCCTGGGCCAGACAATGTTTCATACCCATTTGTAGCTAACTCTTGAAGGAAAACGGGCATTAAACTCCAATGCATACCTGTCATTACTAATAGAGGATAGATAAATCCGATTACTGTAGGAACAATCCAAGTTCCTAATTGATCTAAGAAAAGAAATATATTTGTTAAACCATCACCAATAATTGCACCAATGGGTCCAAGTACAATTAGCGTAATTGGAGCAACAATTGCTAAAATAAGAAGGGGTTTCAAAAATACTTTTAACATTTTTGGCACTACTTTTTCTGCAAACCTTTCCACATAAGATAATAACCATACAGCCAATATAGATGGAATAATAGAGGAAGAATAAGTAGCCATTACTACTGGAATATTAAAAAAGTGCACTGGCACTGCGGCAACTTTCATTGCAATTAAATTCGGATGCAATAATACAGCTGCAACTGTCATAGACAAAATAGGGCTACAATTAAATTTCTTTGATGCTGCATACGCAACTAAAATAGGCATAAAATAAAACGCTGCATCTGCAATAGTATTCACTAATTGGTATGTCTGACCTGCCTTTGTTACTAAACCAGCCAGTAATAAAAGTGATAAAACAGCCTTTAAAAGTCCACCAGCAATAAATGCTGGTATAACTGGGGTCACTGATCCACATATTACATCTAAAACACTATTAACAATACCTTTTTTATTTTTACTACTTGTATTGTCTAGCTGGACTATGTTACCTAACTTTTCGATTTCATCTCTAACATGTGAAACTTCAGTACCAATAATTACTTGAAACAACCCTCCCCTATTTACAACTCCTGCTACTCCTTTTATTTTTTTTAATTTATCTTCATTAATAAGCGAATGATCTTTTAAATCGAATCTTAACCTTGTAGAACAGTTGCTTACCTGACTTATATTGCTTACTCCTCCGATTTCCTCAACAATACTTTTTGCTAATTGCTTAAAATCCATATCGCTTCACCCCTTTAATAATATAGTTATTTAAGTTCTGGCCAGTATTCTTTGTTTACTTCAATTAAATCATCCAAAATCTCTTTTGCCACACTTGCACTTGGCACTGTTTTGGAGAGAGTAAGTGCTTGCCATAATTTCTGATAGCTGCCATCAATCCATGCTTGTACAACTAATTTTTCAACTGCTAACTGCTGCTGCATTAATCCCTTTTGAAATATTGGGATAGCTCCCATTGATAATGGCTCTGGTCCACAACTTCCAACTATACATGGCACTTCAACCATAGCATCAAAATCAAAATTTGCGATAGCTCCATTATTTTCAACAATACACAACATTCTTTCATGGGTATTGTAAGCAATCGCTCTAGCTAAGTCTACAATGAATGTTGCATGACTATCAATATGAAATTCTCCACCTTTTGCAGTCCCAGATTTTACTATTGATTTTGCTGCGTCAAAAACATCTTTTTCACGACCATCCATGACTTCATTAGCTCTTGTGTATTCTTTATTAGAATGTTTTACAACGTAATCTTGAAATAAATAATATTTTAAATAAGTATTTGGTAAAAATGTGGGATCAACTGCCAAAATATCTCTAGCCTTTAAATGAGTTTCCTGCCAGCTTTCATCCATATGTTGCGACTCTACTTCTTTTTTAGTAATATAACCATGCTTAGATATAAATTCTTTTAATTGAGGCATTAAGTCATTACCCTTGGTATCCTTAACGCTAGTCCACCATCCAAAATGATTTAATCCAAAATAACGAACTTCAAGGTCCTTTGGCTGTAATCCAACAATTCCTGCCATACGCCTTAGCGTCCCTACAGGCATATCACAAATATTTAGCACTTTAGCTTTTGGTTTTAAAGCGCGACATGCCTCTGCAACAATAGACGCAGGATTTGAGTAATTTAACATCCAACAATTTGGAGAGTATTTTTCCATATAATCAATAAGGTCCATCATTCCCCCTATGCTCCTCATTCCATAAGCAATTCCGCCAGGCCCACAAGTTTCCTGACCAACCACATTGTATTTCAAGGGAATTTTTTCATCTGCTTCACGCATCTTATATTTTCCTACACGAATATGTGCCATGCAAAAATCAGCATCTGTAAATGCCACTTCAGGATCAGTTGTATAAGAAAATTCTATATCAGGAGCACACTCTTTTAATACGATTTCAAGAGCCTCTCCAATAATACCTTGACGCTGACCGTCGTTGTCATACAACATCAATTTTCTAAGTGGAAATCTATCTATATTATCTAGTAGCATCATAACAATTCCAGGAGTAAATGTACTTCCACCACCTGCAATCACAATAGAATATTTTTTCATTTTATTTCCTCCATTCATTTTCTCATAAATCTCACGTGAAATTTCATAATTGAATTGTAACCCCTACCCATTACCTTGTATATACGTTTACAATGCAAAGAAACGTGTTACCCTAATGAGGTAACACGTTTCGCTTTTTTGCCCTATAATCTAAAGCATAAATGAAATTTTAGGCTTTATTTGTCTTCCAATCGTTTATAATCTTTATAAATAAGAAATTCAAATAGTGTAAGTAAATTAGGAAAAAACATATTAGGACTAGTATTTCCATCATCTAACCTATCACTATCCTGTATTTTAAAACTTACATCTGCAATCCTGCTAATTGAATTATCTGTTTCTCCGGTAAATGATATTACCTTAATTTTATTTTCTTTAGCTGTTTTTACTTTTGACAATACCTGCCTTGTTTCTCCTGATTTAGAGATAACAAACATAGTATTAATATAATCTAAATTATTCTCGAATACACTTGCGGAGTCCGTTCCACTTGAGAGAATACATCGTTTTCCTAGTACTAAGAGTTTCTTATTAATATAATCAGCTGCTATAGCTGAGAAGCCTGTGGCATATATAAATTTAATTTTTTCACTTTTTTCATCTAGACAATCGAGAAAATCATTAATCTGTTTTTCTGTTATATATTTTAATAATAAATCTAATTGCTGTTTAGGCAGAAAATTATTGGAATCCTCAAAACCTGATTCATTTTTTCTTATTAAAGGTAACAAGTGATAATGCATATCTACAAATCCTGTATATCCTAGTTTTTTAGATAACCTCATAATAGTAGATGTTGAAGTATAGTTTGCTTTAGCAATTCCTCTTACACCCATCTTAATCACGGTATCTATATTTAAAACAATGTACTTTAATACATTCCGTTCTAATAACGTTAATTCTGAATTTTGTAATAATTTATTAATTCCCATTCTAGTTATCATCCCTTATATTTTATAGCATTTAAATATATATTATTCATACTAAACGTTGTAATCATCAACGTCAAAAACATTATTTTTATAGTAATATTTACGGTCTTCTTCGGTAATTTCACGAATAACCTTGCATGGGTTTCCTACCGCTATCATATTATCTGGAATATCTTTGGTAACAACACTTCCCGAACCTATAACGGCATTATTTCCAATGTTAACTCCAGGATTTACAACAACATTTCCACCAAGCCAAACATTATTTCCTATTGTTATACCAATACCATATTCATATCCAGAATTTCGCGAATCAGGATGTATCGGATGACCTGCTGTATATAAAGAAACATTCGGAGCAAATTGTACGTTATTACCTATGATTATTTTTCCCACATCTAAAATAGTACAGTTATAATTCGCAAAAAAACAATCTCCAATTTCAATGTTCTTTCCATAATCGCAACGAAAGGGTGCTTCAATATGTATGTCTACACCTGCTTTACCAAGAATATCTCTTATTAATTTATCACTTTTCTCATCTTCATCTGGTAGACAGTGATTATACTCATATATCTTCTTTTTATTCTCCATTCGTTCTTCTGCTAATCCGTCTAACCATGCCTTATATGGCAGACCCTCCAACATTCTATCTTTCTGATTCATAGTTGTTACCACCTTTCAGCCTATATAATATTAAACCTTTATTATTTTTTTAAAGTTACAACGACAACTTCTGGTCTGTTAAAAATTCTTAAGGGTATAATACTGTTTCCCAGTCCCCTGCTAACTATCATAGATGTGGCTTCTTTTTCATGATTACCTTCTGTAAATTCAGGAAATAATCCTTGGTCTGGTGCAATTAGCCCCCCGATAAATGGTAATCTAAATTGCCCACCATGGGCGTGCCCACTAAATGCTAAATCAACATGATTATCAACATATAAATCCATCAATTCTGGTCTGTGCGAAAGTAAAATATTAAAATTATTTTGTTCACCAATCATCAATGTTTTTAATCGTTTCCCTTCCCAATAATCATCTGGATAAAAAGCGGGGTCTGATATTCCTATCAAAGTTATAGTTTTATTATTTTTATCCAGGGATACTTTTTTATTGTCTAAAATAGTTACACCTGCTTTTGTAAGTTTATCTGATAATTCTTTATAAGTTCCTGACCACTTCTCATGATTACCTGATACAAAATACACAGGGGCTATCTTCACTGCTCCACTTATATATTCCATAGCAAGTTCAATATTTGTATGATTTCTATCAATTAAGTCACCTGTTATTACTATGATATCAGGTTTTGCCTTCTTTGTTTTATTTAATAATTTAGATTGATTAATTCCAAATTCTTTATTGTGCAAATCAGAAATCTGAACAATTGTATATCCGTCAAAGTCATTTGGAATTTTAGAATTAGAATATTTAATTTTTGTCACCATTATACCGTTGTTTTGCCATATACAAAATACTATCAATGTTATAATTACCAAAAACATTGTTAGGGCTTTTTTAGCTTTAGGTTTCATATACCCTCCCCCAATTCCTCTGCATAAAATATGCATAACCTTTAATAAAATTATAACATGTTTTCTAAATTATGTAGAAAGTTTTATTAAATTTCCTTTAACATATTGACAAAAACAGCCCCCTAAGTGTATAGTGTGTATTAAGAAGATACACACCGACTTAAGAAAGGTGATAAACTATATGAAAATTTTAATTTCAAATATATCTAATATACCCCTATACCAACAAATAAAAGATCAACTAAAAGACATCATTTTTAAGGGTGAGATGTCTGACGGTGATCCACTCCCGTCTATAAGAAATTTTGCAAATGATTTGAAAGTAAGCGTTCTTACTATACGTCGTGTCTACAATGAATTAGAGCAAGAGGGTTTTATTACAAGTCAGGTTGGCATTGGCACTTTTATTTCTGCTGGTAATTTAGAACTACTACGTGACTCTAAACGCCGTATTGTTGAACAAAAAATGCAGGACTTAATTCTATCAGCAAAGACATTAAAAATTTCTAAAGAAGAATTAAACGCCATGATGGATATTTTATATGAGGAGGATGAAAAATGAGCAATGTATTAGAAGTATCAGGGTTAAATAAATCTTATGCGGAATTTGCACTTTCTGATGTTAACTTCTCTTTACCGGAAGATTGTATTACAGGGTTTATCGGTATAAATGGAGCTGGTAAAACAACCACTATACGAACTATTCTTGGTCTTATAAAAAGAAATAGCGGTGATGTAAAAATATTTGGAAAAGATATGGATAAGCATGGGCCTGAGTTAAAAAACCGTATTGGAGTTGTGATGGATGAAGGCTGCTTTTATGATGACCTTACAATGAAAGAAATGAAAAGCATTATTGCGCCTGCATATTCTAGTTGGAATGAACGTGATTACAAAACCTATATGGAACGTTTTACGCTAAGTCCACGTCAGAAAATCTCAACACTTTCAAAAGGTATGCGTATGAAATATGCTTTGACTTTAGCACTTTCCCATCAGGCAGACTTACTTATTATGGACGAACCTACAAGTGGACTTGACCCATTAATTCGAAGTCAGTTCATGGATATATTGACAGATTATATGAAACAAGGCGGCAAAAGCGTTTTTTTTTCAACGCACATTACTTCCGATCTTGATAAAATTGCAGATATGATAATTCTTATAAATAATGGCAAGATTTTGTTTAATGAGGAAAAGGATACGTTGATTGACACTCATCGATTAGTAAAAGGTGATAGTAATGATTTAAATATTGAAACCAGAAAACTGTTCTTAAATATTCAAGAGACAGGATTTGGTTTTGCAGGCATCACCAATAAATTATCTCAAGTGCGAAAAAGCATAAAAGACATTTTGGTCGAAAGACCTACCATAGAAAATATTATGCTCAGTTATGTAGAAGGAGGCGGAAAATAATGTTGTTACATCTTGTTAAGAAAGACTTCTTACTTATAAAAAATTTTTTGCCACTTTTAGTAATTTTGCCATTTGCTATCCCTATATTTTTAATGATACAAGCATCCCAACTTTTGGGATTTAGTGCATTTGTATTGTCGGTGATTTTTACAGTCTTTATGTTGTATCAATATGTTTTAATGGCAGAAATGAAATACCCTAAAGCTGAATCACTGCTATGTGCTACACCATACTCCCGCAGTACTCTTGTAAAAGCAAGATATGCTTTTCTCATATTAATTTTTACTTATTGTGGCTTGGCATACAACATATTAGCACTGATATTTATTAAGATAGACCATCTTACTCCATCTAGCTACCTTATTACTATGCTGATTTCAGTAATCCTATTTGGTATATATACACCTGTGCAATACAAATTGGGATTTGAAAAAACAAAGTATTTTTTCATGATATTAATCATGGTGTCGCCATTTTTAATGGCTATATTAGCAAAAAACAATATCAAACTCGATTTTACGGCATTGTCTGCACTGCCTATGTTTATCCAGTACCTAATTCCGATTGTATCTATAATTGCTATTCTCTTTATTTCTATAAATGTCTCTACAAAAATTTACTTAAAGAAAGAATTGCTATAACTACAGCAAGGCTTATTCATTTTGAGAAAGGAGCGATAACTATGCAAGCTTTACCAATTCCAGTAGTAGTCTTATGCACTTTGTTTCCTTTTGTATATTTGACTTATAAGAAATTCAAAGAAAATCACAGAAAATAAAACAGCAAGCAACTGCAAACTCACTAAGCTAACAATTCATCTACTAATTCTTTAACTGAATCTATACATTTACCACATCCAGTACTGACATTTGTAGCTGCTTGAACTTCTTCAAAAGACTTAGCACCGTTTTCAATAGCATTAGTTATATCTTGTACTGTGATATTTAAACAAGTACATACTACTTTAATATCTTCCACTTTACTGCCTCCTTATAATTTTAATAATATAATTAGTTTCACCATTTATTAGTTTAATATGTACTATTGTTACAATACAATATATCAACATCAAAAACCTACTAAAATATATTAATTTCAAAGCTATTCGAAGTTAAATAGAGAAAACGAAAGCCTCCACACTATGAATATTTATATTAGCGTTATAATGGGGTTATATTAGCTTATATGCTATAATAGTAATACGGCTCAAAAAAAACAGTCTTAAATTTAGGAGGATAACGAATGAATGTATGTATTTTAGGTGGTGGAAATATAGGTACACTTTTAATGGGAGACATCGGAAGAAACGAGGATGTTTCTGTAAGACTATTGACTTCCAGGCCAGATGATTGGAACAACATTATTGAGGTTTGTAATAATGATGGAACAATTAAATACACAGGAAAGATTGATGTGATATCTAGTAACCCACAAGAAGTTATACAGGATGCTGACATCATTATATCTACTCTTCCATCTCATATATTCAGTAAAACGATTCAAAGAATAAAGCCTTTTCTAAAAAAAGAAGTTTGGATTGGCATGATGCCAGGTAATGGTGGTGGAGAATTCTATTGCAAAGATCTTATTGAAAACGGCTGTACAATATTCGGATTTCAGAGGGTTCATGGTATTTCTAGATTAAAGGAGTACGGAAAATCTGTGTATGACTTGGGTAAGAAAGATGAACTTTTTATAGGAGCTATTCCTGCTCGTAATACATCTGATGTATGCAAGGCATTGGAACACATACTTAATATGAAGTGCAATCCCCTAGAAAATTTTCTACAAGTTTCGCTTACACCAGCTAATCCAATTCTTCATACTGCAAGACTTTATGGAATCTTTCACAATTATAAAGAAGGAGTATATTGGGAAAATATGATTCAATTTTATAACGAGTGGACGGATGAATGTTCAGAAATGTTAATAGCCACTGATGAAGAGGTCCAGAACTTATGCCTTAAGCTCGGAACTATTGATTTGAAGAAATTTGGTTTTGTAAAGGCGTATTTCAAAGCTGATACCGCCCAGCAGATAACTGAGCAAATTAGCAATAAACCTGCACTTAATAATATACAGTCTCCACTTATAAAAACAGAAAAAGGTTATATTCCAGATTTTAATTCAAGATATTTTCTTGAAGATTTCCCATATGGACTATGCATTATTAAGAGTTTTTGTGAATTGATGGAAGTTAAAACTCCATTTATTGATAAAATTCTTATGTGGTTTGAAACCTTTTGTGGAGTTGAATATTATGTAGATGGTAGATTTGTAGGAAAAGATTTAAAAGCTCTTCCACTTCCACAAAATTTCGAAATTCATTCAAGAGAAGATGTGTTTGCATATTACAAGTGATTTATAAATTATTTTAAAAGGGAAGTTCACAAAAAGTGAACTTCCCTTTTAAAATATTAATTAAACCAGCTGCAACAATATTCCCAGTCATTTGGTGTGCTTATTTTTTTTATTTCTACCCATGTGCCTTTTAACCCAAGCTCATTTGCAGATAACTCAAAATGGCATTTAGCTATACCAATGTCGTTTTTTTGCATATCATAACCAGTTACTCCATAGCCTTTTGTTCTGGAAAGATAAAAGTGATATGTATTCTCTTCCTTTATAATTCTCCAAGGTTGTTTGTTAGAAGCAGAAGGTCCAAGTCTTACCATCTCTAATGGAACAGCATATTGACCTGCACTGTCTTCATTTAATGGTGCTAAACTATCCGCTACAAAAAATAATTCACTCCAGGGTTTTCGTTTATTAGCACCAACAAGTGCTCTCATAGCTGATTCAAAAACTCTAGGCTTTTCTTTTTTTATTCCTACAGGAGAAACGATGGGTATGAATTCATTATCAAGTAAACTCATATTTTGTTCAAAATTACTCTTATTAAAAGTTCCACCTAGCCAACATGTTTGAAGTCCTAAATCCGTTGCAAAGAGAACAATTTTTTCAAATAAATATCCAAATTCAAGCGCATCTTTTTCTTCTTTATCTAATATTCCAATAATAAATGAATTGGCACCTGATATAACTCCATACGTCCCCATTTTTTTTACTTGCTTAACATCGTTATCATTACTTTGTGTAAATATAAACCTAACCCTTAATTTTGTTTCTTCATTAATCTTTGTAATATAATCCTTTAGCTTTTTAAGTTTTATACTTTCAATGTTTTTTTGATCATATGATCTGCTCGATGTCCTCATCTTTATAAGTTCAATAACTGACTTTTGAAATTCCATACTTGCTCCTTTTAAGTTATCATTGAGTTTAAGCTTAGACTTATCATTAAATTGCACCAAATTTCAATTCAAACTTTTTTAATTTTTAAAAATTTAATTTACATTTATTTAAACCAAGTATACCATATTTATACATGGAATAACCTACTTAAACCTGTTTAGATTATATAAACTTCAGCCTAGCTTATATAATATTACTACAATATATTTATCTTTTAATTATGCATCAACTGATATTTATTATTAATTGAAAATAGTTCTTTACAAACATATATTATTATGTTATTATAAGTTCATAAACAAAGAAAGAAAATTTTGTTTACTACAAAGATCGTGGAAGTAATTCCACAAACTTATTAACTTTCATTAGATTAACTAAAATAATCTCTAATAGAAAGGGGATAGTCCAATGGTTCAAATTGAATTACCACAGTGTTTAGAGGATAGTACAATTTTATAAGTAAAAGGTCTTTAATATATGTAAAAGACACAGAAAAATACTTTAATTAAAAAATAATGACTATACTCTACTTAAATTGAAATTAAATATGATATATTTTGAAAGGGAAGTTCACAAAGTGAACTCCCCTTTTGTATTTATAAAATAGTTTATTTAAATCCATTAATGTTTAACAATATATTTCTTATTTTATCAGTATATATCTTAGCTAAATCTTCGGTACAAAATTCAAAATTATCCATACTTGATAGCTTAGGAATACGCATATTTACATATTGAATGTCAAGTTTTTCAATGATAAAACGTTCATCCTCATCATTTCTTGCTATACTTTATGGCGCCTTTATTTTTTTTTGAAAAATCCTGAATACAAAAGTAAACATAGAATAGATATTAATATTAGAATTAATGATAACATGGTATAATAAACCCCCACATATTGAGACATACTAGATTACAAACTCGACTTAAATCTAACGAAATTATAGCATATTATGTATACTTTTACATTATTATATTTCTTCAAGTATCAAAGACTTGTACAGAAATTGTAAATAAATTATCTTTATGATAGTATAATAATGAATTTATTTATCAGGAGTTGATATAATGAGTACAACTATTTACTATTTTAGTGGAACAGGCAATTCTTTAAAGATAGCTAAAGATTTAAGTGATAACTTACCTCACAGTACAAAAATCGATCACATTAAATATAGTATCAAAAATTAATAATAATATAATTAACAAAATCGATATTATAAACGATAAGATCTCTGAAGAAAAAATGTACCTTGCTTTTAATCCAAGTGATTTTTCTAAAGGTTTTTGGACGAACTCAAAATGTACTAACTGTGGAATTTGCTTAAAGGTATGCCCAGTCAAAAATATAGAGATAATAGATAAAAAGCCTTCATGGAAACAACATTGTGAGCAATGTATGGCATGCCTTCACTGGTGTCCAAATGAAGCAATTGAATATAAAAATGATTCATTAAATAAAGAAAGATACCATAATCCTCACATTAAAATAAAAGCTTATCTCATAGATTAATCTATAAGATAAGCTTTTTACTAACCATTCACTATAACTAACATCATTTTAAATCTCTCATTAGCCACGAGTCCATGAGGTGTATTTGCTGGCATTAATATCATTTCGCCTTCGCTCACTTTAACCGGAGCATTTTCTCCTACTGTAATTGTAACCTGTCCCTCTGTTACATATACTAATGCGTCTCCAGGTGCTGAATGTGTACTTATTTCTTCTCCCTTATCAAAAGCAAATAGTGTTATGCTAACGTTATTGGTTTGTGTTAATGTTTTACTGACAACTTGATTCTCTACATATAATACCTCTTCTTTTAGTCCTAATGCTTTTGCAACCTCTATATTTTTGAAAAATTTAGTGTTCATATTTTTTCCTCCTAATATTTTATTTTCTTTTATTATTGCTTTCCTATGGCTCTATTGTATATTTATTTTAGCCATAAGAATGTGATTTAAAACAAATTATTAAGATTATAAATATTTATATTATATTGATTAAGTTTATAACTTGGTTTCTTCAATTATGACTTAAACAATGCTCAATTTATCAACAGCTTCTTTTTCATTTGACAAGAAAAATATATCCTTGCCTTTGTTACTCTCATAGATGAAATCTTTTAAACTCTTGCTTGTATACACAGAAAAGTCTCCAACTATAGCAATTTTTGTATGATAATTAATAAACTTTTGTAATATTTCTCCAGCAAGCCGTGTTTTTAAGTTGAAAAAGTCCTCACATATTGCTGATTTATTCAAAATTATACGCTCACAACCTACTTCATAATTTACTGTTGCTATGAAATCTAATGATGACTGAACATCAGTTATTATTAACTCACTGCTGCTTACAACAGCAATTTCTACACCATTTTCTTTAATTGTAGTAATTTTCATAATTATCCTCCTATGATAGCCTTTCTAATGTGCTAATTAATCAGGTTAAATCGCAGCACTTCTTACTTTAGAAAAATGCAATTTACCCTTTTCTTCACTTTTGTAGCACATCTAAATACTGATCATTTTTATTCAATTTAGCTTTAGCATAGGTACATATAGGAATTATTTTTTTATTTTTTTCTCTCGCAAGATCAACAACCTTTTCAAGCAACTGCATGGCTACATTTTGACCTTTTAACTGTTCTGATACAATAGTATGATTGATTATTATCGTATCACCAATTTGTCCAAATTCTATCTTAGTTAATGATTCTTTCTCATTATCCCCTACAAAAAAACTATTTTCTCCTTTTTTAATATCCATTAAGTAAACTCCCCTTTCATACGATATTTATCTTTTTGTAATTATTATACCCAGTGAAATTATTTATATCATCCAAATGTGAATGTGCCTGCAATTCTAGGTATTATAAATAATTTAAGGAACGTATTTTTGTACTGTTTCATTTACTTTTGATATTAATTGTTCTTTTATGGTAAATTTAAAACTGTAATTAGTTTTGAAGAATGTATTAACTTCAAATTGAATAATAGTTGGTGATATCCAACTATAACTTTCAACTTTAGACCATTTATAAAAGCTTCCAGAGCCATTTATACCATTTTCTCTTATTCCCGAACTTTTAAGCATCCTTAATATATTAAAAATTGCAATTTCAATCCACATTATATTCCCTAAAATATTAATATAAGTGTTATTCCTATAATTTAAATACCCTAATACACAGTAAAATATAATCAGCAGAATCCAAATTGTAATCCCCACAACCCACCAAATAGCAGAAAACCTACTTTTCTCTGCGTTTATAATAAGTTTCCCTTGACGGATTACTGTATATAATTGTATTATTACTAATATCAAAAAAAAGATAATCATAATCAGATATATTTTTATAATAGTATCCATTCATATCCCCTCCAAAAATCTATTTGTTTATTCATAATTTCACTTAAATTGTAACATGTTTTCTATAATTTAGAAATACAACTTATTACAATAGATATCAAATATTAATCAGTACTAAAGCTAAAATCACTAATAAAATAGCAGCTTTATTCTTTTTTGATATCTTCTCCTTAAATAAAAGCACTTCACCCAGACTTATAAAGATTATACTTCCTGCACTATATACAGGAAAAGCTATAGATGTAGGCATAAAGCTTAAAGCCATTATAAGAAAATATGAAGAGAATAAATTTGGTATACCAACTAAAAATCCTACAATTAAGTCCTTCTTCGTTACTTTTGCTTTTGATTTTATAACAAAATATAAACTCAAGATAAATGCCATAACAAATATAAAAAATAAGAATACATTCTTATATTCTGCAAGAGCATATTGTTGAAATAACTTATTTTGAAATTCTGACATTCCTCCAAATAAGAATAACAATATTAAAGTTAAGTTTACACGTATATTACCACTCTCATCTTTATTCGAAGAAATATTCACAAAAACAATTGAAAATAGCGCCATAAAAATTCCAACCCATTGTAGAATTCTGGGGATTTCTTTCCATATAATAACAGAGAATATCATTGGAACTAAAATTCCCAACTTTCCAAACGTGCCTGAAATCGCCGCGCCATTTTTCCCTACACTCTTTTGATAATAAACAAATGATAAAAAGAAGAATATTCCTCCTATCAATCCAAGCAATATTGCCCATGATAAACTAGCACCTTCTGAAAATACACCATTATTTTTTATTATAACTTTTGTAAACTCATGAGCAAAATTGGTTAGTGAAATACCCATATTATAAATTTTTATATGCGATTGAAACAATATCATAAATAAGCTTACTGTAAATGCGGTAAAATAATTTGAACTGGTAACCGCATACCTATTCATTTCATTTCCTTCACTATATTTAAAAATAAGTGCAATGGATGAACTACATATTATAGCTAAAAATAAATAAATCATTTGCACTATCCTTTCGAAAAGCTAATTAGTTTACGTTATTTTACCATATATTAAATACAAAGTGAATTACAATTTATTTTATATGAATTATAAAAATACACTCTAAAAAATAAATATATCATATTGACACCACCACTACTACGTGATACTATATAGTGGTAGTAATTAATACTAGATACCAGTATTGCTAAATAGTGAAGAGGTGATTCAACTGAAAAATATTACGGAAATGTTAAAGGGTGTACTAGAAGGTAGCGTCCTTGAAATTATAAGCCGCGAGGAAATCTACGGTTACGAGATCACGCGGAGGCTGAACGCCCTAGGATTTTCAGACGTTGTAGATGGGACAGTTTACACCATTTTGGTGCGGCTTGAGAAGAATAAACTAGTGGACATAGAAAAAAAGCCATCTGATATGGGACCGCCACGAAAGTTTTTCAAACTCAACGACGCGGGGCGCGAGGAGCTGAAGGGGTTCTGGACAAAATGGGAATTTGTATCATCAAAAATTAACGAGTTAAAGGAGAAATAATAATGAATCTTTGGGAAAAAATCACGGGAAGCGACATGACTAAAGAAATGATAACTTTTGAACTGCGAGCCAAAAAACTACCATCTGATTATCAAGCGGCATGGGAAAAAATTAAAGCTAATCTTTGGCCGCACTCAGATTTTACAGGTCGCAACCTCATGCCTATTCTTGACGGTGTGCTTGGCCTTCTCGAAGAAACGGCTGCGGACGGTCAGAGTATAAAAGAGGTTTTGGATGACGATATAAAAGGCTTCTGCTCCGCGCTGGCCGGCGAAGACGGGGCAAATTCCTTTCGCGACAAGTGGCGCAAGCAACTCAACAATAATATTGCTAAAAAATTAGGTAATTAGGAGGCTAAAATGAGAATACAAGATATCATCGAAGGCAAAAAAGAGTGGCGAGCGCACGTGGTGCGTGTCAAAGCGCTCCCAAAAGATTATCAGATTGTTTATAAAGAGATTCAAAAATATCTATATAAGGTCGGCCCTGTTGAGCTAGAAGGCGGAATAGGTTTACTCTCTGGGATTATTGATCTTTTTGAAGAGGGCGCTACCTTCGGGAAAGGCGTGCTTGAAGTGACGGGCAGTGACGTAGCGACATTCTGCGACGATCTAATCAAAGATTCAAAAACTTACACAGACATCTGTCAAGAATCTGTTAACCAAGAAGTTAATGAGGCCATGAAAAAGGTTACGAATAAAACAAAGTAAAAGGGATGGTAGATTAGAGTGTGTGAATATGAGTGGATTTTATGCCCAGTCTGTGGAAACAAAACAAGGGTCAAGATACGTGATGATACAGTGCTTGAAAACTTCCCACTATTTTGTCCGAGGTGTAAACTGGAAACGATAATCAATGTAAAACAAATGAATATATCAGTTATTAAAGAGCCAGACGCAAAGACGCAGAGCCGATAACATGTGAGTGAAATCACAGTTGTCGGCTCATTTTTTATGATAACTACTCAGGCTGCATTCTAAGGATTAGATGCAACTTTGAGTAAGATTACTACATTGTAGAGGGGGTTAAAGTCCTAAATGGACTTTAACGGGTAATTTACGAGCGGGAGCGAGTGGGTTTAATTACCCCGGGGTCCGACTAAAAGGAGGAAAGTAAATGAAAAAAAACATCATACAAATTAATGGGGTAAAGAAATCTTACAAAGATGTAGAAGTACTCAAAGGAGTAGATTTTGAAGTAGAGCAAGGAGGTATCTTTGCATTACTAGGTTCCAATGGATCTGGAAAAACAACGATGATTAGAATCATGGTTACTTTACTTAAGGCAGATTCCGGAAGTGTTGTAATCAATGGTTTTGATATTGAAAAAAATCCAGGGGAGATTAGAGGTTCAATCAGTCTTACTGGTCAGTTTGCTGCTATAGATGAAATTTTAACTGGACGTGAAAATATTCAAATGATAGCAAAACTTAGACATCTTAAAAATCCAAATCAAGTAGCAAGTGAGTTAATTAATCGCTTTGGTATGTCAGAGGCTGCAGACCGCAGAGTTGGTACTTACTCTGGAGGGATGAAAAGAAGAATTGATATCTCAATGAGTCTTGTAGGAAATCCAAAGATTATTTTCCTAGACGAGCCAACGACAGGTCTTGATCCAGAAGCACGTTTAGAAGTTTGGAAAATTGTAAAAGAGTTATCAGCTGCAGGAACTACAGTATTCTTAACAACTCAATATTTAGAGGAAGCAGAAAAACTTGCAGATAAAATCGCTATTCTTCATGGAGGAAAAATCATTGCTCTAGACACACTAGATGGACTTAAAAAATTATTCCCACCTGCAAAAGTTGAATATGTTGAAAAACAACCTACATTAGAAGAAATATTCCTAACAATCATTAGTAAAAAGGAGGAGAAATAAATGGAATCTATAAATAAATATTTTTTCAAAGATATGGGTGTTATGTTTGGACGTTCTATGCGTCATATTTTTAGAAGTATGGATACAATTATTACAGTTAGTATAACACCAATTGCAATTATGTTATTATTCGTTTATGTATTTGGTGGTGCAATCACAACAGGTACAGAAAATTATATTGATTATCTATTACCAGGTATAATGTTAATGACCATTGGTAGTGGGATTGCATACGTAGCTTACCGTTTGTTTACAGATAAAGAACGTGGTATCTTTGAACGTTTTCACTCTATGCCCATCGCTCGTTCTACAGTATTATGGGGACATGTATTAACCTCATTAATTTCTAATGGAATTTCTGTAGTAGTAATTATACTTGTTGCATTATTAATGGGTTTCCGTTCCTGCGCAGGAATCTTAGAATGGCTCGGCGTATTTTGAATTCTTGGTATCTTTACACTTGCTTTGACTTGCTTTGACTTGGATTGCTGTAATTGCAGGACTTGCTGCTAAAACACCAGATGGTGCAGGAGCATTCTCTTACCCAATCATCTTCTTACCATTTATCAGTTCTGCCTTTGTACCAACAGATACTATGCCTTCAACAGTACGTGCATTTGCAGAAAATCAACCTGTAACGCCTATTGTAGAAGCTATTCGGAATTTATTAGGAGTCCAACCCGTAGGAAATGATATCTGGGTTGCCCTTGCTTGGTGTATAGCAATAATAGTTGTTGCTTATATCTTTGCAATGCGGATTTATAAAAAATTATAACAAACTTTTAGCATATTTATCTTTTAATCATAGACTAAACGATATTTATTATTAATTGACAATAGAAAGGGAATAGTCCGATGGTTCAAATTGAATTTCCACAGTGTTTATAGTATAGTACGATTTTATAAGTAATAGGTTGGAATACTTTAATTAAAAAAAATAATGGCTATGCTCTACTTAAATTAAAATTAAATATGACATATTTTAAAGGAGAAGTTTAAAGTGGGCTCCCCTTTTGTATTTTTAAAATACATGTAAATGGATAAGTAAAAAAATACCGTAGAAGTTAATCTACAGTACTTTATATTGTTTTATTGCATTATTTTATTTTTTATTTTTGCTATTTCTTCCTCACTTAACTTAGAGTACTTCTTAATTTTCACAATACTCTCACCATCTAACAACATTTCTTTTACCATTTCTTCTCTAGCCTTAATATCCCCTTTTTCTATTCCTTTTTCTATCCCTTTTTCTATCCCTCTTTGTTCTACAGCCGGATCATACAGAGTCTTAGTCATATTACGCACCTCCTCATTTAATTTTTCATCCTCACCATATTTTGTATTAAGATATTCAAATAAATTTGCTACTGCTAGCAATATTCTGTGTAAATCATCCCCGTCTATTTCTGCATTGTTAAATAATTGACTTCCTTCTTTAGATATTGTTTCTGATATCTTTTTTGCTTCCATAATAGTTTCTTTTATTTCAGAACTTCCTTCACCATATCTCTTTTTTATTTGTTCCATTTTGTACCTGAGTTTGAATACTTGTAAAGGAAGCAGTGGATACATTTTATCTTGCATAATATCTATATCACTGTATTCCCAATATTTCATTGTTGGCACAGCATATTTTATTTCCTGTCCACCCGGAAAAACTAATTTCATTTTTAATTCATCTTTAATATTTTTATTTTGCTCTACAAATATAACCAATTGCTTTGGAATATATATAACTATTTCTTGTTCGTCTTCTACCTGATATTTTGCTAGTTCTTTTGCTTTTTTAAATCCATATTCAAACATCCGTATTACCATCGTTGCATCGTTTTTAGTCTGAAGTTCTATATGATAATGATATGGTTTATTCCCCTTTGAAATTTTTAAAAATAAATCACCACGTATTATATCGTAATCATCTGAAACAAATTCATTATTTTCGAACGTTATGTCTGTCATTTCAACATCAAAATCTTCTTTAAATAAGCTATTCATCATTGTAATTAGTACTTTCTTAGATACTGCAAACAGCGATTTTAATATCTCATCTAACTTTACCCGTTGTTCATTTTCAGTGTTTATCAACAGTTACACCTACTTCCTATCTTAGCTTTATTTTATCATTTTTATGTGTGTTTTACAATTCATTAGTGATCTAAGCCGCATAAAAGTAATTATATGTTTTTTTATCGGAATAAAAATTACAGAAAGATGTATTAGCGAAATTCAGGATTGTTTAGAAGATTATGATATCTGGGTTGCCCTTGCTTGGTGTATAGCAATAATAGTTGTTGCTTATATCTTTGCAATGCGGATTTATAAAAAATTATAGCTTAATATAATTAAAAGGGAATTCATTATTGAATTCCCTTTTAATTATACATTTCCTGGCTATCTTTGTTTATAAAATTACCATACCATTTCGTCCACATTATTATGGTAAAATAACATACTTATTCACAAATCCAATTATAAATGAATTTTTTGGTATATCATATCAGATTGTCCCTGAGTGATTACTTTACTACTAACTAATGATCTTAATTCATTAATTACATTACTATCATTTGTTGTCTCGTTTTGGTTTGTTTCATTTGTTGTGTCTGTTCCTGTTATTCCTGGTGTTCCAGTTCCAGTTCCTGCGGTTCCTGTTGATCCTGTCGTTCCTGGTGTTCCTGTCATTTCTGGCGTTCCTGTCGTTCCTGTTCCTGTTCCTGTTCCTGTATTAGTGGTTGTTCTATTACTACTATTTGCGACTGAACCTTGTGGCATATTCTTTGTTATTGCTGCAAGTACTTTTTTTGATTGGGTAGTTGTTATTGTTTTAGCAGTAACTAGTTCATTAAGAGCATTAGAATAAAGTTTTTTCATTGTGTCAGTTGATGTAGCTTGGTTAGATTTATTAGTTTGGTTAGTTTGGTTAGTTTTATTAGTATTATTCATCGGCGTTTTCGTAGAGTTTTTCATAGCACATCCAGTAAATATTAAAGTAGTCATACTAACACTAATTAATATTAAAGAAATTTTTTTATTTTTCATTTTTTATCCATCCTTCATGTATATTTTTTTATTTCATTATTACTTAATTATCATTAGAATAAATGTATGGAAATATACTTTAAATGAAAAAATAAAACTCCAAGGCAGTCTCAGTCTTAATAAAAAATCTATACCAATATTTATTATTAATTAAAAATAAGTCTTTACAAATATTAATTACTATGTTATTATAAGTTCATAACCAAACAAAGAAAATTATTAACTTTCATTAGATTAACTAAAATAATTGCTAATAGAAAGGGGATAGTCCAATGGTTCAAATTGAATTTCCACAGTGTTTAGAGGATAGTACGATTTTATAAGTAAAAGGTCTTTAATATATGTAAAAGACACAGAAAAATACTTTAATTGAAAAAATAATGGCTATGCTCTACTTAAATTAAAATTAAATATGATATATTTTGAAAGGGAAGTTCACAAAGTGAACTCCCCTTTTTATTTACCTATTTTACACACATAAAGTGGTATATATGTTAACTTTCCATTGATTCTTGTGCTTTCCATAAGGGATATGTTTTCTACACATATTTCTCTATTTTCTAATCTAGTATTTTGCTTAAGCATTATAAAATCTTCTAATCCTATTGTTTTATTCATGTGATATGATTATGATAATACAATGCCTTTTTCTATTTTATTTCCTTTTAAAAATTCTTTTACCTCAAGAGGTTTCCCCCCTGGAAACTGTAATATTTCTATAATCAGAATACCGTTATTGGTGGCGACTGTAATTCCTTCATTATTTGCATCTATGATATACCCAGGTGGTTTAATAGTATTTGCCTCTAATGACTTGGATTTAAATATTTTAATTGGAATATCTTTATAATAAGTATGAGCAGTTGGCCATGAGTTTATATTTTTATATGGCCAAAAACTCAATCCTCTTATTAAATTATGTATGTTAATACTACTGTCATTCCAATTAATCTTTGCCATTTCCTTGTTTAACATCTGTACATAAGAACTTCCATCACTCTGTTGTTTTACCCCACAAATTTCACCTGTGATAATGCCATTTATTGTTTCCTCTAACAGTTCAGCAGCGTTTATTTTTAATAAATTGTACAATTCTCCTGCTGTCATAGATTCAGATATATCAAACTCACTTTTCATAAGCTTATCACCCGTATCTATACCAGTATCCATTAGTATAGTTGTATTTCCAGTTGTTATTTCCCCATTTATTAAACTCCAATTTATTGGTGATGACCCCCTATACATTGGGAGGAGAGATGCATGTAGACAAATACATCCGAGTCTTGGTATGTCAAGTATATGCTTAGTTATGATTTGACCATATGCTACAACAATAATAAAATCAGGTTTTATTTCTTTTAATTTATCAATAATTACAGAGTCTGTTTTTATTTTTTCGGGCTGAAAAATTGGAATTTGATTCGATAGTCCGACCTCTTTTATTGGTGAAATTGCAACCTTTTTCCCTCTTCCACTTGGTTTATCAGGTTGTGTTACAATCGCACTTACATTATATTTCTCTATCATTTTCTTCAATGAGGGAACTGCAAAATCAGGAGTTCCCATAAAAACTATTTTCATTATTGATGCCTCCCTTTGATAACTACAAAATATATTTTGTAGTTATTCATTAGTTATACAATATAATACGACTACGAAATAACTTATAGCTTACTTATATACCAATCATAACATAAATTTCAAATATAAGGGATTTGTTTTTATATAATAAGAAAGCACAGATTTTTAGTCTGTTCTTTCCAAATGTACCTGAAATCGCTACGCCATTTTTACCTGCACTATCACACTATCAGAAAAATGTGCACTTTACCTTTAGTGAACATTTTTATGGTTCATTTTTGTTACCTTCATATTTTTTACTATTTACCTCTTCAAAAATATTATTATTTTGATTTTGTTTTGACTCCATGCTCATATTATTACTAAACATTGATTTCATCTGAGATATTTCGTTCATTAGCTTAATAAAGTCCTCCTGTGTCAGTGGTTTCTTGTTATCTTTTAACTCATAACCTATTTGTCCGCTTACTTCAATTGTTGCATATTTAATATCTTCTATAGAGGATATCCCAGCCTGTCGCAAACGAGTTTCAAGTTTATCTATTGATAGTCTTAATTTTTTTAGATTTTTAATGTTTACTTTACCATTCTCTATAACAATAACAGCTTTACCAGAAAATATGGTTTCGAAAAAATCTACCTTAATCTCTAAATATTCAGTAATTACCATTAATAAAGTTAAAATAAATGCTATTATAAACGTAATTAGGAGTCCATTTCCAGTTACTGGTTGAATAAGTAAAGATCCTAGTCCAACCATTACAATAGTTTGAGATATAGTCATTTGAGAAATTGATTTTCTTCCACCTACTCTTAAAATAAAAGTTCCTACAAAGAATATTAAAATTGCTTGCCAAATCCAATTTAATTCCATATTTTCAACTCCTTATTCTATTAATGTATTTTTTAGATTTCAACTTCATTGTTCTTGCAGATTCTTTTACCCAAATCTTATTTTGTTTCAATTTTATTGTTTTATACATTAAACTAGCAATATACCCATAATACTCTAATTGATCTTTTACCTTCCGTCTCTATTTGATCCCCTTTATTTAGGTGCCTGACACTATACTAATTACCTTTCCATTACAATTTATTTCAATTTATTACCCCATCTTGTAATCACCTCAAACCCTTAAGCTATCTACGTTAAACTATAACTATATATATATATTACAAAATAACAAATATACTATATTAATATAAGCATAAAAATTTTCTACAAAAACTAAGTCCTAATTTTAAAAACTCAACTACAGTGCATACCCCCCCATGATAAATTTGTAATTCAATAAGCAAATCCCGTATAAACCCTTATATATCAATGACCTAACCTAATTACATATCTCATATTTATTTACAAGATTACTATTTTAAAAAATTTTTCGTAATAATTTAATGATTTTGGCGCAAATCCCTAGGGCAAGGTCATATATCTTTACTGAAAGTGTAATGCATTTATAATTCTTGTTATTTTTCAGGGATTTATCCTAGAGATAATGCTTAGTGATCTAAGCCGTACAAAAGTAATTAGGGGGATTTATTATGGGGAGCAAAATTGCGCAAAGATGTATTAGCGAAATACAGGATCATTTAAAAGATTATGTTATGGAACATAGCAGCAAGAATAAAAACAGAAAATTTACTTGTTTTAATAAAAGTGCACATAGTCATAAGGACGAGGATCCAAGTGCAGCCATTGTGCCAGGAAGCAGTGAACGGTATTGGAGCTGCTTTAGTTGTGGAGCTAAAGGTGATATTTTAACTGCCGTAAGGTATAACGAGGGTATAGATGGATTCCATAATAGTATGAAATTTTTAGGTGCAAAATATAATATTAGAATTGAAACAGAGGGTCCTGAACCTTCTACAAAACGTGACTTTCATCAGAAACAAAATATCAATTATCAAAAGGAAACTACAGCTAATTATTATTATGAGGATGAACTTGGAAATATATTATATAAGATTTGTAGACGAGAGTGGATGGATAAAGGCAAAAGAAAGAAGGATTTCATGGCTTATACTAAAGATAATAGTAGTTGGAGCTTTGGAATAAAGAAAGCGAGACATATTATTTATAAGATGCCACGAGTTTTAGATGGCATTAATACTGATAAGACTATTTTCTTTGTAGAAGGAGAGAAATGCGCTGATATGATTTTCAAGTTAGGACTAGTAGGAACTACTACTGCTTTTGGTGCTAGGGGATTTTCAGCTTATAGTGAAGATTATGTCTCTTCACTAACCGGCGCTAATATAGTAATTCTACCTGATAATGATGAGAGTGGTAAGGCTTATGCAAAAGATGTTCTAGATGCATTGAAGAAAACGTCAAAATCTATAAAAATAATAGAACTTCCAGGTTTAAAACATAAGGAGGATATTGTAGATTGGGTAGGAAATGGAGGCACTGTAGAAGAATTAATTGCTTTAGTTAATACCGAAGGTGAACCACTTGTAGAAAAGGTAACATTGCAGACTAAAACTA
Organism: Clostridium lacusfryxellense; assembly: GCF_018861735.1. Classification (GTDB taxonomy): domain Bacteria; phylum Bacillota; class Clostridia; order Clostridiales; family Clostridiaceae; genus Clostridium_AD; species Clostridium_AD lacusfryxellense. The sequence goes on along the minus strand of NZ_JAHLEB010000001.1, from coordinate 278,619 downwards.
TAGGAAATATTTTTGAAGATGAGTTCTGTTACTACAAATATTGTAAGAAAGAAATAATCAACATTTCTAATTTTATTATTAATCCTAAATATTATATTGAAAATGAAGGCGATACTCAAATTATAGGAGATATTGTTACCCATGAAGGTGTTATATGTGAGAGGACATTTAAAAGCTCTGATTTTGATGATGTATTGTCTTTTAGAAGAGCACTAAATAGCTTTAAAACTTTTTATATAGGAAGGATAGAAGATCTTCAATATATAAGATTTATTATCTCAAGTAAAACTCACGATACTCGCACGGGTGTTACCTACAGTGGCTTTCATAGAATTAATAATCAGTGGTGCTTTGCGACTGAGCATGGTGCTTTAAATTCCCGGGGAAATCCCACGCTAGATATAACTATGCAAAATCAATACTCAGAACTTAATACTAACATTCTAAAAAATGATGTCATTACAAAAGAAGAGCTTTTATTAGTAGCACCTTCCTTATTTAAATTTAGTATACTTAAAAATACTGCTGCCATATTAGGTTATGTAAGTGGTTTGTTTCTCAAAGAAAAGCTTAAACATAATAAAATTCAATACAACCATCTTTTAATAGAAGGCGAAAGTAGTAGCGGTAAAAGTAGTGCTATAAAATATATTATTACACCAATATTGTGCATGGAGGATGGAATATTAAATGCGGCACAATGTACAGATTTCGCCTTAAACAAAACCGCCAGCAGCAGTAATTTTATACCTCTTATTTTAGAAGAGTACAAACCTCACATAATAGGTAAATATAAAGTGGATTTAATATCAGGGGTTATGAGAAATTCCTATGATAACTACAAAGGAATAAAAGGTGTAGCCACCTTAGATAAAAATAGATGTTTTATTCCTAGAGCTTCAGTAATTTTGTCAGGAGAAGTAGGTATTGAGGAAACGGCAAATATAGGAAGAAGCCTTAGAGTTATATTTGCAACTTCCTATTTTGATGAAGAAACGAAAGAAAGTCTAGAAATATTAAAGGAAAATTCTATTTTACTTAATAAACTTGGAGCGAGTCTATTGAAGGAGGCCTTAAAAATGGAAGAGGAAAACATTAAAGAAATCCATAGCGCAATTTTAGAAAAACTAATTGGTAATTATATTAAAAATGATAGAGTTAAAACTTCTATAGCTAACTGTATGATCGGTATAGCTCTACTTAAGAGGGTATTTAATGATTTAGATTTAAATATGCAAGAGTGCACAGGTTTTACTATGAAGGAGATTTTATCAGCAATTGAAATGGGTGCTTATGAGGACTTGTTAGATGGAGGAACATCAAATAAAACAGTTATCGAACAAAATTTTGAAACCATGAATCGTATGGCAGCTAATAATGAACTTTTAAGAGATATTGACTATGATGCAGTTCTAGATTTAGATGGAGATTTTGTTCTTCGCCTTAATTATACATGCTTTTATGATAGGTTTGTAAAGTACTGTAGAGAGCATAATGTGACTCATGAGGTATTGCCACTGAATAGTTTCAAAAAACAATTAAGTAATATGCAATACTGTAAATTCTACAATAAGCCTGTTAATTTTTCAGTGAGACAAGAACTTCCAAAGAATAAAAAGACTTTTAGGTGCGCGGTTATTTATATTAATAAACTTCGCGAGAAGAATGTTGATATAGATTTTATTGCAGATGATAACATGGTAGATTGAAGAACATAATAACACATGACTGGATGTCATCGCCTTACCATAAATTATTTGAAAATGATGTATTCTCTTTTTTAGAATAATATTTTTATTTGGGACTTGTCGGTTTATCTGGCACTTTTAATTTCAATAATCCAGCTTTAATAATTAGGTGGTTAATCCTAGACTTCGAATGCACTTTTTCGCAAAGATTTTTACCACCCTTATGCAATCAGGCGGAGTTTCCTCCGCCCATTTACTAATTGTGTTTTTCTTCTTTGTGTTTTACCAATGTTGCCCCAGCTTTACTTTTATCACTTTTACTCGATGAATTGCTTGCTAATGTCTTGCCAGCTTTTCCAACTTTACCACCATGATGTACAGCCATTATTTTCACCTCCTATGCAAATTTTCCTTGCAAAAGATTAATTTCTTTGACTACTAATTTGCGAAATTAATATGTTATTGGATAATCCTTTGACAAGGGGGCCAGACATAATCGTCTGGTTTTCTTTATGTAAAGAGAAAACTCTAGACGTCTTTTTACGTTTTACTTCATTAAATTCTTCTATATCTATATTTCTGATTATTTATACTTTAATTAATCAAATGAAATTTCTTCTTCTGCCTTATTATAAATCTCAATATAATTATCAACATTGATTCTATTAACTAGCCATCCTCTGAATGAACACTGATGTATAAAATCTTCAATTCTATTAACACCATTTATTTCTTTAAGAGTTACAACAACACTAAATTTTAGACCTTCACCATCCCGCTTACTTAATCTTTCCTTGGTCTTAATGCTTATTCCCCACAGGCCATTGTTGTATGCCTTCTTTCCTCTTGTTCCATTTTTCAACTCCTCGTTGATATGTTTAACATTATCCCATTTTCTAAAATATTTCCTTGCGTCTTCTTCAAATAGATAATGCCCCCCCTCAACACTTTGCTGATTTCCATTAATAGACTTTATCCCTGAATCTTTAATTCTTCCAAAATGTAAATCCAGTTCTGTATTAGTGTAGTCGACGCCTTGAGTTCTCGAACATTTAGGAAAATAGCACAAAGTAGCTTTTGCTACAAAAGGATGTTTCTCTTTATAAATAGGAACTGGAATATTAAAATTGTAAGTATCATATTTTTCAGATACACCTGATAAAATAAATCTAATCTCATCATTTGGAGATTGCACAATATCTTCTATTCGCTTTGGCACAACACCATATCCTATTAAATTTGATGGATCTTCTGTTTTCTTCCATCCGACAGCTGAATCAATAATTAATGCCTTAGCTGCTTCTCTGCTCAACCCTATAATATGAATTAAGTATGCCATTTTCCTAGATATCCATGGGGCTGCAAAAGACGTTCCTGCAACATAAGCCTCTCCTGTAGATGTGCAAACTCTAATTTTTTGTGGTCCATCACCACCATAATAACTGATATCTGGTTTATTAAAAAATGAAAGTACTAGCCCTTCTCTTGAATATGTTGCAGGTCTTCCTAGTAAATTCACAGAATTTACTACTAGTGCATTTATTGAATCTGCTGGAGCACCAATCTTTAATCTTTTTTTTTCAAAGTTTGGCTTATTCGTTCCGGCAATAACAAATATTACATCGTATTTATTTTGTATTCTATCAAGTTCAGCAGCTTCAGGTGATATAAAATTATCATGAATCTCCATTACAGACCCTAATGATAAATTCCACACTTTAATATCCTTATTCATTTCAATGATATCTCTTATTGCCTTCATTATTGTAAACGAACTAAATTTTCCACTTGTAGCTACTCCGAAATGTCTCACTCTAAACCTACCGCAACCATCATCTAGTTCTGGGTTAATACTTGCTCCATCTACAATAATTGACGAAACTGCCGTTCCATGAAAAAAATCCTTATCTGATGATTCTAGTTCCTTATCTACCGTACTATGAAACTCAACCCACTCAGTGAAGTATACATTTTTATCAAATAACGTATCAATAACACCTATAATAGGTTCATTCTCTGGTTTGGGAATTGTAATTGTGCTTTCTGATTGAAATTCGAAATCATCTCTTGTCAAGCTAGACAAATCACTTACTGCCATCGCAATCAAATACGGAGCCTTACGTTTCAATATGGCCAATTGATCTGGAAACAAAAGCATTGTGGTATCGTCAATCATTTTTCCTATTAGAGATCCTATTCCTATTTTCTCCATTATTTTTTTTGTATCTAAGCTTGTTTTGTAAATAGTTATAATTGATTCACCTTCAACTTCTTCACTACTTTCTTCTATTAAGACTTTGTCAATATAATATGAATCAACAATTATATTAACAAAGTTACTTTTAGCAATAACCGATGTATCATATATTCTTGTTTTATTGTTTATTTCTTCTACTTCATCACAAGTAATTTTTCCATCAAAATCACTATGCAATATATTTATGCATTTATTTAAATTCACAACAGTTTTTTTCAAAATTTCAATGCTAACACAATATGTTATTAAATGTTGTTTTTTTTCAGTTCCCGTAAACTTTGCACCAACAATACAATCATTGGGGATTTTACCCCCACCCTTTAATAATCCTTTTATTCTATTACTCTTCGCAGCAATTTTCATATAACGAACACTAACTAATGCGTCAATAAGTATTGTATCTTGTTCCCAAAATTCCAATACTTCAATCATATCTTTTCTTATTTTTTCCAAGTGCATTACATCAACACTTGCTTTTCTAGGAAGATTTGAAGGACCCGGTCTTGATGAACTTACTTTCTGCTGAAATTGTCCTTTTAATTGTAATATATCATTCATATTCTCACTCCTTTAGCTCACGTGATACTTGACTTTTAGAAACGCCTGTTAGTATTTCAATTTCTCTTACTGTAAATCCTTTGCCCTGTAATTCTTTTAAATTATCTGATCTATTCTTATTAACAATTTGATATAATCTTATTAAATAATCGAATTCATCACCTGGCTTGCTAAAAGCAATTGATGTTTTTATCATATTTTTCAAGTCACCTGGATATGGTATATTATCCATAAATGACATTATCTTTTTAAATAATCTCATATTCCTACCAGCAAATCTAAATTTATTTAAGAATTCACTTAATAATGCTTCAGCCACATCAAGCAAATCTTCCCTGCTATACCGGTTGAAATCAATCGTCGAATCAAATCTACGTATTAATGCTTTGTCAAATGAATCGAATAAATTGGTTGTAGCAATCAAAACTATACGTTCATCAACATTATCTAATCCTTTTAAAACTGCTGAAGTTGCTCTTCCCATTTCTCTTAAATCATTTGAATTTGTTCGATCCAAAGCAATTGCATCTATCTCGTCAAACAATATCAATACTTTGTCCGGATAAACAAAATGATTGATTTCTTGGAAAAGAGATGCTATATTTTTTGATGTTTGCCCTAATTTACTATCTATTACTGAATTAAAATCAACCAAAAACAAATCGCGATCAAGTATTCTAGCTATTTGTTTTACAGTTTCTGTTTTTCCAGTACCAGGATCGCCTTGAAACAAAAACTTATTAATACCTGCATTATGACCCACTGCATTTACTATACCAATAACATCCGCTTTAATCGCTTCCGGCAACGGCAATGGTTCCTGACTCGGTTCAATTCTTTGAAAAAATACAGAATCATTTTCGGTCATCTGAGGTACAAATGTATTTACATTTGATAATAAAGCCATAATATATTCAGACAATTGAAAATCACCTGCACTATCAAAATCTTTAGCTATTTCATATGCTTCACTTCTGAATCCCGCATCATTATTTTCTGAATAATATTTTATCAAATTAATTATATTCTTTTTTTTCATGACCATTTACCTCCAATCATTTTTTTTATACTATTATTAATATTATTATAGTTCATTTGGGACGCCATGTCAATGTTTTGGGACGTGTTTTATCATTTATATAGATTTAATAAGCTTTTAGTATTTTATTATATAAAACTAAATCCACATAATAATGTATATTTCCAAGTGTTATTCTTTGCTGCGAACCTTCAAACATACATCCTCTACCTAGTTCAAGAAAAAAATTTTCAAGCTATAAATTAAGAGCTTTTTCCAAATCTTTTTTTAAAAAAGGTTTGTCTTAGGAAGTCCTATAAACCCAAAACCATACGAATCTTTTAGCATATCCTTAGGATTATAAATGTTATACCTATCTTTGAAAGTTATAAAACCCTTTCTTTATTACCATCACCGTTTAAAAGTAATAATCGTTCAAAAAGAGAAGTTGAAATTTGTCTTTTTGGCTCTCTAACAGACCAATTCAAATTAATAGATTCCTTCTCATAAAAAGTCCTTGCAGCCTCATCTGAAATAGATAGGAGTTCTCAATAATGCCACTAACTTAAGTGTCCAATCACTGACTGGACACTTTTATAGAATAAATAAAACTTTCTCATATTAAATAGATTAGAGCGTGAAAATCCCTTTCCTAATTAGATATTTAGATATTAAGATAAATTCAAAATACTAAAGAAGGATCTTGTGGAAACTGATATAAGATGATTAGAATAAAACAATAGTATTAGATATAAAGCAAATAATTTACAAGAGAGAAAGATTCACAGTTTCATCAAATTTGTTTTATGAAGTAAAATTTTTATAGCTTTATTGCCTAAATTAATTATAAGTACACTTTTTAGTCCAACCATATTGTTTGGTCATTTTTATGTAAAGTTATCGTTATAAACTTTCTTTGCATTTTTCCATAATTACGATATTCTTACTCCAACTAATTTCTCGCACCAACGGTGCGATATTTATTATATTTGAATAAGATATATGATTTTCCTTGGAATCGAATATATATATTCTATCGTAATCTTTATTATTTAAATCTCTATTAATCACAGTACATTGCCTTTGCCTAGCCACTAGAGATGTATATTACATGTTGTACCATAACTCTTAATGTATTTTTCTTATTAATATAAATCATCTAAGCCTGAGGGGCCTTATGAGGACTTGTTAGATGGAGATTTTGTGCTACGCCTTAATTATACATGCTTTTATGATAGGTTTGTAAAGTACTGTAGAGAGCATAATGTGACTCATGAGGTGTGACTCATGAGGTGTTACCACTGAATAGTTTCAAAAAACAATTAAGCAATATGCAGTACTGTAAATGCTACAATAAGCCTGTTAATTTTTCAGTGAGACAAGAAAATTCAAAGAATAAAAAGACTTTTCGGTGTGCAGTTATTTATATTAATAAACTTCGCGAGAAAAATGTTGATATAGATTTTATTGCAGATGATAACATGGTGGACTAGTTATATCAATAAGCGTTATAATTAAATTAGAAAACAATTTTATGATATTACGTGTTTAGGTTTACTATTAACTAAAATAAAATATGTGAATTGAGGTGGATTTCTTGGAGAAGTGGGAATATACAAGTATTAAAGTTGAATCCAAAGGATTTATGGGTGGAATACTAGATATAAGCAATTTTGATAATGAACTTAATAATTTTGGAGAACAAGGTTGGGAATTAGTGTCTTGTTTCTCAACTACTCAAGATGGTGGAAAATGTAGAGAAATTGTCGCAGTTTTTAAAAGAAGAAAATAAATATAGTTTCTAAGACATTAATGCACGTTTCGAAATGTTCATAAGGCAAGCCATATGGCTCTTCTTATGAACATTTCGTATTTATATACCTAATTTTATGGTTTGTTGTTGGTATCATGCATAACCCAAATAAATCTTATATTTTCTCTTCATCTTTCATTGTAGCTTGCATTATCTGAGGAATAATCACTGATTACCCAAACATATTACTTGCTCATTGTTTTCATCATCTCAAATAATGCAGGAGATATAGAAGTCATTAAAATTTGAGAACATGTTGCCAAATCTAAAATAGCGTGACCTATCATTAAAGATTGGAGTTTTCTCTTTTTATAATAAATAAATCCTAATACTAACATTAAAGGCAAGAATGACAAGAATCTAAACATAATATGTTTCCAGTCATATAGTAGAGGTATAAAACTATGTTGCAGCTCATAGAAAAACATTGGATACATAATAGATAGTATTTTGTTGCCTGTAATTTCTTCTATTCCGTTTAGTGCATATCCAAAATACAAAGGTAGTTCAGCAAATACTATAGTTAAAGGCAAAAGTATAGTATTTATTATTGCAATCCAAACAGGAATAGGTTGTATCATTGTCACAGGAACATAACCATAAATCATAAATCCAAATCCATACATTCCACCTACTCCTAATGAAAGCATTAGTACAACAATGAGCAATGTATATTTCAGATTATCTTGACCTTTATGATAACCAATTAGCTTTTTATAGGTAGTTCCTTCAATTTTGCAAATAGTTATTAATAAAATAATAGTAATAATATTGATAGCAGTACATATTATAGACCACCATCGACTTGCTTGTTCTAATGATTGCTTGGTTATTATTGCAAATAACACTCCAACTATAATAAACAAAACACTTCTAAATAAGGGTAGTATAAATGGATTGATTTTCTTCATTCTACCATCTCCTAATAATTCACTTAATAATCAGTATATAAATAATCTTCATGTTGTCAAACAATTGTGTTTATATTAAATTATACTGTATATCAATACAATTATTCATATATTTAACATAATTATATTTAGATTACTTCTCTAATTTTATGCTTATCACTCTTAGTTGATAATGTTATATAATATAGAATATAATAGATTAATATATCTATTATAGGGTTAAAATAACAGTAAATATATAATACTAATTAAGTTATTGAAAGGGGATTAAATTATGCCGATCTGTGTTAATTGTGGTAAAAATTATTTAAGAGGTTCAAAGCACTGTTCACAGTGTAGACTTAAGCCACTATCCCAGGGTAGTTTTAAAAAAATAGTAAAAAAAGAAGAGATAATAGTAATGAGTTTTAAAGAAAAGATTCTTAAAATAAAAGAAAAAGTAGATATTATAAATAATGAAGATTTCAAGATGCTGGAGAATATAAATCAAAAGAATCTAATAAAATTTTGTAATGTGATTAAAACAAAATTAGGTAAAAGTATAGAAATTAGCAAAGTTATAGCTCATAAAGAAGACGGAAACTTATTAAAAGGAAGAATAGGATTTATAATAACTGAGGATGAAATTGTGACGTTTGATGGTAAAAAAAATAACATAGTAGCTGATTTTTCCCTAATGGATGAAATGCCAGAAATGAATATAACTGGTTCCAATCCAGGAGTGCGATTTGGAACATTATTAATAAGTTATAAAGGAGAAAAATACAGTGGAAATATTATAGGTGGAGAACTATCACAATTGATTTATGAGCTAATAAAAATTCTTTATAATAGGGATAACGAGTAAAACTAGGGGGAGATATCTATGAACAATAAAAAACTTTGTGTAGTAGGCCTAGGCGGTGTTGGAGGATACCTAGGCTGCATGCTTGCTCATCATTATGATAATATATATTTTTTTGCTAGGGGGGAGAGGCTTGCGTCCATCAAAAAAAACGGATTAAGATTACACAGCGATGCCTTTGGTGAATTTACGACTTATCCTACTATGGCAAGCAATAATGCAAAGGAAATGGGCGTAATGGATTATATCATTCTTAGTGTCAAGAATTTTTCATTGGAGCAGGTCTGCGCCGAAATATCAACCATGATTGATGAAAATACTGTAATTATACCATTGCTTAACGGTGTTAATGTTTCAAGTAACTTGCGAAATTTAATAGGTAAAGTTCATGTTCTGGATGGCCTCATTTATATTACCTCGGGAGCAAGTAAAGATTTTTCCATTCATCACACCAGCCCTTACGGTGTTGTTCATATTGGTTATGAAAGACAAAATCAATGTGGTGAGATTATATTATTAGAAGTGAAGAAATTATTGCAGGGTGCAAACATCACATGCATTATAGAAAATGATATAGAAGCTGCTATTTGGACAAAATATATATTAAATTGTGCTTATAATATAGTGACAGCATATTATAAAGCCACAACCGGAGATCTTAGGAAAAATGAAATTTCCATGTTACAGCTGAAAACATTATTAGCGGAAGCATGCAGCGTCGCACGTAGTCTAAAAATTAACATTGCTGGCGACCTTGAAGACATACACTTCAAACATATACTACAAAACCAATCTGAATCAGCCACAAGTTCATTAAATAGAGACATTATTTCAGGAAGACAAAATGAGCTGGAGACCTTCTCTGGACAATTACTAAAATTGGCATCAAGTCGATGCCTGAAAATTCCTATGACTGAATTTTTTTATGAGGAATTGAAAAAAGTTAATAAATTTTAAGTATGATATTTTTGTATAGTTAATGAGTCCATCAAACTTACAAAGTTCTTAGCAAACTGACCTTTGATTATTTGTTTGATGGCGATTATGACTTGTTGTACACTTGTTGTACCATAATTCTAATCTATATGCCCTCTGCTACACATCTTAACCTATAGAAATAGTCAACAATATCCACGTCATTTTTCATTTTATCTTTTAATTTTTCTAATGTCCTTTTTCCAGTTCGTTTATCAAGTAATGCAAAAATCTTTATAAGCATATTATCAGCATTTAAGGATTCATCAATAGATGAACTAAAATAAACTTCTAATGCATCAAAAAAGTCATACTGCCCAAAAACACCTTCGTTTTTTGTTAACTCATGTGCTTCATCACTGATTCTTCTGTTAGTATCATAATCATCTACCCTGTAATTCTCATCCGGAAACCTTAATTTATCATATATAGTATTCTGTCTACTTTCTGCTGTATATGTGCACATATTTAATACTTCTCTCTTATCAACTGTTATGTATGCCCTCCCTAAACCATCTAGTGCTTTCTTATAATTTACAACAAAGAAATCCACTCTGTTTTTTAATGAATCACATATAAAACTTTCTAGATTTTTCTTAACTTTACTCCATTTCCTTTGCATATAAGCCCCCTATAGAAATCTTCTATAATTTTTACCCTTTATTTAAAGCAAGTATACCATATTTATACATAGGACAAAATACTCAATAACAGTAAGAGACTTAGTAACTGATCTTCCATTAGGTTACCCCTCATTGCGACAGTTTTTATATACTGTTATAATATTCCTATATAGAAAGAAAAAGCTTATACTTGATGAAAAAAGAAATTATTGGAGGTAAGTTACATGAAATTTAAAGTATTAGGTTCTGGAGGATGCACGTCAATACCTAGAGCAACATGTAGTTGTAGAGTATGTAAAGAAGCGAGGGAGAAGGGAACTCCATATTCGCGTTTTGGTTGTTCATTATTTATAGAGGATATCAATTTATTAATTGATACTCCAGAGGATATTAATATTGCACTTAATAAATTTGATATAAAGAGTATTGATAATGTGCTTTATAGCCATTGGCATCCCGACCATACTCTAGGGATGAGAGTTTTTGAACAGATAAAAATAAATTGGTGTGAATTATCGGTTGGAATTAAAAATAAGATACCTATAAATGTGTTTGGATTGGATTATGTAATTGAAGATATACGTTCAATAAAAAATAAATTCGGACCGTATGTTGAAAATTACGAAAAAAACTATAATTTAATAAAAATAAATGTTGTTGATAGAGAACTAAAAATAAATGATATAAAAATTACAATCATACCTGTTAGTAATAAGATTAGCTCAGTATTCGTATTTGAGCAAAAGGATAAAAAAGTTATTTATGCACCATGTAATGTAAAACCTTTTCCAGATGAAGATTTATTTAATAATGCTAATTTATTGATAATTGGAAATACAATAACTTCAGAAGTCGCAAAAGATAATTTTATTATTGATAACAATAATGAAATGAGAAAACATTTGTTTGTGATGAATGAAATTGTTGAACTGAAAAAACAGTATAATATCAATAAGGTTATTATTACTCATTTAGACGAGGACTGGGGATTATCATATGATGATTATTTGAAAAAAGCAAAGAATTATGACAATATAGAATTTGCGTATGATGGATTGAATATAGAAATATGATAAGGTAAATTATCTACGGTAGATGACCGTTGATGATAGGAACTCCTATAAATAGAGGCATATCGTAGCTTTATAAGAAGATTGCATCTTATTGATTTTACTTTATCTTAAACTTCTTACTTTTAAGATAACTTTGTAATAAAATTGCACAAAAGAAAAATATCGAAGCCGTTATACCATTTATTTTATTTTGTAGTAAAATTTCAATATTTATTATATTTGTCATATTGTAACTCTTGAAACCTATATATACTACTGATACAAAAGAAATAATTGCTATAATATCTACTAATATTATGTATATATTTGTAGTAAACTGTTTTTTTCTTATATCTTGATAAGTTTCAAATATAATAAGTGCTAAAACTAACAGTTCTAATATGATATAAACTACATGCTTTATCTCTTCAGAAGGAATTAAATCAACTATATTTGTTAGAAACAACAGTAGAATCAATAAGATTATACCAACCGGATAAATAGAATAAGCCTTATTAAACTTCATAATTCTCCCCCACACAAAAAAAATATTGTAAATTTATTGAAGATTTTATTCGTCTTATTCAATTATATAGAATATTATTATAAATTTCAAATATTTAACATAAAAATATTATTTCTCTAATAGAGAGCTAATACCTCTCTTAATATTTCAATATTTTTATCCATATCGCTCAAAACTTCCAACCTATGATTAGCTCCATCAATTTGTTTTAAACAAATATTTTCTTTTATACAGTGTTGTTTTAGAATGTCTGCATCCAACTGTTTATCTTTTGTACCTGCGACTACAATTATAATATTTTTCCCGTTCTCAATATAAGTTAGTGTTTCTTTTATAGGAGTTAAATATATGTGCCTTGCTTTAATACATAATTCCTCCGCAATCCATCCAGCGACCACTGTTCCCAAACTTTTAGAAACAAACACTATATCATCATATTTCGATAAATCATAGGCTTGTAATTGTGATAACACCGTACTCTTAATGTCTCCGATACACTCATCTAATGACTTAGCTCGTTTAAGTAAATCACCATAACTAATTGCTACTTTTTTGTATCCTCGAACTTCAAACTTAAGACCTGCATAATATAACAATGGACAATCTATGCTATAATTTCCACCTGGAAATATCACAACTATTTTCTTATCCCCCATAGCATTTTTTCCCTCCCAATATTCTAATGATCCATCTACCATATGTAACTACTATTGCGATGCAATATCCTACCCTAAAAAACTTGTTCGTCTTTCTAATTGCCTTATGCTCCAATTATTTTAAATACATCCATCTATATAAAATTTTCTTCTTATTTCATTATTGAGTTTAATTATCAGTCTATAGTTAGTCTAGCTCAATTCTTGACGCAGTGCGTCAACATTGTTAAGCAACGCATAAAATTTTCTCATTCTTGATAAATTACATTTATCGAAACCTCTTCATAATCGTTTGTAAGCTCATTTGATAATTCACTTATTAACTCTTTACCATACTCGGCTCTTTCATTTTCCTCTTGATCTAAGTATATTGTTTTACCTCATAAACAGTTCCTACCATATTATTTAGGTTTAGTAGAATCTATAAATTAACCATAGTCCTTAAAATATTCTTTTCTAATTCATTAACATTAGTACTAATGCCATTCATCTTTATCACCATTTCATCAACAATCTCTACCCTCACATCTCCAATAATATATTCCTTACCCTTATCCATCTTATTATTTTTGGAGTCCTTTTCTTTATCTATTTTCTTAATTTTAATACACTTCTCTTTAGCTACCTTCTTCAGCACTTTATATACAACAAGCTCTAAGCTGCTTTCTACTTTTAACTCATGTGTATTTTCTGCATTTTTCAAAAGATATAAAGTTGTATAAGTTACAAGCCTTGTTCCTGTTTGAATTGGTACTATATTATCCACTACTTTTATATATTCTAAATTAATTCTTATGTATTCATCATTTTCAGTGCCAGCCCTTGCTTTAATCTCTATACAATCTTTTCGCTTATATTTTAAACATTCTTTTATCTTCCCGTAATATCTTACTCCACCCTCATCTTCAATCTTAAGATTTGACTGATAGAATGCTATATACTCAACTGACTCTCTAACTTCTTTTAAACTTGCTACTGGTATATGATAAAATAGCTTCTCTTTATAAACTTTAAAGTGATTTTCATCTTTCACATTAGCAATCATTACATTTAGATGCTTGAACTTACCATAATCATCATACTCATCTATGACTACCCTATCATTTCTCGCATCTAATGATGATTGTTCTATTATTTTCTTTAGCTGATTAGTGATTAACTTTGTACTTCCCGGAAGCATTGGAAAAGCTCCTATATTAACCTCTTCTATGCTTTTATAAAATTCATGTTCTTTAAACTTCTCTTCGTCTCCATAAGGAAACATAACATATGCTCCAAAGGTATCATATTTAAATTGGATCTCATTTTTAAGTTTTGATACTATTGCATCCCTATATCTATGCATTACATTTATATCATCCTCGACTGGGCCTATATTTCCTTTATCATCTACATTAATTCTATACTTAGCATCAAATATATAAATTCTATTGTCATTTTCATTATTTAAATTTCTAATATTAAGCACAGTATCCGGTCTCTGATTAGTGGTTGGAGATGAATATGACTTGTTATACCATAACTCTAACCTATTTTTCTTGTTAGAATAAATCATCTTAGCCTCTGAGTCCTGGGATAATGTTAAATAGAACCCATTATCCTTATACTTTAATATTCCATACTCCTCTACCTGATAACCTAAATCACTGAGAATATGATGTATCTTCATATAACACCACATCTCATATAACAAATATAGCTTTTTAGGAGTCATTTGATAAAGTCCATCTCCTAAAGCTAGACCCTTACTTAGCATAATATACTTTTTATAAACTTCTCTATATCCTGGAGCCATTTGAAAAACTAAACTCATAGTCTTTTTACCTGTAAGATTACTAACATTACTAAATCCATTTTTTAAGTGTTTTTCTAATATAGATATCTTACTCTTCAAAAACTTATGTAGCAAAACTTTTTCATCAATATTATTACTATTATTATTAGCCTTATTGCTGAGCATATTTATAACTATATTTTTCACAACAGCATTTAGTCTTTTTATAATATTACTTATCATATACTTAACAAATCGATTTTCATATATATCTGTAGTTGTTATCTTTCTTTTATCTACAACCATCGCTGCAGTATAGTTTTTATCTTTTCCCTTAATGAATCCATTTTTATTTTCCGAAAGGCAGCTTGAATTTTTCCTAAGATAAGCAATCGTATTACGAGAAGGTACTCTTGATTTCTCTATCCTTCTGATGGACTCTATAGTTACTACGTTATGCTTAGGGTTCGCTATAATTCTTTTTATAGCTTTTTCTAGATCATCAAATATACATCTTAAAATGCTAATGAATTCCGCATTAGTTTGATGATTTGTATCCACAAGCCTAGTTTCTAAATAAGTTTTACCCATAAGAGCAAAAGCTAAAGAATATATTTCGTCATTTACCTCATTCATAATATCTCTATAATCCTTTTGATAATCAATTTTCGACGGAAAGACTTCTATATCTATTGATAATATATCTTTTCCATACTTAGTAATTATAAAATTAGACAAACCAATATCTGATGAAAAATCAATCATTCCAATATAACAATTACTTATTTTCTGAAACCCATTATTTAAATTACTGCCCATATGAATTACTTCATAACGGCCCTTATCCTTAACTTCTAAGATGAGCTGATATTTCCCATTTTCATAAAAACATGGTTTAACATTAGGTCCACTAACTTCTGCTAACTCGCCATTATCAGTTATTACTTTCACTATAATTTTATTCTTATCTTTATATTCCAATGCTACAGTGAGTGTTGCAGTAGTATTTATATTAATACTTAAATCCCTTGCTTTCTTATTTATACTTTCACCACTAAATGTTAATGAGAATTCATCAATACAATCTATTTCTAAAAGTTTATCATTACGCCCAGAATGAAGTAAATCCATCATCATAACCTCTTAACATCATAACTATTTTTTTTGCACTCTTTTTATATTTAATCCTATCTGATTTCAGCTCTGTTTCACATTCTTTAATATACTCCAATGTAGCGGTTACCTCTTTACCACTCGTATTACAGTAATTAAATAATTTAATTAGAATATCCTTAATTAGAAACTCACTACCAGTTATAATTGGCAATATCTTTTGCATTATCTGAAAATCAAAAGCATCATCTTCACATAATAAATCATTAATCTTATTCTCTAACATATAAAATACAATCTCATCTCTAACTCTATACCCGAAATTCTTATTACCTTGCTCTAATATTTCATTTATATCTTTAACCTTAGCATTAGTTGACCTGACAAATTCATCATCGCTATTTAAAGCATCCTTAATAGTTAGGAAGCTTGTCTTAAAAAAATCGTTATTTACATTAATACTTTCACATTCTTCATTACCAAAATCTAAAGCATCTAAATCTACATCCGAAAACTCAATAGTATTTGCTCTATCTAATACCTTTCTACTAAAAGCAAAAGTTGTATCATCCATATTAACAGTACCTATAATATAAATATTTTCCGGTATCCTTAAATTTGCATACTTATTTCCTTCAGCCAAGTATTCTCCAGTAAATAATCTATCAGTCTTAATATTATTATACCCATCAAATTCTCTAGATTCTATAATGCTTAAATATTCACTTAAGTAATACTCAACCCTAGCTAAATTCATTTCATCTAAACATATAAAATAAGGCTTATTAATATTCTCATGGATAGAAGCTCTAAAAATAATTTCAGTTAACTTACCAGGAACAAATTCATCATTTATATTCTTATAACCAAATAATTCAGTACTATCATTCCAATCTGGCTTAACACTAATAATATTATATTGGCCATTTTCAGAAGTAGCCCCAACAGCACTGGCAAATAATTTAACTAACTTAGATTTACCTGTTCCACTTATCCCCGCAAGAATGGCGAATGGCTTAGTTTTTAGGGAGAGATAGACGTTGGCTAGATCATTATAGTGGTATACGAAGCTTCTTGATACAATGTAACTTTTCACTCCTTCTATCATATCTTTTGTTTCATGAACTATACTACTATCCATATCTTCACTTCCCTTTTTTTCATTTCCTAAAAAAATATTATTGTAATACTCATCATAAATAGTTATTATATTTTTTAAATCGGTTATTAGCTGCTGTTCCTGTGGCATATTATTTTTGGTATATAATTTATAAAATATTGAACCTACCTCATAGTCTTTATTTCCAACTGCTAAGCTATTATCTACACTAAAATCTTTAGAATCTATACCACCCCTAATCTTTGCCCTGGTATTTACCATTTGTTCTGTAGCCTTTCGCTTACCGAGTTTCTTTTTAAGATTAGTACATCCTTGATTTAATGTAATATATACTCTTTCCATGTCTTCTGAAAATAAATATACTATGTAAATACCTTCCTGGATGGTTGATGTTATTTCTTTGTTGTAGGCAGCAATCCAAGGACAACTTGTCCAACCGCCCTGCCCAGCAGAACCTTTTACAATTAAATTCTCATTGTTAATACTATTTTTAATCTCATCTTTAACATCGTAGTTAAGAAGCTTGAACATCCTATGGTCTCGTCCAAACTTGCCTTTCATTATTTCAGTTTTATAGTTTTTCATTATATCTAATAAATTTTCTCTTAAAGACATCTTATCCCCGCTCCTCTTTTCTATAATAATATAATTCTACAAAATATTCCAAACTCCTGCTAAAGTACTATTGACGTATGGATTATTTACCATATCTTTATAATAAATTAGTGTTTTTAGTAACATAAGATATTTGATCCATCACTATATTATGTGCAACTTAATTAAGCCCAAATAAAAAGTCTTTATTAAAAAAGTCCATGTTTTATAAGTAACTATAAAATCAAGCTCAGTCAATGCGTTTTTTTAACTTTCTACGAAGAGTAATTTCATTTTGAAGCATTTACTCTATAATGTTAAGTTATCTTAAATTCATCGATAAAAAAAGCATAGAAGTAACTCTATGCTTTAGAAGCAGGTAAATGATATTCTTCTATTTAATTATAGTTTATATATCCTTGGATATCTTCTACTGTACCAATCTTTGATTTCTAATATATCTTTTTCAGTCAGATTGTATAGTTTAAAAATCAATTCATCTATTTTAACTTGTTCATAGATGGCGTAATTATATTTCCTATTTACTTTCTGTTTGACAATTATATTGTTTACTAAATCTATAATTTCATTTCTTATATTAATTTCATGAATCATAGTTATACCAGTTGCTTTTATTCCCTCAACCTGCGTATGAACTGTATGATTTATAAAATTTTTAATGATATATTTCATTAGTTTACTGGATAGTAACCCAATCATAAAATTCTCATCGTTATTTTTCGTAAAAATTGTCATTCCCATTACATCATATACACCTGAGCATCCAATTCTAAAAGTTGGTGCATAAACTCCAGTATCTGAGAAAGTAATTCCTCTTTTAAAATAAGTTTCAATACTTCTGAAAACAGCCGCTACTTGAGTTTTATATTTCTTACTAATAGCTTTACCCTCATTATTTATAATAATCCTTTGCGCTATGGTTAAAGTCCTCATCCTTTCTACCGCCCATTCGCTCCAATCAATAAAATAATTAGTTGGAACATAATAATTGGGCATCCATCCTTCACCAGCATCAGATTCTCCACCTTTATCATAGGGAATTATATATCGTCCATCAAAGTACGTTATGGCCCGTTCATTATCTCTTGAAATCCCGTGTAATATAATTTCTTGCCTCAGTTGCTCATTAGCATGTATCCTACTAATATCATCTTCAGTTAAAATATATCCCTTATAATTTTTTATACTTTTGTAAGAGCCTCTGGCTTCAGGATTTTGAAATAAATATGCATGATTATCACCTGTAGCAAGTCCTTGTCTTACTTCTGCTATTTGGCTCAGTTTAACTATTTCTATTTCCTTACCATTCATAGTAATTACTCTTACTTGAATTTTTTCGCCTTTAATTTCAATCCATCTCTTTCTAACTTTGTTTGAATCATTCATAAATGCAAATAGCTTTGGAGAAGCCACAAAAAATGGGATGTTACTATTGGTTTTGA
This sequence comes from Clostridium lacusfryxellense, assembly GCF_018861735.1. Lineage (GTDB taxonomy): Bacteria > Bacillota > Clostridia > Clostridiales > Clostridiaceae > Clostridium_AD > Clostridium_AD lacusfryxellense. The sequence goes on along the minus strand of NZ_JAHLEB010000001.1, from coordinate 259,634 downwards.
TCAAATTCTGAGAGTAGTTGTATATTGCATATTCTTCACTTGAGACATCTTTTTGAATTCGATTACTGGTTATTATATTAATCGTTTCTACAAACTTATCATAATTTTTGTGGAAGCTTATATTTGTCATATCTACCATCTGACATAAATAATCATCTTTAATTTCGTCAGGCTTTGATTTTTCACATATTATAATTGCTGTATTTACTGTGGCATTAAATGTGTCTGAATGAACCCTTATCATTTTGTGTATTTTATTATCTAACATCTGCTGTCTTAGTTGTTTGTGCGTTTTGATAGTCATAAAAGTATCGGAGACTATATAAGATAATATGCCCCCATATTTTAATGGTGTAGTCTCAGAGCATAAAAATCTAGAAATAAAAGCTCCATATACATCTTTACTACCTAACTTAAGTATTTTCTGAATCTTCTCATCAATTTTAGCTCCACCGTATGGTGGATTGCCTATTATTATATCGAATCCACCATTCTTATCAATTTCAGGAAAGAAATATTCTGAATTAAAAAATGGTGCTGATATAGTACTATGCATAAACCATTCTTTTAAAAACCTTCTGTTTTCTTCTTTTATATTTCTCCCTGTTACCTGACATGAAAAGTTAGGAAAAACATATTCAAGTTCACTAACAATTTCATTTGCCACTTTTTCTTTTTCTTCATGGGTTATCCCATACTTATAATACTCTTTTCTTTTATTAATTAATTTATCTAAATCTATAAATAAATTACTTTTTATATCTCTTAAAGAATCTGCACATACTATTTTAGTTTCAAGATTTGGCATTGGAAGTATCCCTAGATTTTTTTTATCATAATCTACCTTTTGATCAATTAGTAAAGATATAAAAAATCTTAATTTTGTAATTTGAACGGCTAAGGGCTGAATATCTATACCATATATAGAATTCCGTATTAAACCAAGCTTTCTTGAGTAGTCACTTAATATGTTACGGTATGTTGCTTCAAAATCTTTTTTATTTAAAATATCTACCTTCTCCAATAACTTATTTAACCAAAGATGATTTTCATGATCTACTAAATTTAATATATCAACCATCCTCTGGAGCACTCCCATGGGAAAAGAACCAGATCCACAAGCCGGGTCTAAAATTCTTATATTGTCTAATGCAATTACAACATTTTTACGAAACATTTCCTCCTTATCATTTACTTGATTGTAATATATTAATTTATATATTTTTTCTTCATTGTTTATATCATAAAGGAGAATTTTGCAGAAATAATTTTGCAAATATAAATTAAGGGACTCGTTAACCATTACTTGTATAACTTTCCTTGGGGTATAATAAGATCCAGTTTGCTTTCTTATGCTTTTAATCACTACATCGTCTAAGTTTGGATCAAGTTCAGCTAGAAGGTTTTCAAAAGTGCATCCTAGCAGCTCAGGATCAAGTGCCACATCTTCTTCAAATGGCGTATTCTCCTCTACTGTAAACTTGTATCTTAATAAAATATTATTTAAACCATTGTCACCATAGAATAATTTATTAGGAACTTTTAATAACATATCCTCAATACTTTCTTTGTAATTATCACCAGGCATAGCATCAAAGGTACCACCATTAATAAAAGGAATTTTGGTTAATAAGCTATAGTCAAAATCTTGATGTATATATTTTTTCCACTGAAAACTTTCTATATTTTTATACTCTTCATTTAAGCATTTGTAAAAAATGTTTTGTAATATGCCTCTGTAGTAACTATTGGATTCTAAAAAATTTATTTCTTCATCATCTTTTAATATATGGTGTTTTATATTATTACAATCAATAGGTTCAAGAAGCCTTTTATTAATAAGACCTTTTTCTTTTAAAAACCAGCAAAATAGCAACCTTGACATGAGCCTTACTAAAAAGTTCTTATTATTTTCTTTGTCATCCTTAATATAATCCGGCCTTTCTGGAAGTTTTACAATTTCCATGGCTGATTTAAACCATTTAGATACATCCCCATAAAACTTTTCATTTAGTACTGAAATGCTTAATATTTTTCTCCATGCTTCGTATAGCTCACTGAAGCTAGAAACTTTAAGTTCGCCACGATGTAAATCACATAAAATATCTATATGTGCTCTATGAGGGTTAATAATATTAATATCTTTTATTAGTGTTACTTTTTCTAGAACATCCTTTGTCTCATCATTTTTATTTATACGTCTATCAATTAATGATAATGTAATATAATTATCATACTTAAATATAAGAATTACAGGAATAAGAAATACTTTATTAATCTCTCTTGTAATATCTGAAAGTTCTCTACTGCTGTAAGCTTTTTTTCTTAATTCAATTGCAAAAAATAACAATGAGTTAACTATATTTTTTACATCCTCTGCGTCTGACTTTTTTAAATTAATATGCTCTTGTTGAGCCGTATCGATAAATTCTATTTCTTCATTAGTGAGCTGAAATAATAATTCAACCTTCTCCCACTCCTTTGACAATGCTTTCTCCTTATTAAAACCTTTATTATCTTCTAAGAAATCTGCCTCGAATCCATCAAATGTGTTTAGTTCTATACACAAATCTTTATTTGTATTATATCCAAGTGAATTAAAAAGGTTTATTGCATTATCTCTGAGTGAGTTGCTGTTAAAGTTTATAACACTAGCTTTAACAATATCTTTTAAACTCACAATCTCCACTCCTAATAATTGTTGGTTATTTAATGATAAGCCATGTTATTAACTCAAAGTCATTGGCATTATTAATTTGATTCTCTTTTGAAATAAGTACAGCATTACGTGTTGATTGTAGTGCTTTTAAGCTACGTTTTCTAAATATTCTCCCTATTTCTGATACCGCATTCTTTAAGAGCAATGTATAGTTATCTACATCAGTTCCCTGGTTAGTTTCTTTATTAAAGAGATCACATAATTCATCAATCGGGGTTTCTCTATCACTACATAGAAGTCTATATATATCAAGAATTTGTTTTGCATTAGTATAGTTGTATTTGATATTTCCATCCTCATACATGTATACTAAAAAATACGCTTGCAATGGATTCATTGTTTCATTGTATTTTGTTGTTTCTTTTTTCTTCAAACAAAATATTACTCCGGGGTTTAACATACTCTTCACGGTTGAGTTTAATTCATCATATTTACTGTTGTTTTTTAATGCACTCTGTGGAGATGAAACAATAGCATATATTCCACAGGGAGTATCTCTTAACAGTTTTTCATTTGCCTTTAAATAATTAACAAGATCAACTCTAAAATCACTTAGATTAAATTCGCTTAAATTTATATTTCCTTCAATGTCCTCTAAGTCAAGGACTTCATCCTTCAACTTAATTAGTTGCTTATCCCTAAAGGATATATTTCCTTCAATAACATCCTTTATCTGATCATCAGTTAGTACATTATCCTCACCAGATGCAGTAATATCCACCAATGTCATTCTAGATTCAACCCTATCCTTAAGTTTTATATATTTATTCAAATCATCTGTAGGCCAAAAATTCACCATTTGAATTTTGGAATTAATGGACCCTATCCTATCGATCCTCCCAAACCTTTGTATTATCCTAACAGGGTTCCAATGTATATCATAGTTAATTAAATAATCACAATCCTGAAGATTTTGACCTTCTGAGATACAATCAGTTGCAATTAGAATATCTATCTCATTCTCTTGAGGCATATTCCCCATTTTATTTCTATTTTTAGAAAGAGGACAAAAGTTTACAAGTATCTCATTATAACCAAGCTGTTTTTTAAAACCCTCTGGTTTGAACGTTGTTTTATTTTCATTTCCACCTTTAACTAAAGCTATGTCTAAATTTAAATCATTTACAACCCACTGATTTAAAGAAGCATAAAGATATTCCGCTGTATCAGCAAATGCTGTAAAAATCAGTATTTTCTTATTAGCTTTTTCTCTTCCCTCACTACTAATAAATATATTGATAGGATTAGTGAGTTTCCCCTCTATAACTTTCATCAAAACACTTAATTTTTCATCTCTAACAATAGTCACCTTTTCTGCAATATCATACAGATATTTTAATTGTTTTTTATCACTGTTAAGGTCTTTTAGCCATAAATCTAAATTCAAATGAGCCAAATTAAACTTAAGTTTACCTCCAATTAAATTTGTTGTATCTTCATTATCCTCATCCTCTGGAAGCAGCATTAAATGATCATATTCTAACTGATCGCTATTGTTACCGTTTAAAAATTTAAATATACGATTTTCAACACTTTCTATTTTATCAACAGTTCTTTTCATTGAGATTTCAAATGATTCAATAGAGCTTTCAAGCCTTTTTAAAAAATTCACTTTCATCATGTCTATAAGATAGTTTTCTCTTGTTTCTTGATCAAAATTATAACCTGATTCTTTCTCTCTAGATCTATATATAGCTTTAAATTCGTCCTTAATATATGATGATGGCTTAAAAAGAGAAAGCTTGTAATGTAAGATTTCACTATTTAAAACATCATAGCTCGGAAATTCTTTTTTTATATCTATACCAGGAGCTTTCGATATAGGCTTTAGCCTTACTGGAAATTTGCCTATTTTGTTTACATTATAATATTTCATAATATGTTGTCGTGAACGAGATATGGTCAATTCATCAAGCAATTTAAAAAATGATGAATCAAGATTTTCAAGCAACCGCCTTGTTGATCGATTCGGATTTTTCGTTGGATTAGCCCAATTTGAAAATTGAGTCTGTGCATTTTTTATTGTTTGTTTAATATCTAAAATTTGTGATGTCTCTTTTAATGTGTCATTTTTGCCCTCTGTAATAAAATATATTTGGTTTCTTAAATCCTTCAAATTATTATTTACAGGCGTTGCAGATAGTAGCAGCACCTTTGTTTTGATGCCAGCTTTAATTATATTGTTCATTAGGTGTCCATAACGACTTAATTTTATATTACCGTTCTCATTTTTTTTTCCTATATTATCATTTTTGAAATTATGAGACTCATCTATGACAACTAATCCATAATTTCCCCAATTTATCGTTGCTAGATTGATATCTCCAGAATATCCTGCTTCTCTACTTAAATCTGTATGGCATAACACATCAAAGCTAAATCTATCATTATTTAAAAAATTCAATTTATCATTACGTCTAAATATTGTCCAATTTTCTTTAAGCTTTTTAGGACACAACACTAGTACCTTATAATTTAACAACTCAAAATACTTTATTACAGCAAGTGCTTCGAAGGTTTTGCCAAGTCCCACGCTATCAGCAATTATACATCCATTATGCTTTATTATTTTATTTATCGCTCCTCGAACACCATCCTTTTGAAAATCGTAAAGCATTTTCCATACTTCAGTGTCAAAGAAACCTGCTCTTTCATCAATTAAATCATTTTCCTTTTGCTCAGAAATATAGCCCTCAAATATATGATATAGTGTTTTGTAATAAACCATTTGTGGACTATTGTCCTGGTAAAAAAGGTTAAGATATTTTAATACATCATCTTTTACATCCTCAACAAGGCCCGACTGATCATTCCAAAGTTCATTAAACCAGTTTAAAATATCCTTTCTGTCTCTATCACTATCAATTTCTACATTCAATTCAATGTTAGGATTATTTGATAATCCAAGTCCATTTACAGTGAAATTGGAACTACCAATAACTGCCTTTTCTAGCTTGCTCACTTTCTTAATATGATACATTTTCCCATGAAGGAAATTCGATTTAACTATTGATCGAATGTTTACCTTTTTCTCAATCCATTCTGAACATTCCTTTGCAGCATTCTTTTGTTTTAGCCTCTTTTCAATAGGAATTGTCAATTTATCATCTTCTATTTTAAACTCCATTTTACTAGTCTTATCCGGATTTATTGACCTTAAAAAAGAGGGTTCTCCGAAGAGAAAGTTTAATTTGTTTATAGAATTCAATTCATATTTCAAAGCCATATAAGCATAAATTGTAAAATATGCCGATACAATTGACATTTCTGAATCTTTTTCAATATTGGCTTTAAGGAAATCCCCAACGGTTCCCCTACTTTTATTATCTATTATTGTGGAATCTATTGTATTCATTTTCATTTTAATTTATCGCCACCTTTGCTCTTTAACATATTGGAGCATCATAAAAGACATTAATATTCCTATACTAATTATATATTTTAGGCTTGGATAAAGTATGTTAGAAAGGTTAAAGTAATTACTGTTTAGAACATTATTTATATAAATTATAATTAAATTAGATTAAAATTGTGAATAACAAAAGAGCTCACTAAGATCTCTAAAGTCTAATCTAACTAAATAAGTATCAAGGTGATATTGCTTCACACCTCAGTGTTTCTTAATAGTACATATATCAGAAAACTACGTTTATATTAGTTCCTTATCCTGAAAAATAATTTAATAATATCAACTTTTCTAACACTAAATTTTTTTTAAAAAGCCAAAAAAATCTCAAATATTAAAACATTTGTGTGAATATAAAAGATCACTATTTATATTTAGTTAAGATCAATAGATGATTTATATGAAATTGATGATCAAATTGTGGATGTTGACAAAAAATTATAATTACCAACCCATAACTTTTACATTCACCCCTTTTATGCTAAACTTATCTAGAGGTGTTTTGTATGAAAAAATTAATAAAAGTTGTAGGCGCAATTATCGAAAATGAAAACAATGAAATTTTATGTGCTCTTCGCTCACCAATAATGTCTCTCCCAAACATGTGGGAGTTTGCTGGTGGTAAAATAGAAGGTAGTGAAACTTTAAAAGAAGCTATTGAAAGAGAAATAAAAGAAGAACTTGCTTGTGATGTTGAATTTACCGATATATTTAATGATAATACTCATGAATATGATAAATTTATAGTAAATCTAATTACTGTTAAGTGCCGCATAACATCCGGTACTCCTACCGCAAGTGAACATTCAAAATTAATATGGTTACTTAGAGAGAATCTACTTTCTTTAAACTGGGCTCCAGCAGATATAAATGCTGTAAATCAGCTAACACTCGAAAAGGTATAGCATTCTAAAATGCTATACCTTTTCTGATTTTTACATATAAACATCCATCTCATCCTCTTATGTTGGTTTAGATTATTTTATTGCAAATAAATTTTAACACAACTTAAGTATTAGCTAATACTACTAATAAAATCAGAATCCGATTGTATTTTTCAAAATAATTTCCCAAGTTATAATTATACATATCTGTTATAATATTAAGTGAAATCACATCATGTGGAGATTGTTAACAGCCACCACATTTATTGAAATTATAACGAAACCACATACCCCTATAAACGTATATATATGTGATAATATAATTAACAGCTAACTTTAAAACCAAGAATTAATTATATATTCATAGATAAAATAAGCAGCTTTCGAAGGAAGTGAAATGTAAGTTTGAAAACTTTAACTGAAATAGGTAAACATAAAAATTTAGAGTCTATTATAGATTTTAAACCAATTGACGAAAGCCGTCATGCTCAAATTAATATTGCCGAGGAAATTTTAACCGCTAATGAAACAGGATTAATAAACGGCTTGGTAACTTCCAATTTAGCATTGAACCCCAAGCTTATTTTAAATGATTACAGTAAAGGTAGTAAAGTATTAAGTGATATTGTTGCAGAGCTTATGAACTGCGATCAGTTTATGATATCTGTGGCCTTCATTACAAGTAGCGGTGTTACTCCCTTACTTGAGACCTTTAAATACTTAGAGAACAAGGGAATCAAAGGTGAAATTTTAACCACTGATTATCTGAACTTTAGTGAACCTAAGGCACTAAAGAAGCTTTTAGAGTTTTCCAATATCCATATTAGGTTATATTCTAAAAATAGCTTTCATACTAAAGGATATATTTTTAAACATAGTGATCATTATAGGCTTATCATTGGTAGTTCTAATTTGACTCAAGCAGCATTAACTAAAAATAAAGAATGGAATATAAAGATATCTTCTTTAGTGGAAGGCTCATTAACACATGAAGTATTAAATGAGTTCCGATCTATGTGGCATGAAGCTGATAATTTAACTTTAGAGTGGATTGATGCTTACGAAAAGATATATTTAAAACAAAGAGAACTTGCTAGGAAAAGTAGTGTTCCCAGACTTTCTCAGTACACACTAAAGCCAAATAAAATGCAGGTATCTGCAATTCAAGCTTTAGATAAGGTAAGAGATGATGGGGCTAAAAAAGCTTTATTAATCTCAGCTACTGGTACGGGTAAGACATATTTATCAGCTTTTGATATTAGAAATTTCAATCCATCAAGAGCGCTATTTATTGTACATAGAGAACAAATTTTAAAACAAGCCCTAGATAGCTTTAAAGATGTTTTTGGGGATACTAAAAGCATGGGTATTCTTTCAGGTAACTCAAAAGATATAGATAAAGATTTTATATTTTCAACAGTTCAAACTTTATCAAAAGATGCAATATTATTAAGCTTTCCTAAGAATGAATTTGATTATATTGTTATAGATGAAGTTCATAAGGCTGGTGCTATTAGTTATCAAAAGATTGTGGATTATTTTGAGCCAGAATTTTTATTAGGTATGACAGCTACTCCAGAAAGATCTGATGATTTTGATATTTTTAAAATGTTTGATTATAATGTTGCATATGAAATCCGTCTCCAACAAGCTTTAGAGGAAGATTTACTTTGTCCATTCCACTATTTTGGAATTACAGATATATCTATAGATGGTGCTGGATTAGATGATACTACAGATTTTAAATATTTAGTAGATGACCAAAGAGTTAATCATATTATCGATAAAATTAACTTTTATGGTTATTGTGGTGATAGAGTAAAAGGACTAATATTTTGTAGTGATAAAAAAGAAGCTAAAGAATTATCAGTTAAGTTTAATACTCGTGGCTTAAGAACATTAGCATTAACTGGAGATAATACACAACTAGAACGCGAAGCAGCTATTGAGCGCTTAGAACAAGATGAAGTAATTAATTGTTTAGATTATATATTTACAGTTGATATTTTTAATGAAGGAATAGACATACCATCAGTTAATCAAGTTGTTATGTTAAGGGCTACAAAATCTGCTATAATTTTTATACAGCAATTAGGACGTGGTCTTAGAAAATATGATTATAAAGAATTTGTTGTCATCATAGACTTTGTTGGAAACTATGATAGTAACTTTTTGATTCCTATAGCACTTTCAGGAGATCGAACCTTTAATAAAGATACTATTAGAAAATATGTTATGGAAGGTAATAGAATAATTCCTGGTTGCTCTACTGTGAATTTTGATGAAATTTCTAAAAAACGTATTTTTGAATCTATTGATAAAGTCAATTTTAATGATATTAGACTTATTAAGGAGAGCTACAATAGTTTAAAACAAAAGCTAGGTAAAATTCCAAGATTAAGTGATTTTGATTTACATGACTCCATTGATCCTATTAGGATTTTCGATAATAATAGCCTAGGATCATATCATAAGTTTTTAACGAAATATGAAAAAGAATATACGGTGCAGCTTAATGCTGTCCAAGAATCATTTATAGAGTTTATTTCTAAAAAGCTTGCTTCTGGGAAACGAATCCATGAGTTAGAAATGATTAGATGTGCAATAAATAATAAGTTTGATTTAATATCTAGGCTAAAACATATTCTAAAAGAAGAATATGATATAACTTTTAAGGAAAACACGGAGACCTCAATTGTAAATGTGCTTACTAATCAGTTTGCTAGTGGAAGCGCTAAATCAACATATAAGGATTGTATCTTCTTAGAAAAAGATAGTTTAGAGTATAGAACGTCAGATGCTTTTATTGAAAACTTAAAAAATGAAGAATTCAAGAAAATAGTTGTTGAACTTATTTACTTTGGTATATATAGATATAAAAGCTCTTACGGTAATCATTATATGGATACAAATTTTCAATTGTATCAAAAATATACATATGAGGATGTGTGTAGATTATTAGAATGGGAAAAAAATGAGGTTGCCACTAATATTGGAGGTTACAAGTTTAATATAAAAACCAAAACCTTTCCAGTATTTATTAATTATAAGAAATCTCAAGATATTAGTGATTCTATAAACTATGAAGATAGATTTGAATCTACATCACAATTAATTGCAATATCTAAACAAAGTAGAAAAGAAAGCTCTCCTGATGTTGTACAAATATACAATTCTGAAAAAGATAATGTTGAAATGAGTTTGTTTGTAAGAAAAAATAAGGATGATAAAATATCAAATGAATTTTATTATCTAGGTAAAATTAAGGCTACTGGAACTCCTAATCCCATTATTATGAAAAATACAAATAAAGCTGCTGTGGAAATTAAATATCAATTATATACTCCTGTAAGAGAAGATCTTTTTGACTATATTATTTCGTGAATTTTTATAATAAAAGTGCTTATTTAATCTTTGTAACAATTATGAACTCTCTCTGTTTCTTACTTATCAAAATTGTAATTGATTGTAAGCAATTTAAAAAATGTCAAAAGCCCTAGAAGATTAAAACTTCTAGGGCTTTAATGGTGCCGTACTGAATAAGTTTACTTATTATTTATTCTGGTGTTAACAAATTATCTGATAGAAGAATGTCTGTATAATCACAAGCCATAAAATATGTTTATATTGTGGAAATGAATTGAGCTATAAACAAATCAAATATTGCAGCAGAGCATGTTATTATAAAAATAAAAGTAAAAATATATGCGACAACTGACATTCCGCAACAGGATAACTTCTTGTTATCTTGTTTTTATTATATTCCGCTAAAAAGTATGCACACCCTATAATTCAAAATCCATAGGAGTGTGCATTTATTCCATTCCAGCCTATAAATTCATGGCCTTCAGCTCAATTTACACAATGTATTCCCCCCTAAAAAACAACAAACGCCCCTGAATTCAAGGGTATTCCATGGTATCAAAATTGTTGTTTATGTATGGTGGAGGCGACGCACAATAGGTGAAACCCACTAAATTTGATGTTAATTCTTTAGCTTGATACTTTTATCTTTCCTTTATAAAATTAAATTACCTTATTAACAATCATTTCGATATCTTGTTTACAAATTTCTACAGCCTTTGATATATTCTCTATAGTTAATCCTTGCTCAAATAAATTCCTGACTATCTTTTCCATAGAATCTTCCAGCATATTAACATACTTAAAATTTAAATTTAATAACATATAAATTTCATCTTTATAAGGTAAAATTGGTGTGTAAAACTGTGTATATGCTCGCCCTATAGCCCCATTAAATAATATTAAATCCGGTCTTTTATCTCCATTATTCAAAATATGACTACCAGATATACCTGGATATAAGTCGATATAGTATATTTTCTTCACTCCAATTTGATATGCCTTTTTAGCACATAACTCACATGGACTAGCTGTTGTAAATAAACATCCATCTTTTAATTTTACCCCCCCATACTTAGAAATTTGTAAAAAAGCATTTTCCTCTGCATGAAGTGATCTTGTATGAACTTGGTTTTTATCGTTTTTTATTCCATTATAAATATCTTTAAAACAATATGATATAGTTCTTCCCTTTAATTTATTTTTTACTTCTACTTTTTTTATATCTATTTCCGGATTGGCTCTAATACTTTTTACATAATCCTTAAATTCACCATTTTCTAATTCATATTTACTAAAAGCTTTCTCATCTTTTACAGGATACAAATTCAACAAATTCTTTAAATTACAAGGCACTTGTCCTTGTGGAACGTCATTCCAACCAATGGATTTTATATTAAAATTTTCACCAGTAACTATTGCTCCAACCTGTCTGGATATACAGCCTGAATTTACTTTAGCATTATAAGCTATCTGCATACATCGCTCTATATGAGTAGGACTTATAATTCCAGGATGTAATATCAAACTAATATATTTCAATATATCCTTTTCTAATTGTTGATTATATGAATTCGGATTATACAAATAAACATCAGATAACTCATTGCACTTTTCTATATTCTGATGTGAAAATATTTCTTCACCCTCTTGATTCTCTGGATATTCTCTATTATCTATTTCTTTTATTTGCTCTGGGCTTAAATTCTTATCTTTAACAATTCGTTTTTCTCTATCTACCGAATTACAATTTACAGAAAACAAATAGAAAGCTGAGTATCTATCTTTAAAAAATGTCGCTTCATATGGGTTTCTAAATGCATCGATTACAATTAATGTACTTTTACCTTCCTTTTGTGGGTTTTCTTTATTACTATTATTATTTATTGCACGTAATATCTTAATTATATGATTAGTTCTATCAGATAATTTAAAAATATTATCCGGATCAAAATTTCTTGAAAATGCATTTCCTGATGATCTAATATTATTAGCTATGTCTTGATATAATAATGTATATGTGGTTTCATTATATTTATTTAATTCTTGTCTTAATCTTTGTGTATAAATAGACAATTCTTTTATATAGAAATCGGATACATTTTGTTCATTTGATTCACTTTCCTTTTTATATAATTTCTTATTAATTTCTATTATTTTATTGTGTTTTTCATTATATTCCTCTTCTAAAATATCTAAGATTCCCACTGGTACTTTATGTTTATCAAACATATATTCCTTGAATTCAACAAAATTATTTTCTAGTATAAATGACGTAATTACATTCCTAATTTCAATCGTTTGAAATTTTCTCCAGTTTTTTTCCATATATTTATATACTATAGAATCTTTACGTTCATTATTATCTTTAAATTTAGTAGAATCAGATTTATTTAACTCTAAATCAACAAATTTCTCTGTTGATAAAATTTTCGCCACTTTAGAACACCCTGAACCTGTTCTCCCAGTTAGTCCAATTATTATAAAGTTTTTTCTTTCATCGAATAGCATGTCCACAGCATTACTAACATTATTTTCACTCATACCTACCTCTCCCCTTTACATACAGTACAGATTTTTTTACTTATCCTATTATAAAAACTACCTAAATTAATGATAAACTTTACCTAAGAGCTTATTTTACCTCACTACAATCTATATATTTATAAATTATAACATATTAACCATTTTTTTAAACTTTTCCTGTATTTATATTATTAGCTTCTAATTAGAATATTTACTTATATTCTACAAATTATGAGTTATTTTAAAATACCAGCTTTATCGGAGTTATAAGACCTTATAATAAATAGTAAAACTTAACTATCCACTATTTCATACCTCTTAAATAAATGGACTAACCTTCTTTGCTTAAGACTAACTCTTATATATTTAATAATCCTTTAGCATAGTAAAAACCACATTGAATATTACTTCAACGTGGTCCTAACATACAAATGTTTTATCAACATAATTCCGAATCAACTTCTTGCACTCTGGCATATTTGCCCTTGAAATCTTCGAATTCCCTCCCCTAATTTATTACTTTCATTTTAATGGAATCACCATCGACCACAACTTTAAAAAATATTATTCTTCACCCTATCCTTTTGTTATACTATAGTCCACCTAAATTATTTCCTCGTATGTACATATATTTATATAATCCATTAAGTCTGCATATATACCTTCTAAAATACTTGCTGTGTCATTAAGCAGAATTCTTCCATTAATAACGCTCTACTAAATCAAAATGTCTTTTACTATCCCTTTTGCAGTTAGCGGATTTACGCAAGTAAATTTTCTAATAATCTCTCTGAATTAGATAATAAATCATCAAATGTTGATATTTGTATACTATGACTATTTTCATTATACTTTTTTAACTTTAACTTCTGTATCTCTGACATCGTACTTCTCATACCCATAATCAGGATTCCCTTTGGAGATTTTATACCAGGTAATTTTGTTTGCGCATAAGAAATGTTAAGTTCTATCCAATTAATAAAATCTAATACTTGCCCAAATGCATGTGTGAATTTACTAGAGAATTCATTATTAGCTGTAAAGATATTATCCTGGGGTTTCTCTATTTCAACTAATATATACTCTTCATTTATTAAATGAATTACAAAGTCTGTTATATAATCATCTCCCAGCCGTCTCTTATCTATTATCTGTTTTGCTAATGGATTTAAAAATACTAGATGTTCTTTTAAAAATATTTGGTACTCTTCTTCCTTTAATTCTTCTTTAATTAAATCTCTAAACTCCTCTATAATTCCAGAAGAAATATTTATACTTGTTTGAAATATTAAGCTGAAAAAACCATCTCTTAATTCTTTATTATTTTCTCGATTGAATGCTACATACATATTTTCCATATAAAAAAAACTTATGACAGCCTCAAACTTTTCATAATCATTTTTTGATTCATGAAAAAAGTCTAATAGATATTTTTTGGCGGCCATAATAATGTCATCATCAATTATTATGGTTTTTTCAAAATCTTCAAACCCAACTATAGCCTTTCTAGGAAGTAATCCTTCACTTATATTTAGCAAAGTATGAAACAAAACATTACTCCATGTAAGTCTAGGTGATCTTATTATAGAATCTTTTATTATTTTTATTCCTACTATACCTTTATTAATTAATGATAAGCATGTTAAATACGGTATTATTTTTTTGTCATATTCATGTTTAAATCCAGTCCTTAGAATATATTTTAACTTATCTATGGAATTTTTCTCTTCTGATTTCCCCAATTCAACTATTGTTAAATATAATTCATTGTCACTTCTCTCTTCAATGTTTAAAAGTTCTTTTTTAAATCCTTCCATACTAACAGCACCCCCCTTTATATTTAGAAACTATTTATAATATAAAAATACATTCTCACTATAATTTTAGCAAATTCGCTTCGCTCATAAAAAAAACCGGGGGACATGAACAAATTGTAACCACAATTTGTTTAGCTACATATTATACTCAGAACTTGTCCACTTCGTTACCAATTTCTGTAACGGGGTCGTGTCAGCAGACCAATAAATGTAAACTACCTATAAAAGATTATATTCATATCGAATATTATTTTATAGAAACAGCCTTCACTGTTTTCAGGTGACAGTCCAGCCCCATAGTTAATTAATGGTGTTAACTGCTATTTTGCAATAAACCTACATTTAGGAAAACTGCTACACCCTTTAAATTGACCATACTTGCCATTTCTTAATATTAACTTCCCACCACATTTAGGACAGATATCCCTATTAACTTTAATATCTTTTTTAGCTAATGTCTTGTGAATTGCTTTAACATGAGTTTTTCTAGTTTCTTTACTATCGACATTTAAAGAAATTAATTTTGCATATACATCCTCTTTAACTAAATCAGTTATGTTCTCAGACATGTATTTCTTAATTGTCTTAGGCAAATTTATAGTGTACACGACATCCGTTTTTGATGTTACTTTTAATTCCGCCCTTGTTGTAAAAGCTACTATTGAAATATAATTTATATCTCCAAAGTCATTTAAAATCTCTTTCAATGCTTGTATATGTCCATAATTCTGTTTTATTGGATTCTGCAGTTTTTCTTTACGTTTATAAATTACCTGCTTCCAATTATCATTAAATTCATTGCCAATAATCCAACCCTTGTAATTCTTAGTTTCTATAACAAAAATACCATAGTTAGATACTATTACATGATCTATCTGTGTTGTTTTATCTCCAACTCGTAGCATTATGTTGTTAATTAACTTATACTTTGTTTTATCAAGACCTGATAATAAAAGAGCAACAGACTTTTCACCAAGGAATCCTTTGATCTTAGGCATGAAAATTTCTAATACCCCTGCTCCAATAACTAACACCCATAGATACCAAAGCTTCTTTGACAACTCAAATAGTATTTCCATTACTCTCACTTCCTTCATGCCCTCTTATGTAATAACCTTTTTAACTTACTCGACTTGTTTATCGCTTTAAATATGTCAACAACCTCATTGCCAATACATTCAACTGACTTTTCCATATAATCTTTATCCAATAACTTATAAATGTAGTTGTCTTTAAAATTCAAATGATATTCTAGGTATTTATATTTGATACTTGCTGATTTACCAAAACCAAGAGATATTAGTATTGTGCATATTTGACAATTTCAAATTATTCATATATAAATTTCCTATAATCACTTAAGTTTTCATATGATATAATTCTACATTAATTTCCAAATACCTTTATATAAGGTAACATTTTTGTCATTAATTACTGATTTGTGGTTAAAATAATTAGAAAAAGCCTATCCCATAGATTTCTCTATGATATAAACTTTTGCTATTTTATGTTAGATACTTTCGAGTTCTCAATTGAAGATTTTCCTTATTCCATATGAACCACCAGTTGCAATTATCAACTTTAATGCATTTACAGAATATATTGGACGTAGATATATTTCATTTAGCCGATTCCTTAAATGTATCTACTAACAAACTAATTTGTTAATAGGCTTAGTCATAAATTAAAACAAATTTATTTATTTGAATTTATAAATTTCTGTAATTCCTCTTCATTTCTCTCACTTACTTTTTGATTTAAATTAATAGAACTAAAATAACTTGCAATACTTTCAATCATAATACCTTTCTTACTACTTTTATTAAGCTTTAAATCTAATGATTTTGCTAAGTGAATAAGCTCATCTTTTTTCAACTCTTGTATATGATCTATAATTTCTCGCTTTTCTTTATCTTTTATTTCATCAATAATTTTTTTATAAATATTCTGGTCCATAATTATATTAGAAACTGTCTTTTTCTTATTATTATTATTATTATTGTTATTAGATGTTTCTAAATATTTGTCTTCAATATTTGTAGTACATAACCTTAAGTATATATCATCAATCATCTCATCCACTGTTTTGTTTTCATATAGTTTTAAAACTTTCTCAGCTCTTGAAAAAATGCTTATTAACTCTTTCACCTTCATATCTGCACCTCTCATTTAAATTCGTGATGAAAATTCTCTAATAATATTTCTGATTTGTTCGCACTGTTTTGCAGCAACTGCCTTAGACTTCTCTAACTGAAATACTGGATAACTAAGTTCATATGCTTTTGGAATACCATCGCCAGCGCTTAAATAGTTTTTAAAAACTTTGTTTCCAAAGTTTTTTTTCAAATATTTTATTGCTGTTGTTTGAGTTTCTTTTGGTTCATTATTATATTCCTTAACGCAATTAACAACAATACCTATCAACTTTGTTTCTACATACCCAGCACAACTTTGTTTTAACAAATCATTCAAATCATTTACCTTATTGTAAATAGAGCGTATTCCATAACAAGAAAGTTTATCTGGTATTGTTGGTATCAAGTAATAATCACTGGCAAACAAAGCATTCTGAGTAACATAGTATAAATTTGGTGGGCAGTCTATAAATACTAAATCGTAATCGTCTTTTACCCTCTTTATAATATCGTTTATCATTCGAAACTTATACATTGACGAATTCACAAGGTTATTCTTAAAATCAGGCTTTGAGTATACTGCTATGTTCATATCTGTAAATATTAAATCAGGATGTGAAGAAATTAAGTCAATGCTAGCATATTTTTTATCTATATCTGCTCTAACCGACTTCTTTATTATAAATTCTCTAACATCTAAATTTTGACTGCCATCCACTAAGAATGCTTCGATTAAATCATTCAGCGTTTTACCCTTTTTTTTAACTATTTTATCTTCAAATAAATCTTCTCCTAAACATATCGTAGAAAGGCTACACTGCGCATCTGCATCAATTAAGAGAATTCTTGGAGCTCCTTTAATTTCAAAATAATCTCCAATTTCTTTAAAATTCATATTATGCATACCTGTTGCTAAATGATGAGTCAGTGTTGTCTTTCCCACTCCTCCCTTCCAGTTTAGAATACTAATAACTTTACAACTATCCATAATTATCTCCCCCATAATCAATCTCCTATATTACTAGTATTCTTTTATCTTTATAATTAGTATAATATCATGCGATTGGAACATATTATTACAGTAATTATGATAAAGCTTATTCTTTATTAGCTTGATTCTAAGTACCATCGCCAGCGCTCAAATAGTTTTCAAAAACTTTATTTCCAAGGTTTTTCTTTAACATGTTAATTGCTGTTGTTTGAGTTTCTTTTGGTTCATTATTATATTCCTTAACGCAGTTAACAACAATACCTATCAATTTGTTTTGCTAAGCAATCCCCAAATGTTATATAATTATATAAAGAATTAATTTAAACTATAAATACCTTTGAGGATGTAAAAAAAGGTTAGGGTTATGCATATTGTAGAATACCTTACCAATACCTAAAGATAAAGAAGGGAGTAAATTGATGGATATTTTGGTGAAAAAGGGTCAAAAGGTAGACATGACAAAAACAACCCCTGGACTTGAGAGATTAACTGTACACTTGAATTGGACTGTGTGTGATTTAGAACATGTAGATTTTGAAATTGATGGTGCTGCATTTCTTCTTGGTTCTACAGGAAAAGTAGCAAAGGATGAGGATTTTATATTTTACAATAACCCATGTGGAGGTGGAAATTCCGTTACCCACATAACTAATTCAGCTAATGGCGCACGTGAGACAATAAAGATAAACTTAAGAACTATGCCAATAGCAGTTGAGAAAATAGCATTTACTATAACCATGCATAATTATGAAAAAAAGGATCAAAGCTTCAAACAGGTCCGCAATATAGCAGTTCACATATTTAATGACGATACTAATGAAGAGGTGCTTTCTTATAATATAGGAAATCCATTTATCGTTGAAACAGCTATAGTTGCTGCAGAAATATACAGACATAAGGGTGAATGGAAATTTAATGCTATTGGAAGCGGGTTTAACGGAGGACTTGCAGCTCTCTGTGAAAACTTTGGAATTAGCGTTGAAGAGGAAAAACAAATTGAAGACCCCTGCGTACCAACAATTAATTTATCAAAAATAAACCTTTTAAAAAATAAAGTAAAAATAGTATTAGAAAAGAAAAAACTAATAGGAGTTGTATCAAGAGTAGCATTAGTAATAGATATCTCACGTTCAATGTTTTCTTCTTATAAAGAAGGCAAAGTTCAAAAAGTTGTCGATCGTATTACAGCTGTGGCCGCTAAATTTGATGATGATGGTTTTCTTGATATGTGGATATTCGATCACAGGTTTCATAGACTTCCCCCAGTAAATGAGGATAATTATGAAAATTATATAAACAGAGAGATTTTAGAGAAAAATAAGCAAGGCCTATTCGATGGTAAAATCTTTGGAGCAAATGATGAGCCACCAGTAATGAGGGATGTTATTAACTATTATACTGTGGAAAACAAAAGTAAACATCCTGCTTTTATAGTATTTATAAGTGATGGTGGTATCCATAAAAATAAGGAAATAAAACAGATAATGATTGAATCATCAAACTATCCATTGTTTTGGCAGTTTATAGGAATAGGTAATGCAAACTATGGTATTCTTGAAAAACTTGATATTATGCCAGGAAGATTAGTGGATAATGCAAATTTCTTTTCACTTGATGATGTAGATAAAATTTCTGATGAAGAATTATATAATAAATTATTAAATGAATTTCCGACATGGCTAAAAGAGGCAAAGGAAAAAGAAATACTTTTGTAGGTGAATGGACTTTGATAATCATGTAAAAACAAAAGATAAACATACAGTTTCTGTAACGTGGTCGCACCATCCAACCAATAAATGTAAAACAAATTTAACTTTCTGTGAAGAATGCTACTGTCAACATGTTGCATGATAGTAGATTGCATTGTGAAGCTTTAACTAACGTAAAAATGCCTAATAGTCTTATTAGTATTGAAGCTAAAGCATTTATGGCCTGTTTAGTTTTAAACAACGTAATAATGCCTAATACTCTTACAAGTATTGGAGTTGAAGCATTTTATGGCTGTTCAAAATTAACCAAAGTAATAATACCTAATGCTGATAGTGTTACCACCGTTGGTGAAGATGTATTTATGACATCCACTTCTTTAAAAAATATATATACTTATAGTAACAATAATCATAATAGTCCTCTAAATTTTATGTTCGATGAATTTGATAACAACAGAAAGATTCCACTTATTACCACACCAGAAGCACCATTAGCAACGAGTGCAGTAGCAGGAAATGGACAGGCAAAAGTTAATTTTGATGCTCCTAAAGATAATGGTGGAAGTGATATAACAGACTATAGAATAAATGTATATTCAGGTGAAACTTTCATTAAAACAGTGGATACATACAGCGCAGCAACATCTGCAATAGTTACAGGACTAACAAATGGAACAACCTACAAATTTGATGTTAAGGCAACCAATGAAGTAGGTGATAGTAAATTATCAAACAGAGTAGAAACAATACCTGTAGCAGTGGCCACAGTGCCAGATGCACCAATTGCAACAAGCGCAGTAGCAGGAAATGGACAAGCAACAGTAAATTTCACAGCACCTAAAAATAATGGTGGAAGTGGAATAACAGATTATAAAATAGATGTATATTCAGGGGAGACTTTAATTAAAACCGTGGATACACATTCAACAGCAACATCAGTAATAGTAAAAGAATTAACAAATGGAACAACCTACACATTTGATGTTAAGGCAACCAATGAAGTAGGCGATAGTAAAATATCAAACAGAGTAGAAACAATACCTGTAGCAGTGGCCACAGTGCCAGATGCACCAGTCGCAACAAGCGCAGTAGCAGGAAATGGACAAGCAACAGTAAATTTCACAGCACCTAAAAATAATGGTGGAAGTGAAATAACAGATTATAAAATAGATGTATATTCAGGGGTGACTTTAATTAAAACCATGGATACACATTCAACAGCAACATCAGTAATAGTAAAAGAATTAACAAATGGAACAACCTACACATTTGATGTTAAGGCAACCAATGAAGTAGGCGATAGTAAAATATCAAACAGAGTAGAAACAATACCTGTAGCAGTGGCCACAGTGCCAGATGCACCAGTCGCAACAAACGCAGTAGCAGGAAATGGACAAGCAACAGTAAATTTCACAGCACCTAAAAATAATGGTGGAAGTAAAATAACAGATTATAAAATAGATGTATATTCAGGGAAGACTTTAATTAAAACCGTGGATACACATTCAACAGCAACATCAGTAATAGTAAAAGAATTAACAAATGGAACAAGATACACATTTGATGTTAAGGCAACCAATGAAATAGGAGATAGTAAGGTTTCCAACAGTGTAGAAACCACTCCTGTAGCACCAACTCCAGTAACAATATTAGACCCAGTAGCAGCGCCAACACCAATATCAACACCAACAACGATATCAGACCCAGTAGCAGCACCAGCGGCAATATCAACACCAACAACGATATCAACACAGAGTATGCCAAAGACAGCTACGCCATACTATAATTATATTATTATAGGGTTAATGACATTTATGTTTGGCCTAGGGTTGTGGATTTATGACAGCAAAAGAAAAAAAGTAAAGTAAGTGATTACAAAAGAGTCCGATAGTATAACTAACGGACTCTTTTTATTAATATTTTTATAGGAGGGCAATACATTGAAAAAATCATCATTAGTAAAAATAACTTCTATATTTTTATGTATAAGTTCAATTTCACTTATAGTTTATGCCTCATACAAAATATATTCAGCAAAATCAACATATAAACAATCTTTAAATACATGGAATTATAATAAAACCCATGTTGTAGATGTTCAGAATAATTCTCAAGAATCAGCTAAAATAAAAAGTGGAAACAACACACAAATTAAAATAATTAAACAGTCTATATTCAATAAAGATATAAAAAATGGTGAAATAATGGGTAAGATTCTTATTAAGAATACTAAGGAAGAAATTCCTATTATTCAGGGAACTGATGAAAAGGATCTTTTAAAAGGTTCAGGACATTATCTCTCATCCTCATTACCAGGTATAGAGGGTAATTGCATTATTTTTGGACATCGAGATGGAGTATTTAGTGGATTGAAGAAAGTAGCTTTGTCCGATATGATTGTAATTGAAACTTATACAGGTACATTTTCTTATACGATATACGAAACAAAAATAGTAAAACCGGATGACAAATATATAAGTGAAAAAGATAAAAAATCTACACTTACGCTTGTAACTTGTTACCCTTTCTCCTATATAGGAGACGCACCTGAGAGGTTTGTAGTAAAAGCAGAATTGGTGCACTAAAGACTATTATAGCTATAATAGTCTAGCATTTTTAAATCAAATAATATTCTAATACCTTAATTAAGAATGTTACAATAAATTTAACATAACAAGTCAATACCATATGTTATATTCAAAATATTTATTAAGGTGCTAGGTACTAGGTACTAGGTACTAGCATAGATTACCACTCCTGTCAATAAGTGTTGAAAATTTACAATTAGTCTTTAGTTTTGTCACTACAATGACACAAAGAATTGTTATTATAAGTACATAGAAAGTAATTGATTTTTTTTAATTAGAGTCCCCCTTTAATTAAATATAAATTTATATAAACCCAAAGAAATGGAGCCAGCAGATAAATTTATCCGCTGGCTCCATTTATGATTTATTTATCAAATTATAATTCCCTTTTGATTCATCCATTTTATACTTAAATGCCACAACAAAAAATAATATGCTAAATGTGATTGCTATTATTAGATTTGCAAAAAAATCACTAGTTTTAGAGCTTTCAAACACTAAAATAAAGTTTGTATTAAACATTGATTTTCCAATACCGAAAAGTGAGCTGAAAAAATTCCAAGCAAAGTGTAATCCAATAGATAGGTATAAAGATTTAGTTTTTACAAATATATATCCAAAAACACTCCCTATTACAACTATACACAATAATGACATCAAATCCTGGTATCTTCCAATATGTGTTATTGAAAAACATATGGCACCTATTAACAACGCTAATGGAGTACTCATCTTTTTCATTAAATAATTTTGTATAACCCCTCTATATACTATTTCTTCACAAAATCCAGGAAAAGCTGTAGTACAAAGTATTAGAAGTATTGTCCCAATAGTGTTTATTGGTGATTGACCAGCGAATCCATAACCCTTAAAAGTTATAATACCAAAAGTATACATTGCACAATAACTCAAAATAAACATTATAGCAACTATCCCAAACCCATAGCCAATATTCCTAAAGCTATTTTTATCTACTTTCATTCCTATATAATCTGGTTTAAACTCTCCTTGATTATATTTTTTATTAATGGTAAAAATATGAATGATGTAGAGGTTTATTCTAAAATAGCTGAAGATTTCGGAATTGATAGTGATAGCTTCAAAAAAGAATTTTCTTCAAAGAAATTAATTGATTTGACTTTTAAGCAATTTAACTTTGCAAGCGAGTTAGATGTAAGCTCATATCCAAGTTTAATTTTGGTCAATAATGCAAAATCAACCTTGGTATCCTCTGGTTATTTACCCTTTGAGGAAGTTAAAACCCGTATTGAAAAAAACATTGGATCATTGACCAAATAAATAAACTCAAATTCTATAGTTATTTTTAAAAATGGCCTAGAATTTGAGATCATGAATAATCAAGATTAAACACATAATATTTAAAAAACACTTTAGTATAAAGGAGATAGAATTTTATGATTAAAACAATTGAAACAAAACAAAATAATGTAAAATTGACAGTAACAGAATGGGAAGCTTATTCTGCTAAAGACGATATATATACATTTAATGAAAACATTGTTATCGTCTATGGAAAATATAGCGGAACCTATAAATTAACCGGAAAATCCTTTATTGCTGATTTTTGTCATCTATATGAGTTTGATGAAAATGACAAAGTTAAAAAATTTATTCAAATTGTAGACAGTGCAACTGTCAATAAGGTGTTTAATTCCAATTAGGCATGTTTATTAGCTTCAAATCTCTAAATTCAACATTACTATCTATTGAAAATATTCCCCATTTATTATTATTCATAGTAAACCCCCGTGAACTTAACGCGGCTTTATTATTTACATATAAAACAGAAACTGAATCCTCTGTTATCAATGTAAAATCCAAAGTATCATTTTCTTTAAATTCCAGTGGGATTACTGATTGAGGATCTGAACTTAAAATTTTATCAGTCGCAACATTATAGAATTCGAGCTGCTTTGTTTCATTATTAATAACAATATTCAGAGGAGAAATACCATCTTTCCCAACATTGAACATAAACCCAAATCTACTGGTTTTAGATTTAATCTTTATTTTTCCTGTAATTTTATTTATTCCTTCAATTTTAGGGAAAGTTACTACCTCATAATGTTCTCCTGAAAAAGAATAGTCATGCTTTGAATATTTCACTGTTTGAGTTTGAGCAAGTGCATCAAGCTTAATTGAGTGATTAAACTTTTTTACAATTTTTTCAATAGGAGAAGGATAAAGTTCACCATTTTCTTGCTGCTTAATCTGGTGTACTACTAAATTTCCTGCCCAGTCATATTTCTCAGCATCATCATAATTTACCTTTGTTGGTGTCCACCCAAACATATAAAGATTCTTAGAATCCTTTTCAAGCCTTCCAGCATAAAAACCGTTACCATCAAAATAATCTAGTTTTGGTTTATTAAATGGACCCTTCGAATCCTTTGCTATTCTGTAATGAACAACACGTTGTGCAGATTGATCTGAGAAAGTTAAATACCAATATTTACCATATTTAATTAAGGTAGGACATTCCATATTTGAATCATTTCCCATATCATTAGTAAATAATATTCCTTCATCAGCCCATTTTTTCAGATCCGGTGATGTATATAATGCTATTACACCCTTATTATTTTGTCTAGTTGTTATAAGCATCCAATATTGTTTATAATCCTCATTATAAATAACATACGGATCTCTGAAATCATCAGCAGAATACTGCTCTGAAGGAAAAAATGTGTTTGCTGGTATTTTAGTCCAATTTTTAAGGTCATTGCTTGTAGCACTCATAATTGCTTCTTTCGGTACTTTCGTTGGATTATGTCCTGTGTAAAAAGCATGATATAACCCGTCCTTATCTTTTATTACAGAACCGGTACCCAATGCAATATCTTGATCAGATGTATTTTGAGAATATGGGATAACAGCGTTTACGTTTTTATAGCTATAGAAGTCATTTGTTGTAAATAAGCTCCATGGATGATATCCCTCATCACCATTTCTAAGGTCTTCCAAATAAAACACTTGAAAGTTCTTACCATCGAAAAAAGGCATAGGATCTCCTATCCAGCCTTGTTTTGATTTTGGAAATATTGATAATCCACCTTGATTAACGCTTCCACATCCTGATAACATTAAGCCTATCAATATTATAAAAACCATAGAAACTGTTCTTTTTTTCATCCTGCTTATCTCTCCTTTTAAAAAAAATATTTGATTTCTTGATACGAGCATATTTTTTAAACTTTATTTTGAAATAAAAAAATCCAGTATAGTTTAAAATTATACTGGATTTCTAATCAAACTGACAATTATATTATTCATAACTGTGTTTTACTTTTTAATCACTAACTTATTTTTCCTGTCCATTATTTATTAGTTGTCAATTGTCCTTGATCAAGGGTGCTATTTGGTACAACAGAAGTTTTTGATCCTTTGATGTTCATTAAAAAGCTTGGAGCAAAGGTAGATTTTTTGTCTGCAAAGAAACCTCTGTTCGTCATATAACTTGTAATGACAACATTATTACCTTTCGCTTGTGGAACAGCAAAGTGAGAGTAGGTGAACGTTGGATCCATAGGGTCTTGATCCATGCTTAATACAAGGCCGGTTTTATTTAATGGTTTGTATGGTCCTGTTAATGAATCAGCTACAAATCCTAACATATATACATCTTTATCGCCTATTCCATCAATAGTCATTTTAGATCCTCTAGAATCTGTGAACAAGTACCATTTACCATTCATTTTAAATACATTAGCTCGTTCAATTTCATCTGTTATTGTATTAGATGTAATCAATGGTTTCATTACTTTTTTTAGAGTATAATCATCATTTATTTCAATTATACCTAGCGCACCATTGGCTACAGAAGCATAATCTTTTTTAGGGCTTTGCAATAATATATTTTTTTCAGTTTGGAAAAATGCATTACTTGAACCATAGTAAGCCTGATTATATAAAGATTTATCTCCTTGGTAACCGTCTTTTGTTCCAGTATTAGCTTCAAAAACAAGGTATTTATGACCGTTTTCTTCAACATAGTGAGGATCTCTAAACGTATGGTTGTCCTTATCTACTCCAACACTTTGTAAAACATTCTGATAAATTTTACCATCTGCACCGTCAAAGATAGATTTTTGATCTTCTACACCATCAACTTTCAATGTATCCGCAGTTGGCTGTGATAAATTGACTTGAGCCGTTGTTAAAACTTGTTTACCATAAGTGGGTGCATTTGGTGACTGTCTATCAGTATAAAATAAGCGAACTTCTCCTTTAGAAGTTAAAGTTGCAGAACCTGACCACTCTTCCTTTTGATCTTTTAGAAAAGGATCATTTGGAACATCTTTATCAGTATCCTTAAATACTCTCCCTGCACTTTTCCAACTATCAATGGATGTGTCACCAATTTTTTGATAAAACATATGAACAAACGTATCACTTGGATCTTTAGGGTCTCCTGCTAAAGCAAAATTAATATTGTAGCCATGGTAATTTGCAACTGTTCCATCAGCGTTTTGCAGTGGCCAGCTATCCCATACATCTAAATCAATGGCGTTGCCCGCCTTATCTTTACCCTTTGCAGAAGCAATATCTTTTATTGTTGATATATCGAATTGAGGAACCTTAAATTGTGCATTGTCTTGTTGTCCAGGTATTTTCAACATGTCAGAACGAGTCATATGGGAAGTATCATAAGTTTCTTTGTAGTCCACACTAACATTTTTCGCAAAAGCCACAGTTTGACTTCCTACAAGTACTATTCCAATAAGAGAAGCGCTCAAAATAAAGTTACCAATTTTCAATTTAATCATTAATTAACCACCTAATATTTATTTTTTTAAAGCTATGTGATTTATATATTTCGTAAAGTTTTGTGGTATCGATCCCACACTCGACAAAATTTATATGTCCGAGTTACATATCTGCAAATGGCCATTTACAACTGTCTTTACAAGATTGATTTCAATGCTTAAAGTACAATATTACAGCAAACATTATAATATGATATCCGCTTGACATAAATTTAACATAAATAATGAATATCTGTCAAATATCCCAAATCAGGTTATCTCCTTTACATCAACAAATAACTACCTATTTCTATAAATTTCGCACAAATGATGTTACTTATGATAGTTTTAACATTACTTTTTTAGCAAAACACAGAACTCTGTTATGACATTTTTCACAATTATTACAATTGTAATAATTTCAATGATAATTGTAATGGTTATAATTACAAAATATAGGTTAAAAATGCTATAAATAAGCTTATAATATATTTATAGCATTGTCTAATTGGGTTAATTGAAAACGTTATCACAAGACAGACATTATTTATATTTAAGCTAATGGATAAATTAATAGTGGCTTTTGGAAAATTATTGGCTTGGGTTATCAATTGTTTATACAATTGAGTTTTTGCATACTAATTTGGAGGGGGATATAAAATGAACAAGAAAAAAACAGTAAAATTAATTGTACTTACGCTTATGACAACAATAAGTATTACTTTAATGAGAGCATCAGCAGAGGTAAAATCATCAGCATCAAATATTTCATATGCGTCATTAGGTCAACAATACAGTTTAAGTAGTAATAGGAATAAGGGTATTACAACCGATTATTTAGAAAATTATCGTGAACAGTATCACTATTCTCCTGCAAAGGCATGGGCAAATGACCCAAACGGAATGGTTTATTTTAAAGGAGAATATCACTTATTCTATCAATATAATCCAGATAATGCTGTATGGGGACCAATGCATTGGGGACATGCAGTTAGTAAAGACCTAATTAATTGGAAAGAACTACCAATTGCTTTGTATCCAGATAAAGGCGGAACAATTTACTCAGGATCAGCAGTTGTAGATAAAGATAATACTAGTGGTTTCTTTGATGGAATTAAAGGTGGCGGATTAGTTGCAATCTATACTCAAGATTATCTAAATGATAAGGGTACAGAAAAACAAAAACAAAGTATCGCATACAGTAAAGATAATGGAAGAACATGGACTAAATATGAAGGTAATCCTGTTATTTCAACAGAAAATGATCCATTAAATAATGGAGCATTTAGGGATCCTAAAGTATTCTATCATAAAGAATCAGGAAAGTGGATGATGGTAGTAGCAGGGGGACCGCTAAGATTCTTCTCATCAACTGATTTAAAGAATTGGAAACCAGAGGGAATGCAACCAGAAATTCAAACAGAATGCCCAGATCTTTTTAAATTAGAAGTAGGTGATATCGGAGAAAATAAATGGGTATTAAGTGAAGGTGGAAGATATTATCGTGTTGGTGATTTTAAAGAGGTAGATGGTGTATGGAAATTTGTTCCTGATAGTGATGAGCGTTTTGTTATGAATTTTGCTAAAGATTCATATGCAGCTCAGACTTATTATGGCACAGATGAAAATGGCACACCTGATGGAAGAAGAATTATGATTAATTGGATGAATAATTGGGATTACTGTAATAATATCGCTCCAATAACAAAAACATTTAATGGACAATTTACTTTACAAAGCGAATTAAAATTAGTTAATACAAATGAAGGAATCCGTTTAACTCAACAACCAATAAAAGAATATGAAAAACTACGTAAAGGTGTTACAAATTTTAAAAATGTTACAATATCTCCAGATCAGCCTAATATTATGAGTGATTTATTAGGAGACCAATATGAAATTATTGCAGAGTTTAAGCCAGATGAAAATACAACAGAAGTTGGATTTAAATTACGTGTTGGTGCAGGTCAAGAAACAATAGTTAAGTATAATACTGAAAGTGATAAGATAACTATTGATCGTTCAAAATCAGGAAAATCACCAAGTAATTCAAGTGCTTTTTTACAGGCATATAGTAGTAATATAAATAAAACACAAGATGGTAAAATTCAATTGCATATTTTCGTAGATTCATCATCTGTAGAATTATATGGAAATAACGGAGAGATATGTGGTGCAGTTCAAATTTTCCCTAATCGTTCAAGTGAAGGAATTGAATTATACTCACTTGGAGGAGAAACAAAAGCTACAATTAAATATTACCCATTGAGTGGTATTTGGAACAATGATATTAAGGGGAAAGATTCTGTTTTAGTATCATTAAGTGAAGAAAAGCTAGAAAAAATTGTAGGCGATGAATTTTCTATTTATACAACTACGCTTCCTTCAAAAGCAGCTCAAGGTGTTACATGGAAATTTTCAGATCCCCAGGTTTTAGAAATTGTAAGTCAAGATGATGCAAAAACTACATTTATAACAAAAAAAGTAGGAAATACAACACTAACTGCTACTTCCAAAGATGCAAAGGCCCAAAAAACAGCTGATTTAAATGTTTATGGTAAGGATACAAGTGATATTATTAAAGAGTTAACTAATTTTAGCACTAGTGGCTCTTGGTATGTCAAGAATGGTTCTTATGTGGGAAACAATGAAGGTGATGCATTCGCAGTAGCAGAACAAACAAATGCCGATAAAGAATTAACATATACTTTAATGACCGAAGTTAATCTTTTAGATACAGGTAATACTGCTGGACTTGTATTATTATCACAAAATGAGGACCCTAAAAAAGGATCTATTATAGTTAATGTTAATAAATATGGTAATTATAGAGTATTCGTGTTTACAGGAGAGTTTGATGATAATGGTAATCCAAAAGTTAAGGATCTTGTTGAGGGCATAGTTCCAAAAACAAAAGATAATAAGTACAATTTAAAAGTGGAATTAAAGGAAAAACATATTAGTTATTGGATTAATGGTGAATTAGTATGTGATACAAATCAAGATTATTATAAAACAGGACGATTTGGATTAAATGTATTTGGCGGAACAACAGAATTTAAAAATGTAACTCTTAAGAGTACTACATCAAATAATGCTACAAGTATTGAAGGATCAGCTTTAACTTTTGATCAGACACCAGGAAATATATATGTTGCTAATGACAGTTATGTAGTAAATGCTGGTAAGCAGCAAAATGGTTTTGCAATATCAGATCAAAATATAGATATTAATAAAAGCTCATATACTTTAGAAATCGATTCTAAGATTTTAGGTGATTGGCACAACCAAAATCCCGCGAATGGTGATGTTGCAGGTATAGTATTATTTTCTCAAAGCGATGATTTCTTTAAAGAAGGAGGCATTATTGCTAAGGTAGGAAAATGGGGTGCGTGGGAATTAGTTGCACGGGTGCCAGATGAAAATGGTGCTATTACAGATGTTGAACTTGCAAAGGGTAATGTTGATGAAGCACAGTACAATATATATAAGTTAAAAGTGAAATTACAAGGAAATCGTATCAGCTTGTGGATAAACGGTATATTAGTGTGTGATAATATACAACAAGATTATTATAAAATAGGAAAATTCGGATTAAATGTATGGAATGGACCATCAGAATTTAGAAATATAAAACTACTAGTAGAGGAATTGAGTTAGGGGAATGTCTTTATCCCATTGCTATGGTACCTGCTATCTGCTTAAAATCAAAAAAAAATGGCAAACCAAGCCACCGCACGAGGAAACCTTGGAAATTTCAAGCCACTCCATTACAAGTTACTTTTACTCCTTCATCTTCCGCCCACTGATAAAATCTTGTGGTAAAATGACGAGTTCTACTTGTTTTTTTAAATTTTACTAGTAGTCCTATTTTATTATATATTTCTATATATATTGTTCGAAAACAAGGCTTTTAAATGAAAAAAATGAAGGAATACATAGGTTTCCTTATGCATGTCCTTCATATAAATTTTTTTTGTAGATTTTTTTAAAATTGGTTTGTACTTATACACATATGTGCTAGTCTATAACATCCACTTCATTTTTGTTATAACAGTATAAGTAACCCACGACACTGTTCCACAAATGGTACTACCCCAAATTAGGTCAATAATCGTTATTTTAATTGGCCAGTTTGCTAGTGTAGCTAAATTAGTTAAATCATAAGTAGCATAAGTTATAAATCCAAAAAATATTCCAGCAAACAAGGCATATTTCCAACTTCCCTTTTCAATGGCTGGATTCACAACGAAAAATAGAATTCCAACTATATATAATAAATAAAAACCTATTGCCGCTAGCCAATTTGGATTGCTGCTCATTATAAAACCGAGATGCTTTTTGTAAATATTTTTAGCAAATATGCCCAACCAAAATAAATCAATTGTAATAAACGTAATAAATGCAATTCCATACTCTCTTAAATAATTCATAATTTATAACTCCTCCTAGTGTTAGTATTTATTTAGTATAAACGACATGTTACGAAGTTACCGTTTTCTACTTCCTTAGTCTGTGGTTGTATTTCTTTATATATAGCTTTCACAACTTTTTGATAATTTTATTTTAATCTCCCTAAAAATATTCAATCCTTACAATTCTTATATATATACTATACATTGATAAAATTAATTATAGCATCTATCTTTTATTTGTCAATTAGAAATAAAAAAAGCATATTCTTTAGATAACTCTATAAAATATGTTTAATTAGATCAAAAGTGTAAATGAATTATCTATATGCTAGTATAATAATGAATTTATTTATCAGGAGATGATTTAATGAGTACAACAATATATTATTTTAGTGGAACAGGCAATTCACTAAAAATAGCTAAAGATTTAAGAGATAACTTGCCTAACAGTAGAATTATCCGAATATGCAAGGACAACATGAAAATTACTAGTTTTGTCGACTGTCTACCTGGATGATAAATCTGGCAAAATACATAAATTGGTAACATAGTAATCAATTTATGTTTGGATTTATTAAAGATGCCACTTGCCATGTGGGTGGCGCCTTTATTTTCTTTATTTTTTCTCTAAATGTATTAAAAATGTAGTTCCTTGCTTAAGGTCACTCTTTACTTCAATTCTACCATTATGAGCCTCTACTATTGATTTTACAATAGAAAGTCCTAATCCATAACCACCATGCTTGCGAGACCTATGAGATTCACTTCTAAAAAACCTGTCAAATATATTGTTAAGATGTTCTTTAGGAATACCAGTTCCATTATCAGTAATTTTAAGGGTTACGCAGTTAGCTAAGGATTTTTCTGAAGATTCTATTGCAATATTTATAACTCCATATTTTTCATCCGTATGTTGTACGGCATTTTGGACCAAATTGAAAATAACTTGCTTTATTTGATTAGCATTTACATATATTAATGCATTATAATTTAAATCTAATTCAATTTTTCGTTTCTCTGCCATCATTTGAAGTTGAGGATAGATTTCTTTAACAATATCTTTAAGATTAGTTGTATTCATTTCTATAGGCACTTGCTGATCCGATTTTGTTAGAAATAAAAGATCATTTACTAATTTAGTTAGACGTTCGCTCTCAGATAATATAGTATTTAAACCTAGTCCAAGTTTTTTTTCATCCTTAGCAGCCCCTCTCAATAAAACTTCTACAAAACCATGAATAGAAGTAAGTGGCGTTCTAAGTTCATGAGAAGCATCAGATACGAATTGACGCATTTTCTCTCTTATATAGTGTTCCGTTTGAAAAGAAATTTCTATTCTTTCAATCATATTATTAAATGCAGTTGATAATTTATCTACTTCTATCTGTTCAGTATTTACGGGCAACCTAGTATCTAGGACATCTACATTAATCTGTTCTACCGTAGATGTCATATTATAAAGCGGTCTTAGGGTACGGTTAACTGTCAATATTCCAAGCACACCACCGATAAATACTATTAAGATAGAAATTCCTATATATACATAAATCTGACGGTAAAGTATGGCATTAACATCAGTTATGGTTGTGCTAACCTGGATTAATCCTGAAGGAGATTTTAGATTTCCTATCTTGCTCCATACAACTATTTGCCAATCCTTATTTTCATCTTTTAAAATTCTATAGTTTCCTTCTAATATTCCATCAAGATACATTATTTTTTTATAATCATAATCCGACATTTTTGGTACAGGAATGATAACTTTATTAATTTTGTGAAGATTATTGCCCGGTGGTAAATAGTAAGATTTGTCCAAAATATCTATTTCTTTGTCTGTACTAGGTCTTAAATCCTTATTTGTTGTATTAGATTTAGTTATAATATTACCAGTAGCATCAATAATAGATACACTCATACTCTCATCAATTACCTTAGAAATAAAGTAAGCTGCATTTTGAGATACTGATTCAGGTGTTTCAGCACCTAGCAACTCATCAGTACTTAAATTATGCAAACGTGATTGTAAAAGTTGTTCTTTACTGCTATATAAATATTTCTTCATAGTGAAATACTGAGATATTTCTATTATTACTAGCAATAAAATTAATATTATGAAGAATCTAGATAGAATTTTATATTTTAAACTATTTGTCTTAATTTTTTTCATTATATAACCACCTTGTAGCCAACTCCTCTTACAGTACGAATGATAGAATGGTCATTATCACAAAGTTTATCTCTAAGGTATCTTATATATACTTCTACAATATTATCTTGGCCATTAAAATCAAAGTTCCATACTTTTTCAAGAATTATAGACTTACTCAATACCATTTTATTATTTATAAGTAAAAATTTAAGTAGATTATATTCTGTGGGTGATAATTGCAATGATTTTGTTTTAAAAGAAATCTCATGAGCACCGTCATCTATAATAAAATCTCCTAATTGAATTATATCTAGAAGCTCCGGAAAGTTATTTCGTAATCTAGCATTAATACGTGCTAGTAGTTCCTTGAAGCTAAATGGCTTAACCATGTAGTCATCAGCACCTAAATTCAGCCCTTTTACACGATGATCTATATCTTCTTTTGCTGTTAACATAATTATTGAGGTAGTAATATATTTTTTTATTTCTGAACAAACATCATAGCCATTGATTCCTGGAAGCATTATATCTAGAATAATCACATGAGGATTTATCTCTTTAGCAATAGAAATAGCCTCCTCACCATCAAAAGCCACATGAACAGAATAGCCTTCACCCTCTAGGCCCATTTTAATAAATGTAACAATACTTTCTTCATCATCGACTACGAGAATATTGATTTGTTTTTTATTTATTGAGCTCATAAAAATCTCCTTATAGTTTTAATTATTATTTGAAATATATATTTATTATAGTTATTAAACCACAATACCGTATGTCAAAGCAATAAAATAAAATATTTTTAATTTTAAAAGCCTAAGAAATATCTAAAAAAAAAGCTGTCTCAAAAAAGAATCTAACTTCTATTTTGAGACAGGAATGTATAGTTATTTAAGATACTTATCAAGAAAATCTAAAACTTTATTAACATTTTCAGTAGTTTCAAATTGTGCTCCACCGTGGCTTGCACCTACTATTTTTTCAAAAGTAACTTTACTGTCTCCAATTACGGCTTTAAGCTTTGATGCAAAATTTTCTGATTGAGTAATGGGAATATTTTTATCTACAGTACCATGCTGAATAAAGAACGCTGGATCATCATTACTAATATAAGTCTGGGGACTTGCTTTTTTAACCAATTCTTCAGCTTCAGCAGTACCTATAGTCTTACCTATATATGAAGATTCAGGAGAGGTTGCTGAACTTGTAGTTCCCATGGCTGGAGTTACACCAAGCTTTGCAAATTCAGCATCCATAGTTGAAAAATAAATTGGTCCAAACCAATCTACAACAGCTTGCACATTACTAGACTTATCTGAATTCCCAAGTTCTGCACCCTCTAAAGTCTCAACTCCTCCTGAAGTACCAGCTAATGATGAAAGACTTCCTCCAGCAGAGCCACCCCAAGTTGCTATTTTACTTTCATTTAAATTATATTTACTTGCATTTGCTTTTACAAAACGTATAGCTGCTTTTATATCGTTTATCTGTGCTGGAAATTGAGCTTCTTCACTTAACCTATAATTTACAGCTACAACTGCGTAGCCTCTTTCTAATGCTGCAAGCATTGGAGCTGTTTCGCCACTTGCCTTATCCCCACTTTTAAAAGCTCCACCGTGAATTGCAACTATAACTGGGAATGGACCTGTTCCGCTGTTTGGTAGATAAATATCTAGTTTCTCTGTTGAAGATTTACTGGCATAGGCTACATCTAAATATTTTGTTTTTATGGCAGATGTATCTAAACTACTCATACCTCCACCATTTCCTCCTTTCATTCCCCCAAATAATTTAGCCATTACAGCATCAGCTTGTTCTTGAGTTATAGTTTTATCAGTAACAAGAGAAGCTAGTGGTCCACCATTATCCATACCAGCTTTCATACCACCAGTTAGTTTTGCAAGTATTTTATCTCCTTGATCTTTTGTTATTGTCCCAGCTGTAATTAACTCTTTAACTACATTTTCATTATTAGTTTTCATTTGGTCCGCATTAGCTGTTCCTGTTTTTTCAGTTGTAGTAGTTGTTGTGGGAACAGTAGTTGTTTTGTTCTGACATCCAGTAATCATAGTTATAGACATAGTTGTAATTAAAATCATTGTTGCTACGCTTAACATTCTTTTTGGTTTTATCATTATTACACATCCTTTTATGTATTTTCTCAATAATTAGATTATAGAATATTAAGCTTAATTTTATCTGAGAATAACCTTAGAGTTTGCTTAGACATTTCTATTGGACTTATGAAATACATGCCAGCTGTTATTTTTGCAGTTGTGCTTGGAACAGGACTAGGACTTGCTCTACATTTAGGAAAATGGATTAACATAGGTGCAATGCAGATGGAGAAACCTATTGCAAAATTATTTAAGAATCAGAAATCTGATTTGTCCCATGAAGAATTTTTATCAACACTCGTAACAATAATTGTGTTATTTTGTGCAAG
The DNA here is from genome assembly GCF_018861735.1 of Clostridium lacusfryxellense. Taxonomy (GTDB): domain Bacteria; phylum Bacillota; class Clostridia; order Clostridiales; family Clostridiaceae; genus Clostridium_AD; species Clostridium_AD lacusfryxellense. The sequence goes on along the minus strand of NZ_JAHLEB010000001.1, from coordinate 223,720 downwards.
TGGAACTGGTATCTATGGTTCTCTTACTGCAGGTATGACAGGAGATAGTACAATATTGATTTCAAAGTCTATATTGGACTTCTTTACAGCTGCTATTTTTGCGTGCAATCTTGGTTTGGTTGTATCTTTTGTGGCAGTTCCTCAGTTTATTATTTTCTTCTTGTTATTTTTGGGAGCAAAATTTATTTTCCCACTGACAACACCAAGTATGATTGCTGACTTTAAAGCATGCGGTGGATTCCTGATGCTTGCAACGGGATTTAGAATGGTCAGATTAAAGGAATTCCCGATTGCGGATATGATACCAGCAATGGTTTTGGTAATGCCGTTTAGCTTACTATGGGTACACACTATTTTGCCATTGTTATAACATCTTTCATCCATTTTAAATGGAATCTTAAAAAATATAGAACAAAGAGTAACAACCTTATGGTGGTTCGCAATACGTGTGAGACCTATCCATGTAAGAAATAAATATAGAGGAGACCGTAAGCGTAAAATAGCTCATTATCCTGAATTTGGGATAATGGGCTATTTTACGCTTACGAAATAACAAGATAAACTCTATAAACTTTGTATTGCTTAACACAGATTTTATTCTGAAAATAGGTATTGATAAACATGTACTGGTTTAAATGGTTACAGTTTTTTAATACAGAGAAGGATACTGTAAAAACCAAACATTTATTAGTCCAGTCGCATACATCTCATTCTGATACAAAGTTAAAAGATTTTAAAATTAGGGAAGCAATTTATATTTAATTATGTTAAATATTTGAATAATCAAATTACTACGTTGTATAATTAAATACAGAAACAATAGTAATTAATTGTGAAGTAAAAATTGTAAAATAACAAAGTTAGTAATTTTGAGGGATAGAAAGAAAAATACGAATATAAAACTTAAATACAAGGAGAGAATAAATTATGGGGTTTAATATAATTAATATGAATACTTGGGATAGGAAGGAGTGTTTTAATCATTTTTTTAATAATGCAAAATGTACATACAGTATAACTGTTAATATTGATATTACAAATCTTTATAATTACATAAAAACTAACAAGTTGAGATTTTATCCAACTTTTACATGGGTTGTTTCAAAAGTTATAAATAATTATCAAGAATTTAAAATGGCATTTGATGAAGAAGGTAAATTAGGATTCTTTGATGAAATTGGTCCAAGTTATTCTGTATTAAATGATAAGAATAAAGTAATGAGTGATTTGTATACGTCATTTAATAATGAATTTTTAAATTTTTATGAAGATATGGAAAATGCTTTAAACAGTTATAAACAGGAGACTAATTTTACTACAAAGTTTCAAAATAATTTTTTTATCGTTTCATGTCTGCCTTGGTTTAATTACACATCTTTTAATGTAAACAATGAAGGAAATAGTCCTTTTCTGTTTCCAATGGTAACATGGGGGAAGTTTTTTGAAGAAGGTAATAAAATTATTATGCCAGTAACTATTCAGGTTCATCATGCAGTTGCTGATGGATACCATTGTTCATTGTTCTTTTCAGATGTAAAAGAAATATCATTAAATCCAGAACAATATTTAAAGTAAACTCAAGAACATTTACACAATATTCATAAAATGTGAATTAGTTTGTACCGTTCTACTGAAATACTTATTCCTTAATTCATTCATGAATTATGCTAAAATAATAATAGGTGCTGGAAATCCAAAGACTAAGGTAGATAAGCTTATTACTATGGTGTTCTTTAAAACTCTCCAAAAATAATAGCTTTGAAAAAAATCCTTAAAATTCTGTAATCCTACCCAATCGCTACCCCATATTCCGTTTGCAGGTTGAAAATCCTTAAATACTATGATAGCTCCATACATTGGTTTGTAATGAAATACTAAGTAAAATATCACTACTGGTACTATTAAAAGGTAAAGACCCTTATTAAGCTTAAAATCTTTCTTTACTTCTTTTAAAAAGCTTCTCTTTTGTAATTTTTGGCTAATATCTGTTTGCACTTTATTCGCTCCTTTCTTTTTTAGTTTCAGTTCTTTGCCGTAATTTCAATTTAAACTAAAACTATCCAAATTTCTAGCGACAATATCATATGTACATGGACAATTCAATAGAATATAAAAAAAAGTTTAGAATTCTCGTACCTCCAAGGCTTCTACCTTATAATTTTAACGACATTTCAAAAGGAAAGTCTCCCACTTTTATAAAGTCTAAGATACTCTCTCCAGCTTGCACTTTATATACTCTAGAAATATAGCAAGGGTGCATATCAAAATGATCAGCGATAAGTGAAATACTTAAATTTTCATTTTTATAGTTTCCAACAATATATTCATCAATTTTTTCTTTGTTTTTATTGCTTTTATTTTCTCGTTCTTGATTACTTGTATCACACAAATTTTTAATTATACTACGAAAACACCTAGTTCAACAGATTCTCCACTATCATTTCTAGCATTTAGAATAACTTTTTTTATATCTATACTACGTTTGAAATTCCATTGATAAAATCCTTCGATTTTTTCACCTTTATATATCCAACCATCATGATCAACATGATGTCCATAGCCTAATGCGTTTACTTCTTTTTCAAACTTAGATTCTTTAAATAAAAACCCATTATCATCTTATTTATTTAATTCGTCTCTAAGTGTATTTATAAATAAAGCAAAATGATAAGTATTCATTACCAGCAAAAGTAACAACAAAAATGACTGATGGCAGTACACAAGAGGTTGATGTTACATGGAATCCTTCAACTGTTGATACAAGTAAGGCTGGAACTTACACTTATCAAGGAACTGTAAGTGGATATAGTAGCAAAGTAAAATTAACTTTAAATATCAAAAATACAGTTGAACAATCAGCAAATTATGACAAAGCCTCTGCAGCCCAATCCATTGTCGTAAAATCTTCACCAGGCACACCGTATAAAACATTAGGGACAATTAAAGCTGGCACAGCAATGGAAGTATATGGTGGCGTACCTATCGGTATGGATCAAGACAACTGGTATGGTTATCAGCAATATGGATGGTCCAAAATCAAATATAAAAATAATTATGCATGGGTCAAAACACACGAGCTAAGATTTTCTAATCCATATAATTGGGCGCCAGGAATAAAAGAAAAATTTGAAAATGATATAGTAAAGCAGGGATATGCCCGTACAAAAGAAAGTATTCAGTATAAAATTTATGAAAAACTTCCAGCTGGTGCTATTGGTCCAGGATTCTATCAAGTCTATACAGATGTGTCTGGACAACAAAGCATTGTTAGTGTAAATGTAAAAACAGGTTGGTATCATGGTTAAGTAATAGATGATTTTAATAAACTAATAGAAATGGAAGCCATTTGGCTTCCATTAAAAATTCCATACATTTACTTTTTACTTAGACCTGCCTGCGAATTAAATTTTCATTTACTGTACGAATCCATTGTTGATTCAATTGATCATCCTTGCCAATTCCCTGCATAAACTCAGATTGTAAGCATAATGCTGAATCTTCCTCTTCAATTTGTTCATGAATTAGTGATAACCCACCTTCAGACACAGGCATAGTATATAACCAACCTATTGTACCCTGATCATTATCTGCCTTTGCCTGCTCTAAAACAGCATAAATCTTTTTTGTAGTTAATATCTCAGTAGCATAGTATTTTTCAAGTATTTCTTTAATATCCTTGAATTGATAATTATCATAAGCAGATACATTTATCTCATATTTAGCATTCTTCTCATCTAAGTAACTAATAATATGTTTATAATGATCATACTCACCTTCAGCCTGCACCCCAAAAAATGATGCCCATCCATCTAAATCTAAATCAGAAAAATAAGCTTGAATGTTGCGATAAATATTATGGTTATTGAGCTCATGAGATATTTGCTTATTTAATAAAACTAATGTTGCTTTGGTTAATAACATTTAATCCCCTACTTTCATTTAATTATATTCAATATAGTAGTAGGATTATGATAGTTGTAGCATTTATTATAGTATTACTTTAAAAGATTGGAGAATGGACTTACCTTTTTCAGTATACTATCTTTGTTTTATTCTATTTCTGCTTCTTTTCTATACTCATTGGCGAACTCAATATCTTCTAGACCGTGTTCCATACTTAAAAGTGTTAATATTTCATGTTCTAAACCAAACTTATTCTTTGCATTTTCTCTTGATTCTTCATCCTTCCCATAGATAGAATCTAAAACAAGAAGTGACATATAAAGACGGTCACTAAACTCATAAAACCAGTAATCCATTAAGTCAAATTTAAGAGCATTAAACTTCTCAATTAAATGATTATATACAGATTTATCTTTACACAGTCCCTTTAATATACGCAAACGCTCTGATTTAATAAACCAAAGATATGGAGCCAGCAGATAAATATATCTGCTGGCTCCATATCTTTCTACGCTTAACATAAACTATTTCGCTCTTTATTTCTTCTGCTGTCATCCATAAAACTAGTTTAGCTGTACGTAATCCTCCACATTTTTTAAAATATTCAGTTCTAAAACAGTAGTGCAAGTATATAATAAAACTAAAACAGTAACAATGGCACATACTATGCTATGAGTTATAAAGACATAAATAATTATCATTTACAGTCTTATGATAGTGCATCATTGAAAGTTGGTTTTGAGTTATATAAAGACAGATTGTATATAACACAGGTAAGTAAAAGTGAATTGCAACATATATGTAAAGTAGACTTAAAAGTAGACTATAGAGGGCACACTTTTGATGTAGCCGAATTGAATAAGGATACACTATACATTTATACGAATAATTTAAAAATTTCTAAGGAGTTAAATTTAGACCTCTAATTACTTAAGTTTTCATATATTATAATTCTACATTAATTCTCAAATTCTTTTATATAGATTAACATTGCTATCAATAATTGTTGAAAATTTATCAAAGCTTCAAATACAATAATTTTTTTAAAATCAGTTTCTTTAATATACAATTAATCTTTAGTTTCCCACTCCAACAACACAAAAAACTGTTATTATAAGTACATAAATTCAAGAAATAAAAAGGATAATAATTATGAAAAAGATAAAATTGCCAAAAATTATTATTATATATACAGCTTTTTTTGGACTTTTTGCATTAGTGTCAGGGATATGGGGTATTATTGACCCAATGCAAAAAGCTACTTCTCTTAATGTTACTTTAAATGGTTCAGGGCTATATACAATTTTTTATTTTTACTCAATTAGAAACTTTTCCTTTGGAGTCTTATTCTTTTTGGCACTATTTAAGTATAGAACGAAAGAAGTTTTTCTAACGATTTATATTACAAGATTTATAAATAATGTTTGCGATGGAATAGCAATTTTTTCTACTGGTTTTGATTCAATAAATAGTATAGGGTTATTCACATATATATATATATTCATACTTTTAATACCGATACCATTTGTCATATATTATTTAGATAAAAAAATGTAAATATTGATAGTGAAAGTAGCCGAATGTACTTTATCATTAGATTTTTCTGTTTTTTCAGGATATACCTGCTCCACTATTTTATAGTAGACACAGATTCCTTTAGTTTATACTAATATAATTATAAAGTTCATATTTAGTATTTCTAGCGTATTTACTTTGCTGATACGATTTCTAGTCTCGATTAGGTTCCACAATTCAATATTCATTATTAATTAAAAATAGTTCTTTACAAATATAAATTACTATACTCTACTTAATTAAAAATTAAATATGTAAATATATTAGAAAGAAGTTCTTAAGTGAACTTCCTTCTATCAGTTTCATAATAACAACCCTCAGCAATGCTGGGAGTTTTAATTCATTGGATCAAGAATAAGTACGACGCTGCTTAAAAATTTTACAACGGGGTCGTGTCGACACACCAACAAATGTAAATTATTTCTACCGTCCTCTAAAAGTGAATTCGTAGTAATCTGCTTTTACTGCACAGGCCGGCACTTTGTGCAGACTTTTTAGAGTTATGATTATAGTACCAACAACCAGAAATAGGCTGAAGTCCTTTCGCATGTACCACCTTTTTTAAGGAAAGAAGGATGTTAGTAGCAATTCCCTGACATCTGTATTCTGCTCGTACAAACATGCCAATACTTGCAAAGTGTGGAACTACTCGGCCATAATTTATGATGCCAAAGCCCACTACTTCATCTAAAAGCCTTGCAATATAAATATGTCTAACCTCTACATGGTATATTAAGGCTTCTTCAAAAAAGTTATCGCTATATTGCTTTATTAAATCTATATCTCCTACCGTTGCTAATGTGAGTATATAATCTTTATTGATTTCATACGATTTAATCTCTCTTTGAGAATCCACTGAAAAATACGCTTGTTTCTCTATCTTGCTGAAGTCATCTAAGGCTAAACTCAAAAATAACTCATCTCCTGTAGGAATGAAAGCTTCGAAAACTTCTTCATAATGTTTTGCCTTGTTAAACAACTCTTCTGCATAATGGATATATTCTATATCAACATTAAAAAGCGTAAGTAATTGTTTGTGATGAATGGCAAAGAATCCAATGATTTTGACACCTGCCAGGATTATATAAGTACTAGACTCTAGTACTTGGTCTTCCCAAAAAGAGTCAACAGTAATGCGATTTTCCGTATAATATTGACTAACCTTTTCTTTGATTTCTTTAAACTCACAGTTTTGAAATGTAATTTTCATTATCTTTCCCCTTTACTTCAAATTTGTCCAAACTATATATAAACATTATAAGTTATAATAGGAATGAAAATGCTTGTGGAACTTGTTAAAGACCCCACAAAATTATAGTACTACCTTTACACCAAAATTTAATCTTCCGATTCTTCTAAAAAATCATGAAGTTGATCATTTGGCATCGCTATCCCAGAAGTAAACTGGTGCATTAAATTCTCATTACCACCTAAATTTATGCCCACAATCTCCAAATCTTCATTAAGTAAAGCACTGCCGCTACTTCCTCTAGATATTACAGCTGAATGTTTCATGATTGAATATTTTATTTTTCCTGCTTCATCTTCATAGGTCCAAAATTTCTTACCTCCCATCTTGCCTGCAGTAATAATGTTTCTTTTACCATCTGGATTACTCATAGATGCTACTTTATCCCCATATTTAGTGTATCTTTAAAATCCAAGTCCTCATATCCCATAACAACGATTTGAGTTTTATCTACATCATCCAATTCAGAAATCACATGATTGGCAGTTAGTGCAAAGTACCTATTGCCTTCCTTGCGGATAATCACTACACTAGCTCCAGCTGAAACAGCTATGGAACTGGTGTTTTCAACATTTCTATACTCAAGTTGAACAATGTGAATATTTGCTGAAAGTGCCTTATTCCCGACATTCTCTATAAATTGTCTATTCATCGCTTGATTGTAGAATGACTTAATTGATGGAAGGAAAATAGTAACGATTATAATGGTAACGAGTATCATTATAAATGTTATTTTTTGTTTAGTTTTCATCTACATTCCCTCCCTAAATAGTGATGTCTCTATATACTTTATATATTACAATACGTCTCTTGTTTTACAAAATATTTGTACAATGTTGCATATATATCTTCCTCAAAATCCTCTCTGGATACTTAACTTCACATGTACTATAATTCTATATTAATTCCCAAACACCTTTATACAGATTGCTATTCATGTCAATTAGTGTTAAAAATTTAGATAATCTTCAATCACAATAAATTCAAAGTCCATTACTTTAATTTACAATTAATCTTTAGTTTTGTCACTACAATGACACAAATGATTGTTATTATAAGTACATAGAAAGCAATTGATTTTTTTAATTAGAGCCCCCTTTAATTAAATTAAATTTATATAACCCCAAAGAGATGGAGCCAGCAGATAAATATATCTGCTGGCTCCATCTCTTTCTAAGCTAAAAGGTAATATTTTTGTCAATAATTCCATTCTTGATTTTTTTCTATTTTAATGTATGATATATATAAAGAATATTTGGTGCGTATAATTAATCAGCACGAGACTATACATTAGTCTCGTGCTTTATTTTTTGACCAAATATTAAACAAGGAGGATAAAAAAGCATGGAGCCTATTCGTATGTTTTTTTACAAATGGCCTCGTAACTTCGCTATTTCTTTCTTTGTTGAAGCTTGTATTGCACAGCCAATAGCTCGCTTTGTAATGTAAAAGAAACATCAGTATACAGATTCAAAGGCAGATGTGGCATAGTTTTAACTCCTGACTTATAAAGTTCCATGTTTGTTTTAGCCAGAGCTTTATTGGGAGCATTAGAAACAGATACATTAGACATTACAGTTATCAATATTGCAGTCCCAATAGCCCCTGCTACTTGTTTTGCCGTATTAACAACGGCAGATTAACCAAGAGAATAATACCAGTTATAGCTAATTTCTTTACACCATACCTATCAAATAAACGTCCAGATACAAGCATCATAACTGCCATCATTAATGCACCTGGCAGAAGTACTAAGCCACTAGTAAAAGCTGATTTTCCAAGAATAGATTGAAGGAAAATCGGCACCAAAATTACTTGCTACAGAAGGATGGGCTGCAGTTAACTTCTATGCAGTGCCTGTACTTATTTGTCAGATTCCAATTGTATCACTATTCGGGAAATAGCCTTTTGCAGGTAGAATAGCTGCTCCCTTAGATGGATTTGTTGTTATGATGACAACAACAGCTATTGCCATAATTGTATGGATGGCAATGGTTATTCCTAGTTTCTTAAAATTTCAATTAGGTGGAGTAATTGCACTTATTACCCCTATGGGATCTTAGCCATCAGTATTAGCCTTCTGCCAAATTTTTATATTCCTCTTTTTATTCCCTGCGATAGGTGGAGAGCAGTATCCTTATAAATTATTTACAGAAAATCAACCATGGAAAGGTTTAATTGGTATCTCTATTTCTTGGGTAGGAGCATTAGCAATTAGAGGCATTTTGAGAGTAGTTCTTGAACCTTTAAATCTTCTTAACGGACAACCTGTAGATCTTGTAATTGCTTCATTGGTTTTATCTATTGTCACTACCGCCCTTTTATGGCACCACCAATTTTTCGATTTTCCTGGAGAAGATAAGATTAAAAGTTCAGGAACAAGATTTTTAATAAGACTTACAATTGTAGTTGTTGTTGGAACTATCATGGGATTAATATGGATGAAGGTTTATAAAATACTTCCATTTGGAGGTAATGATATGGGATTAGGTTATGCAACCCTTGGCATAATCGCTGGACAATTTGTATTTATGATGCCATTTCTATATCTGAACACTTTCTTTGACAAATGGCTATTAATCAAACAAGTTAAAAAGACGAGTTGAAAGAGAACTGTTCTAAAATTAGGATAATAGATAGTTAATTTAATTACCTCCAAACCCACTTGAGGAAACTTGTACAGAACCCACAACTAATTAAATAGTTGTGGGTTCTACTGTATAATAAATAAATAATGTGGACAATGAAAAAGTCCACCCTTATTAATAACAAATAACTGGTGTACCTACTTCTATATTATTAAATATTGTTTTCGCTACCTCGTATGGTGAATTTACACAACCATGGGATCCACCTGTCTTATACAACTCTCCCCCAAAATTAGTTCGCCAGCTTGCATCATGAATTCCTATTCCTCCATTAAAGGGCAACCAATATTCTACAGGAGATGCATAGTTTTCACCTACAAGTGTTGCGTTTCTGTCTTTATAATCGATTTTATAAACACCTGCTGGTGTTCTAGTCTTATCAGATCCATTATTACCTGTGACAACATCACCCTGTGTTATAAGGGATCCATTTTTATAAAACCATAAGTGTTGCCCGGAAAGATCTATTTCTACATAGGTATTTCCAATATCATCATTGCTACGAGATAATGCGGTTTGATAGTATGCTGGCTGTTTTTCTATAGATTTCCCTTCCATTATGATTGAAGTTAAATCTTTTACTTCTTTACCCTTATTAATGGCCCAGCCATAGCTACCACCACCAATTTTAATTTCCTTTCCTTTTGATGTAACAAAATCTCTCGTCTTGGCAACTGTATTATATTTAATAGCAAGTCTATCAATATAGATTTCAACTTGTTTTTCATTAAATGTTACTTCATTATTCTTATCAACTGTAACCCACTTATTTATTGTAGAACCATCTAAAATTTCTTTAACATCTCCAAAAGTATAGGTAATCTTTGAAGCTACATATTTATTAAGCAGATCCTTTGTAGCAAGTACCTTTTTAGATTTTGAAGTATATTTTGGCTTAACATAGTAATTAATTGACTCCAAATCTATTGTTGTTTCTCCCTTGCTCACTGCATCTATGGCATGATTATATAAGACGTCTTTATCTCCTTTGTTTCCAATAACTTCATCCACAATGACATATCTACTATCTGTATACTTATAGCTAGCATTTTTAGGTTCAACTACTTTACTACTATCAAAACAAGAGAGCTTATCCACTTGTTCTTTTAATAAATTTTTATCATATTTAACTCCAGCTATCATTTTATAATCTTTCGAATTAAAAACAGCCCAAATCCATTTATAAGGACTTTGTTTATCTTTTAATTCCTTAAATGTATCATTATCACCATACTTTAATCCAATTTCTTTCCCGCTAATTTTCTCATTTATATCGCCTCGTTCTTTAATGTTTAGCTGATATTTTTGAATCTCAGATGCCATTTGTTCATTTACATCCTCTACACTTTTACCCGAAACACTAATGCTATTTATTGTAGAACCAAAATAAAAATGATTCATGAAATATATTACCGTGCCAAAGTATATAATAAGCAAAGTACACATAGAAATTATAATACCTAAAACAATTTTTCTTCGCTTTCTTATTGGTTTTATTGTTGACTTATCTACCTCAGTTTCCATAATTACACACCCTCGTATACAAAGATAGTATAAATAAAATACTATCTTTGTTTTATTTATTTAAACCCTTGAATTTCATCCATTTATATACTTCCTCTAATCACTTAAGTTTCCAAGTACTATAATTCTACATTAATTTCTAAATACCTTTATATAAAGTACATTTTTGTCAATAATTACTTATTCATAAATCCTTTTACTATTTATCCAATACTATAATCGACTTTACCCAAATCAAAGAACTCGCTTGACAGCGAGTTCTTATAGTATTAATTATATATTATTATAAATAATATTATTTGTTATTATTTAAATTTTCTAAAATTATCTCAGCTATTTTATGGCTTGATTGAGGATTTTGACCAGTTATAAAATTTTTGTCTACAACTACTTTCTCAGCAAAATCTGCACCTTTATCAATAATTGCCCCTTGCTCTCTTAATCTACTTTCTACTGCGAAAGGAACTTTATCTGATAAACCAGCAAGCACTTCTTCAGTATCAGTAAACGCAGTTAAATTTTTACCATCTACAAAATATTTTCCATCTTTATTTTTAATGTTAACAAAAGCTGCAACGCCATGACATACACCAGATACAATATCTCCATTATTATAAGTATCTAAAATTAATTTTTCTATATTTTTATTATTTACGAAGTCTATTAAAGGACCGTGACCACCTGAAAATAATATAGCATCATAAGAATTTTTCATGGCAGTTTCTAAAGATTGTGTATTCTCTAATAATTTGTTGACAGCTTCATATTCACTCGGAATTCCATCTGGAATAGAAACTTTATCCAATATTACTTTTCCACCTAAAATTGAAGCTATGTCTACTACTAATCCGGCTTTTTTAAATACATTGTATGGTTCTGCAAGTTCCTCTAACCATAACCCAGTTGGATGACCATTCATATTGTTTTCACTTGTAGATATTAATAATATTTTTTTATTCATATTTTTACTCCTTTTTAATATAATATTTATGACTTGAATCATTAATTTATCACATTAGTTAAATTTACCCTAATGGAATAGACAGTTAAAGTTTTTTATCTATTAAATGATAGTAATGATTTCATCCTCTTTTAATCTAGATTTAGGTAATTCAGAGTTAAAATCATTACCACTGCGATAACCTAATCCAACTACAGCAATTGCTGTATATCCTTTTTTTCGTAAACCTAACTCTTCATCTAAAACTTTAGCATCAAAACCTTCCATTGGAACGGCATCAATGCCAAGAGCCGCAACACCTAATAAAAGACTACCCATGTTTAAATACACTTGTTTATCCATCCAATTTTGTAAATCTTTTTCATCATCACGATGTATATTTACAAATTTTGAACGTCCCATATGTTGGTTATCTTTAAATTCTTTCTCAGTAAACCGACCATCAGCATCCTCTTTTTCTAATACATGAAGCAAATATTCTTCATCCATATCAGTTCTTGAACAAAATACAACAACATGAGATGCCCCTAACACTTTAGCTTCATTAAAATTAAAAAAGCCTTGAGTACTTTTACTAATTTGTTTTTTACCTTCATCTGTATTTGCAATTACAAAGTGCCATGGTTGACAATTAACACTAGATGCAGCAAGTCTTAAAAGATCTTTAATTTTGATGAAATCCTCATCACAAATTTTCTTTGTAGAATCAAACTCCTTTACAGAATAACGTGTGTTTAAAATTTCAATTAAGTTCATATTTTTTCTCCTCTTATAAATAATTATTTAGTATTTTTTAATAAGCAGCTTTATATATATTTAACACATCCTGTGCGTCTAGTGGTTTGAAGCTTCCAAGTTTTCCGCGTACAGTAGCTTGTTTTGCCATTTCTTCTAGTTTTTCTTCCTTAATTCCAACTTCTCTTAAAGTGGAAGGTATTCTCAATGATGCAAAGTGCTCTCTTGTTTTCTTAATAGCATTATGAGCTATTTCATATTTGTCAGAGTTATCATCAAGTCCCCAAACATTAACTCCATATTCAACAAACTTGTTTACTGTATTATCATTTAGTGCATACTCCATCCAATGTGGTGTTAAAATTGCAAGACCAACTCCATGAGTAATATCATAGAATGCGCTTAACTCATGTTCCATTGCATGAACACTCCATTCCGTTTCTTTTCCGTAACTTAATAAACCATTTATAGCAAGACTTGAAGTCCACATTAAATTAGATCTTGCTTCATAATTTGTAGGGTCAGACATTGCTATTTCTCCATATTTTATACAGGTTTTAAGAAGTGCTTCTGCCATTCTATTTTGCATAAAAGCTTCATTTGTATTACTAAAGTACACTTCAAAAATATGGCTCATTATATCTGCTGTACCTGCTGCTGTTTGGTTTGCAGGCACTGAAAATGTATTAGTAGGGTCTAATATTGAAAATTTAGGTGCCATATCTTTATTCCCAGTTCCTAATTTTTCGCAAGTTTCTAGATTTGTAATTACCGCTCCTGCATCCATTTCAGAACCTGTAGCCGCTAATGTTAATATAGTTGCAATTGGTAAAACTTTATTTATTTTTCTTGGATCAAGTACAATATCCCATGCATCCCCATCATAGTAATAGCCAGCTGCTATTACCTTTGAGCAATCAATTACACTTCCTCCACCTACAGCAAGTATAAGTTCTACTTTATTTTCTCTGCAAATTTCAATCCCTTTTTTTACGCTTGATATTCTTGGGTTAGGCTCTACACCTGATAACTCGAAGAAGTTTATTTCATTTTTGTTAAATATATCTGTGATTTTACCATATAATCCGCTTTTCTTTATGCTACCTCCACCGTAAACAAGCAAAACTTTAGAACCATACTTCTTTACGTTTTCTGCAAGTTTATCTATTTTATCTTTTCCAAAAAATATTTCTGTTGGTATTGAATAATTAAAATTTAACAATTTATAATCTCCTTTTTTTTAAAATTAATTTTTATTAGTATTAACCGAACTTAAAATGCTTTAACAACTTATTATAATTTCATAACCAATTTTTTCTCCAAAGAATTGAAACCTTCAGGAGTATGCGTTGATAAATAAACTGTATCATTTTGCTTAATAAATTCTCTAACCTTTAATAAACTTTTAATAGCTAAATCTTTGTCCTCAAACACAACCGAGAGTTCATTCCTTCTTAACGCCTCATCTGTGTAAGTTATATCACCATGAATGATATAGTATAATCCATTATCTTCTACAACAACTATGGAATTTCCATTAGTATGACCAGGTGCTGGTAACATTATAACCCCATCAGCTATTATTTGACTGCTCTCAAAATTTTTATATTTACCATCCTCAAAATTAACTTTGATTATATTTTTTTCATTTAATTTCATATCATTTGCTTCAGTTTCAGATATATAAATTTTAGAGTCATTGAATAATCTCATCTCTCCAGAATGATCAGGATGTTTATGAGTAATAATAACTTTATCAATATCAGAAGGTTTATATCCAACATTTTTTAGAGCTGTTACAAAGTCAGCAATTTTATCTCCCATGTATAACATTTGATTTGGGGTTCGTTCAAAAGCTGCTGTTTCAACTGGAAGTCCTGTGTCTACTAAAATAAGTTCTTTTCCTGTATCTATTAAATAATTCTGTAAACTAGCTGGATATACTTTATTTTGGTCCACATCTTCTTTCTTCATAGAGCCACCTAGAGCAAATGCCTCGCTCATCTCACCATTTTTATAAAATTTTAAAGCTATAATTTTCATTAATAATCTCTCCTTTTAATATCTAATAATTAGTAACAATTCATGTAACTATTTCAGTATTAACACCTATTATTAATAAATATGTTAATACATTCCTGTAATTTCATAAATTAATCTTCGTCATATTTTTCATTTCAATTGCGTACAATTTAGTTTTATACAACATAACTGCTTGTTTACAATATACATTCTTTTAATCTTAATGTCAATAGTTTTAATTTAATTTTCAGCATAAAAAATAGAGCCCGAAAATAATATTTATTCTCGAGCCCTATATCCTTAAGCTACTAGCAAACACAAACTTCCATTTTATGTAACAGCCTCCGAGGTCGTAGTAAAAGCTGTAAGTTTTTACTTCTAATTTACTATAAGTGAAAGACATCCTTCTTCTGCTATATATTGACCCGATTTATTCACTATCACAGGATTAATCATCGGAACGTTCATCTCGCCCATACTGATCAAGATAATTCTTTTTTTGACACAAATCATATTAGCTGCCATTCCTACACAGCCTTCTTTATTTGCTTTAAGCGTATCAAGCAAATCCTGTATCACCTGGGCATCTGCTTTTGTAGCAGGTTGTGATTTTTGATTAAGAAAGAATATGTCTTTCATAATTGATCTAACCATATGTTATACTCCTTTAATATTTGTCTTTTTTATTATATCCACTCTTTTGCAACTTTTGCATATTCAGTTCTAAACCCATCAACAGACCAACCTCCATAAAGAAATTATGGCTATTAATATCATTATAATTCTAAACACTTCTAATATCCACGTCTTTATTTTTTTAAGCTTTGAATAATTCATTATCGCTAATTATACACATTTCCTATAAAAATGCACACCTCTTCCTTTAAAATCCGTAGATGTGTGCATGCAAATTCGCCTCGCTCATAAAAATCCCTGGGTGAAATGAACAAATTGTAAAAACAATTTGTTTTGTTATTGTTTTCTTTACATTTTTAAGTGTAACTAGATTAGCTCAACTGCAACATTTTACTTAGAGATTTTAGAATATAAAGTTCTGAACAGTATACTTGTCCATATATTTATCAAAATAGTTGTCATTTTTTCTCAATACCTTTCTTAGTTTCCTTTTAGAACGTAAGAAACTAATATCATTACTAATTGAATTTTTCAGTAATAAACTATAAATATTTTATTCTTGCGAAACGTTTTCATTGCATTTTTCTAAATAACTGATAATATATATACTATAGTGATAGTCAGACTATCATTACATTAATAGTAAATTAATTATCCAAACCACAGACTTGATAATTAAGCTAAACGTGTGTACGGAAAAGGAGATAATATACAATGGATTTAAAAATAAAAAGAAACTTAGAAATGGAAAACCAAAAGAAAAAAAGAAAAAAAGAAGTTGTAATAGCTGCAATTTCAGTTTTTAAAGAGAATGGAATAGATAACTCTAAAATGACTGATATAGCTGAAAGAGCTGAAATAGGAGTTGCAACAGTATATAGGTACTTTAAAACAAAAACTGAGATAGTAATAGCTGCAGCTGCTATTTTATGGGAAGAAAAAATCAGCATTTTGTATAATAAATTTTCAGAGGCTACCTTTATGACTATTAACGGCGCAGATAGAGTTAGAGAAATATTAAATTTATTTATAGAGGTATACCAAAAATATCCTGAGTTTATAAGCTTTTTAGAGCATTTTGACAATTACATAGTAAAAGAATCTATTTCAATAGAAGATTTAATGAGTTATGAGAATATAATAATTGATACAAAATCGGCTATTTTTCATGCAATAGATCAAGGAAAAAAAGATGGATCCATTAAAAATGCTATTGATAATGATTCCTTTTACATAACAATAACTCACTCATTAATGAGTTTGTGTCAAAAGCTGATTTTAAGAGGTACCATACTAAAAAGTGACAGAAATATTCCAGGAGAAACTCAGTTAAAAATACTTATAGATATGGCTATGTTGTATTTAGTAAAGTAATAGGGAGCCTTTTGGTTTCTTAATATATTAATAAAAAATTTAACAGTATTAAGGGGGTAAATCATGAAAGAAAAATTACCATTATCAAAACAAATTGCTTATGCATTAGGTCAATTTGGTTGGTCCTTATTATCGGGGATAGTAGGTTCATATTTAATTTTCTATTATATACCAACTAAAGAATCAGGTATTATGACAGTAATTCCACAGGTAGCATTTCTAGGGTTTTTAACAATAATAGGACTCATAACAATGGTTGGAAGATTTTTTGATGCTGTAACAGACCCATTGATTGCAACATTAAGTGACAGAAGTAAATCTAAAAACGGTAGAAGAATTTCCTTTATGCAAAAGGCTTCTATTCCCTTTGCTATAAGTACAGTTCTGGTGTTCTGGTCTCCAGTAAAAGGTGAGAGTCCTATTAATGCAATTTTTCTTATGGTTGCATTACTTTTGTTTTACTTATTCTTAACTATGTATGTAACGCCTTTTTTCGCACTTTTATCAGAACTGGGACATACTCCTGAGGAAAGACTAAATCTTTCTACTTTTATATCAGTTACTTGGTTTTTAGGAGCAGCAGTTGCATCCCAAGCACCTCAATTATGGAACATATTTTTAAAAATGGGATATAGTATGGAAACTTCTATAAGACTAGCTCTTTCAATACTTGCACTCATAGGACTTATTTTTCTTTTATTGCCTGTATTTGCAATTGATGAAAAAAGATATTGTGAATCAGTTCCTTCAGAGCTGAAAATGATAGATTCAATTAAAGCTACCTTTAGAAATAGAGAATTTACAGTATTTGTTCTTTCAGATTTAGTATATTGGATTGCAATTACCACATTTCAAGCTTCACTATTATACTATGTAACTGTATTACTAAAACTTCCTGATACAATGTTTGGAACCTTATTTATACTTCTTGGTGTAGGTTCATTCCTATTCTACGTTCCAATTAATATAATAGCTAAAAAATTTGGAAAGAAAAAATTATTAATTATTGCCTTCTGTATGTTTATTGTTGTGTATATATATGGCGCCTTTCTTGGGAAACTTCCTATATCAAATGGAACACAAGCTTACTTATTAGTAGCTTTAGCAGCAATACCAATGGCTATTTTTGGGATACTTCCAAACGTAATTATTGCAGATATTGCAGAATATGATGCTATAAAAACAGGTGTAAGAAGAGAGGGAATGTTCTTTGGTACCCGTACATTTATGTCAAAAGTAGGACAGACTCTTTCAATGCTTATGTTAAGTGCATTGCTTCTTTTAAAGAGGAATGGTAGCAATGAAATAGGAATACGTTTAACTGGAGTTTTTGCTGCTGGACTCTGTATTGTGGGACTATTACTTCTTCTTATGTACAATGAAGAAAAGATTCTAAGTGGGATTTCATCACCTGTAAAAGTTGGAAAGTCAAAGAGTAAGAATATGTAATCTCATTAAAATAATTATAAATTCCCCTACCTTATTTGGCGGTGGAATTCTATGAAAGAGGTGATCTCATGTTTGAAAATATGGAAATTAATTTTAGTTATTATATAGATAAAAAGAAGATTAGTGTAACTTTTAATGATAATTTTTCAAATGATGACTTTAAAGCTATTGTTAATTTTGAAAAATTTAATAGTTATAAAAAGATAAAAGTTTCAATAGTTCCTAATAGAGAACTAGTAATTGAAAAACTTTGTATAAGTACAAATTATTCTTTTAAAGAGCATGATATGGTATTCGTTAATGGTTATCAATCCTGGACTGATAGTAGAGAGTTTTTCATTGATGAAAAACTCTCTACTATATCAAAACTTGCAACACCGATTATAAAAAAGTATCAGTTTGATAAATATGGAGATTATACTTTCAAAAAATATTCAAGAAAATCCGGAGAATTTCATGGTTATACCTATTCATATATAAGAAATGGAGAAAGTATAAATTTTATTGGCTCCTTAACTGAAAAAAATGGATATACAATAATTCAGCAATTCGCTAAAAATAATAAGATAATTATAGATAAAGATTGTACAGGGCATAGTATTAATTCTGAGTATGTACCCTTTGAACTTGTATCTATAGATGGTACTGAAAATAATGTTTTTGATCTATACTTTGATTTGATGAATATAAAGAAACCAAAAGCTAAACCAATGACAGGTTGGACAAGTTGGTACAATTATTATCAAAATATAAATGAAGATATAATTATTGAAAATCTTAATCATTTTAAAGACTTTGATAAAAATATAGAAATATTTCAGATAGATGATGGTTATCAGACCTATGTTGGCGATTGGCTTGATATTGATTTAAGTAAATTTCCTAGGGGCATGAAATACATTTCTGATGCTATAAAAACAAAGGGATATAAGTCGGGTATATGGCTTGCTCCTTTTGTTTGTGAAACAAATTCTAAAATTTTCAAAGAAAAACCACACTGGATTTTAAAAGATAGTCATGGTGAACTTGTCCTTGGCGGAAGCAATTGGAGTAGATTTTATGCACTTGATATATATAATCCAGAGGTAAGAGAGTATATTAAGAATGTATTTTCAGTGGTGCTTGATGAATGGGGATATGATATGGTGAAACTTGATTTCTTGTATGCTGTTTGTCTTGTTCCAAGTAAAACTAAAACAAGAGGTCAAATTATGACCCAGGCCATGGAGTTTCTACGTGAATGTGTGGGTGATAAACTTATACTTGGTTGTGGCGTTCCGCTTGGCCCATCTTTTGGACTAGTGGATTATTGCAGAATTGGTTGTGACGTAGGTCTT
This sequence comes from Clostridium lacusfryxellense, assembly GCF_018861735.1. Taxonomy (GTDB): domain Bacteria; phylum Bacillota; class Clostridia; order Clostridiales; family Clostridiaceae; genus Clostridium_AD; species Clostridium_AD lacusfryxellense. The sequence goes on along the minus strand of NZ_JAHLEB010000001.1, from coordinate 204,307 downwards.
GATTGGAATGATAAAGCCTTTATGCGAATGCTTCACAGAGAAAGGATATCTACGTTAAATGCTATAAGAAATGCCATAGGCAGAAGACAGCTTAATGGAAGAGCATTTTTAAATGATCCTGATGTATTTTTACTTAGAGAGGATAATATAATTCTTACTGAAACACAAAGACAAACACTCTCTACAGTAAATCATATTTTTGGTAGTTTGCTTTTCACATCAGATAATATAATAAAATATAATAGCAAAAATCATTTAATATTTGATAATATAATGGATTTAAAAGAAAAAAAGATACATAATGTAGAGTCATTTAGAAATGGACTTGTTGAAGTTGTGTATTCACAAGGTGAAAGTAAATATTTAGCAATTATAAATTTAAAAAATAAAAGTATAAGCTATGACAATAATAAATTCAGTGAACTTAAAGAGCTTTATTTTTACAAGGAAAATCAAGATACTATAATGGAAAACACATTAAAGTTACATCCTTATGAGAGTAGGGTATTCACTATTAAGGGAGATTAGAAAATGGAAAAATCAAAAATAATTTTCGGAAATGAAATTTCAAGTAAAGTCTACAATAAAGCTGTAAAAGCAAAAAATAAACATATTAAAAAATTTGGTGATGATTCAAATACGGTATACCATTTAAGCGTCCAAGAAAACGCAACATTAGCACCTTTAATTGGAATAAAAAATATTATAACTTCCGCAGGAAATGAAAGTATAGATGCTAATAAAGGAGTAATTATCGGTAATATTAGAATGGGGTTTGGACATTATAGAATATCTATGGCAATCGCTTCCGCTGCCTATTCCATGGGTTATACCCCTTATTGGTTTGATTTAAATTCATACAGTGAAACTACAGGGGGGAAGGTAATCGCGCACCTTAATTCACTATATTCTATGGGATCTAGATGGTCACAAAAATATTCTCTTTTTAATAAGTTTTATTGGGAGCCTCTTAACTCAGAGGGCTTTAGAAAATTATCTTATAATGCTATGGATCAAAAGGTCTCTGAACTTATGACACCAATTTTCAGAGAACTTCCAAAGGATATGCCTTTTATAGCAACTCATGTATGGCCCGCTCAAGCCGCTATTCACGCTGGCATGAAAAAGGTTGTAAATGCGATTCCGGACAATTGGCCTATGGCTCTTCACCTTGCAGAAGGTTCAATTCATACGGTTCAGACTCCATCATCTTTTTTAGGATATAAAACACTAAAGGGTATGGATGGTAAAAAGATACTTAAATCAATACCCGATAATGAGATATATGAAGTAGGTCATTATATTGATCATGAATTAGTAGTAAATTTAGATTATGACTGTGAAAAGAGACTTAGCCGGATTAAGAATAAGAAGGCTAAAAGAATTCTGCTTACTGTAGGTGGTGCTGGAGCGCAAAAAGAGATTTTTGCAGAAATAATATTAAAATTAATGCCCAGTATAAAAGAAAAAAAGGTGGTTCTTTATATTAATGTAGGAGACCACAAGGGCGTCTTAGATGAACTATATGAAGAAATCACAGAGCTTGCATCAATGTCTGAGAATTATTTTAACGATTGGAATAAAACCTGCGATTTTGCCAAAAGGGCTCTCGATAATGATATAAGCGGAATACATGTTTTTTATAATGAAGATATATTTGCAGCAGTTTATAGTTCAAATCTTTTGATGAGATCCTGCGATATTCTTATAACAAAACCAAGTGAACTTGCTTTCTACCCAGTACCAAAACTACTTATAAAAAGAGTAGGTGGACATGAAGCTTGGGGTGCTGTACGAGCTGCAGAAGTTGGGGATGGCACAATAGAATGTGAAACGGTTGGCAGAACATTGCAAATGCTTGATTTAATGCTAAATAGTGATGAAATACTTACTATGCTTTGCGATAATATAATAAAAGCAAACAAAATAGGAATTTACAATGGAGCATACAAAGCCGTAGAACTAGCTACTAGAAAATAACTGTGATAATACTTACCTTAGCAATTTAAGTAAATTGGCTTCACTCATAAACACCCCCATTGGTCGCGAAACAAATTATAAATACAATTTGTTTCGCTATAAACTTTATCTTTATATCTATCTATTTTTTGGATTCAATTAAAACCATCTTTCCAAAATAAAACTTCATTATTATATATTATAAACTAATAGATTTAGTATCTATTTATAATTAGGAAACAGAATTTCTCACCACAACCTCATATTGACTATAAAAAGGTTTAAATGTATAATTAAGTAAAATGTACAGAAAATATTTATATTTCATTGTGCACTAATTTTTGGGGGCGATTTGTTAAATGGTAAGTAAAAAACTTCTAGGTGTGATTATGTCATTTGCTTTAGTAATAAATGTAATGACATTCAAACCAGTAAGATCCGTGGGTAATGCTAATCTTGTGTCAGGAAATCAGATTCAATTAGAGGAAAAGGGTACTGTAGATCTTGCAATTGCAAATGAGGACAAGCTCATTGAAATGTTAAAGAAATCTGGTAAAATAGCTAAAAATGCAACTGAAGAACAATCACTTAAAGTAGTACATGCATATTTAAAAGACCAAGAAAAAAAATCTGTAAGTGATCCTTCTAAATTAACAAAACAAGAACAGGTTTCACTAGACAAAATTAAAAAGGATGTACAAAGTAAAAATCCAAAACAAAGCAAAAAAAAGCCGCCTACACCTTCGAGAACGTGGGATGGATCAGTAAAGTCAGATAAAATACTTGTTTTACTAGAAGATTTCACAGACTACAAACATAATATGATATCTCCTGATGAAACTGACATGTATTATAAAGAGTATACGCAACAACATTATCAAGATATGTTATTTGGAAAAAATGGTTACGTATCACCAACTGGAGAAACATTATTATCAATGAAGCAATATTATGAGCAACAATCAGGTGGAAGTTATACAATGGATGGAACGGTTCTTGGATGGTATAACTCATCTAATAATGCTGCATATTATGGTGCTGATTCAGCAACTTCTAATAATATACATGCAAATACCTTCGTTTATGAAGGTCTTAAAACAGCAGCAACAGATGCTAGTGTGAATTTAGCTGATTATGACTTAGAGGATACATACGATATTGACGGAGATGGAAACCTTAACGAGCCAGATGGGATAATAGACCATTTAATGGTTATTCATGCTGGTGTTGGGCAAGAAGCTGGTGGCGGAATTTTAGGAACGGATTCTATATGGTCACATAGTTCAAGATTAGCAACTGGTCCCGTTGCTATACCAGGAGCAACATCTAATAGTACAAATTTTGATGGACAGCTTGCTGCTTATGCTTATACAATAATGCCAGAAGATGGAGCATCAGGCGTGTTTTGTCATGAATTTGGTCATGATTTAGGACTTCCAGATGAATATGATACAAATTATAGTGGAGTAGGCGAACCTGTTGGTTATTGGTCAATAATGGCATCAGGTAGCTGGGCAGGTAAAATACCAGGGGCTGAACCAACGGGATTTAGTCCATATGGTAAGCTTATTTTTCAGCAAGCCTATGGTGGAAATTGGATGCAGGGTTCAGAAGTCAATATTAAGAACATCCCCAAAAATGGTTCAAAATATATTCTTGATCAGGCTGCAATAAAAGGAAAAAATAATGATTATGTAAAAGTTAATTTGCCAGAAAAAACTACTAATATTAATACTCCTACAAGTGGCATAAAAGAGTATTTTAGCGGTAAAGGCGATGATATGAATAACTCAATGTTAGTTAATTTAGATCTAACAGGTAAAACAACTGCTAAACTAACATTTAAAACTTGGTATGATATTGAGCAGGACTTTGATTATGCATATATAAAAGTAAAAGTAGGAACTGCTGAATGGGTAACAGTACCAGGAAATTTAACAACTACAACTAATCCTAATGAAGCAAACCTTGGGAATGGAATAACAGGAAATTCTAATGGATGGGTTAGTGGAAACTTTGATTTAAGTGCATTTGCAGGTCAAAAGGTACAATTAGCATTTAATTATATAACAGATGCTGGACTATCAATGCCTGGACTCTATGTTGATGATATAGCTGTAGAAGCTGATGGAGCTGCTATAATCTCAGATAACGTAGAAGCATCACCAAAGTTTACATTAGATAAGTTTATTGTAAGTGATGGAAATAGGTATTCTCCTCAATACTATATCTTAGAATGGCGTAATAAAGTCGGAGCTGACTTAGGACTTGGACATATTGCTCGTGGTACTTCATTAATGTCATATGATACAGGTTTACTTGTATGGTATGTGGATGAATCTTTCTCAGATAACTGGACAGGTGACCATCCAGGACAGGGATATCTCGGCGTTGTAGATGCAGACCAAAGTATAAATATGTGGAATTACGCGGATAAAACAATAAAACCAACAGTTGCATCAACAAGGTATCAAATTCATGATGCAGCATTTAGTAATGTAAAAACTCTAAATATGTTCTTAGATTATGATACTCAAACAATTACTGACAAAATAACTAAGCCACAAAATAACTTTAATGATAGTAAGTCCTATATGAGCTCACTTCTTCCTGATGCAGGAAGAATAGTCCCCAAATATGGGCTTACCATCTCGGTAAATGAAGAAGGTAAGAATAGAAGTAACGCTACTATTATGCTTAAAGTCAAATAAACAAATATGTAAAATAGCACTCTGAAGATTTTTTCAGAGTGCTATTTTCATAACTAAAATTCTTTTCCTTGATATTAACTTTTTACATTTTCTGCAAAAATAGCTTATTGATCCACAACCTATCATTTTTTCTAATCTTGAATTACACTCAGGACAATAATATTCTTTTTCCATTCTTTCACATCCAATTAAAGCATATTAGAAGCCAAGCTCTTCATCTATCAATAGGACTTCCATATCCATGCTATGCATCTTTTTATAGTAAATTACAAGGCCATTGCAGATACGATCTGGACTGGAACAATCATAACAACGATCTCCTTTTATTGCACAAGGGGTTCTCAATCCTAATCTCATAGCATTACGAGGAGCAGCAATGTTACGGGCACGCCAAATAGCATCTTCAAGTGAATGCGAGATTTTATTTGTGCTGACAATAAAATATACCTTCTTATGCCCGAACAGCGATCCAGCTACACGATTACCTGTGCCATCAATATTAACAAACTCTCCTGATTCTGAGATAGCATTGACTGACGTCAAAAAAATTTCTGTAGTCAGGCACTCTGTTGCAATATCACCGAATGTTTTCCCTGACACCCAATGCTTAGGATCAACAACCTTGTTGTGTGAGGAAAGTCTATCAAACAAGTTCATGTGCACCATAGTATCAGAATCACCAAATCCAATATATTTGTTATTAAGGCTACTGTCTAAATAATGCGCCGCATCTTCGGCGGTTTTAAAGAAGCTTACCTCATAATTGTTTTTCTTAAGTGCGGTAATTGTTTTTTCAATATTCATAGATCCCTCCGGTTGTTTTATTTCTTAAACTTTTAGCTATATATTTATTATCTATCGCTGGTTTTGGGCCTTGGATTATAATAATTATGTATGCATTTGGTAATTCAAACTTAGATAAAGTACCATGGTTTGTTTATGCAGTATTTGCTTCATATTTTATATTCTTTAATTTGTTTCCTATTAATATGATTCTACAATATTTAAAGATAGGAAAATGGAAAAACTATATCTATGGGGAAAGAGGTTATATAATCCTTAGTTTAGTAGCAAAATCAATATTAGCATGGCTTGTTTTTTCAGGTGTAATGCAGCCACAATAATATAATATTAGGATATCCATTACTATACGAATATAAAAATAATTGTCAAAACTATTTATAATTAAAGCATAAAATAGCTGAGATAATTCTAGAAAAATTAATTAATAAAAACTAATACTTATAGACACCTTATTATTTGGTTATAAATAATAAAGTGTCTATATTTTTTATTAAGCACAAATTAAAATGTTATTATTTATTAGTTCTATTATATTTATCAATTGCAGCGTTCACTGTTTTTGCCGCATTGTCTAATGCTTCTTGTGGTGAAAGCTTTCCAGCTAGCATTGATTCAATATTTGTTTCAGTTGTAGCTCTTGCTTCTGGAAATATACCAAGTAATGCACCCCTTGAATCTGGACTAGATGCATGTAATTGGTCTATAGCTGTTTGAAACTGTGGATATTTAACCAAATTATCTTTAACTGCTTTAAGGTCATAAGCCTTTTTATTAACTGGGAAATATCCAGTATTTGCATTCCAATATGCTTGTTCCTCTGGAGATACCATAAACTTTAAAAATTCCCAAGAAGCCAGTTGCTTTGCTTCATCCTCTTTGTCCATTACCCAAAGGGAAGCTCCCCCTTAGGGATTTAGGTGGTGTATTTGGATCTAATCCCGCTTCTTTGAACGCAGTTTTATTGTAATAAAGTATTGGTGTTGATGAATTAAAAGGCATAGAATAAAATTTTGAACCGGAACAATAGCCTTGCTATCAATCATGAATCTAGTTCCTATATCATAACATTGCATAACATCTGGACCAGAATTACTTACTTGTGAGCTTTTTAATTTATTAAGTGCAGCATCATAATCTCCTTGGAATTGAGCAGTAACAATAATGTTCTTTTGAGAATCATTAAAATCTTTTACTAATTTGTTAAGTGAAACACCCAAGTCCCCCCCATACCATGCCAAAATGTTATTTTAACAGGCCCTTCTTCTGCCTTTACTGCTTTAGATTTACTACCACAGCCACTGAGCATTGAAGCCCCTAGCACTATTGCAAGTGTTAGTTTAGGCTGGAATTATCACTACGTTAATCATTTCATTAATTGTTATTTTCATATGTCTGTTATATATTTCAAAGAAGGGTAAAAATGTTAGATAACTATTTTTACAATGGGAATAAAATGATAAATTAACAAAGAGATCTTGTCTACTACATTACCAATTTCTGTAGCAAATTCGCTCCGCTCATATAAAGCCCCGGCAGACTGAGCAAAAAGTCCTTTTTATAGAAAGTTATGAATAGAGAATATGGAGATTATAATCCAAATTCTCTATATTTTTATATATTTATTTAAAGAATGTATTTTCATAAGTGGCTGCATCGAGTTTAGGGGATATTAAACAAAAAAAAAGGCCCCTTAGGCCACCTTCAATTGCATTTTCTCAATGATCCGTTCCATTAACCCTTTAAAATTGCTGGAGGCACGGATTATGGTGAGAGGGAAACAGCTCTCTATAATGCAGAATTTATAAGTTTGCAGAGATATAATAAACCTATTGTGTATTGTGGTAACATTGAAAACAGAGAAGAAATAAAAGAAATATTTGAAGGCAAGAACTTTATTTAATAGATAATGTTATAATAAGTTTAAAATATGAAGTTTTGAGGAGCAAAATATTATGAAAAATAAGATAAGTCTACTTTTAAGAAGTATTTAATAAAATGAAAAAAATAAAATCTATTTTTACTATTGCTATAGGGGTTGCTTTGGCGTCTCAGATTAAGATAAATTTTTTTGTGCCTGGATTTATAGTAGCCCTTTCTGTTGCTATATTACCTGTTTTTCTTTATTTTTATAAACAATTTAATCCTATAGAAATTCTTTTTGTAACTGGGATCATTTATCCACTTTATAGGGGAATATTTTTATATTTCGATACTAACAATCTCCATACTACTCTTGGGTTTATAGGGGCAAATGTTTTGTTCTATTTTTCATATGGTATATTATTTTATTTATTGTATTGGAAAAAGAAAAAGAAAGGAATTACAGACTTATTTTTTTGTGCATTATTATGTGATTTACTTTCAAACATTCTAGAAATAAGTGCAATGATTCATTTTAAAGGTTACAGTTATATGATGTTTCAAGAGCTAGTAATTATAGCATTTGTAAGAGCTGTAATTTCAGTATGTATAATATTGCTCATAAAATATTATAAGTCTTTGCTAATAAAGGAAGAACATGAAGAAAGATATAGAAAGTTAATTTTAATAACTTCGAGTATGAAAAGTGAAATATATTTTATGAACAAAAATAATTCAGATATTGAAGGTGTTATGAAAAAAGCATACCTGCTTTACAAAACAATATCGGAGCAAAAGTATCCCACACAGTTAAAAAACCTTTCTCTTGATATAGCAAAAGACGTGCATGAAATAAAAAAAGATTATATAAGCGTTATAAAGGGTTTAGAAGAAATGGTTGGAGAAAAAACGGATAATGTTAAAATGGATATTAAAGATATTGTAAATATTATTGGAATGGATGTAAGGGAATTTTTAAAACAAAATAATTCTAACGTAAGCTTAGAATTTCAAATAAAGAATAATTTTAATGTAGTGGATCATTTTTATCTGGTTTGCATATTACGAAACCTTATTCACAATAGTATAGAGTCTATGGATAAAACAAAAAATGGATATGTTAAAGTTTTAATTATGAAAAGCCAAGAAGAGTGTATTTTTGTTGTATCTGATAATGGTAAAGGCATAAAAGAAAAAGATATTGATTATATATTCAATCCTGGATTCTCAACTAAATTTAACAAAGAAACTGGCGACATTTGCAGGGGGATAGGCCTTGCACATGTAAAAGGTATTGTTAATGATATTTTTTCAGGTACTATAGATGTTCATTCTATTACCGAAAAAGGAACTGAATTTACTATAAAAATTAAACAAGATAAAATGGAAGGAGTATCTGTATGAGATACTATATAGTTGATGATGATATAAGTATAGTAAGAATACTTACCAATATAATAGAAGAGAATAATTCATTTGAAGTTATAGGTAGTTCGAGCGATGGAGAAACAGCCTTCAATCAAATACTTTTATTAACCCCTGATATTGTGCTTGTAGATCTTCTTATGCCTAAAATGGATGGGAATACTCTTGTACGTGAGCTTAAAAAGTTAAGACCAGATATTTGTTTTATCATGATATCTCAGGTTTTAGATAAATCGCTTGTTGAGGATTCATACAAATCAGGAATAGAGTTTTTTTTAAAGAAACCCATAAATAAAATTGAAGTAGAAAAAGTTACAGCAAAAGTTGCAGAAAATATTGAAATGCGAATAATGTTATCTAATATTAAAAAAATGCTAAAAAGTTCTGTACAGCCAGATAATGATATAAATAATAACATAAAGGAAATAAAACAAATTTTAAGTATGCTTGGAATGCTTGGTGAAAAGGGAACAACCGATATAATCAAAATATGTACATACCTTATTGAAAACAAACAATCCTTTTCTGAGTGTAATTTAGATAAACTGTTTAGCTCTTATGGGTACAATTCTGAAATTATAAAACAAAGGATAAGACGCGCGATTAAAGTAGGCCTTGAGAATATTGCAAGCCTAGGGATTGAAGATAATATGAATGAAACCTTTTATACTTATTCAAATGTGCTTTTCAATTTTTCAAGCGTAAAAGCTGAAATGGATCATATAAAAGGAATAAAAAAATCAGGTGGAAAAATATCCGTAAATAAATTTTTCGATGGAATTTTACTTAATTGTGAAATGAACTAAAAACTTTAGTGTTTCCGAAATATATAAGGATTTAAATATTAAAAATATTTAGATCCTTATATATTTTTTTTGATGTTAACTGAGTGTTTTTGAATTGCTGCTTCTATAATGAAGGCGTGGGAGTGAGGTTAATTAACATTATGGCTGAAATAAAAGAAAACGCTTACTCACTTAATTTAGCAAGTAAGATAAAATAAAAAAATATAAATTGTATTGGTCGGAAAGGAGAAACACTTAACATGAAAATTTTTGGTATTTTTGATATTATAGGTCCTATAATGGTCGGTCCATCATCTTCTCATACAGCGGGGGCTGCTAGACTTGGTAAAATAGCAAAGACTATTGTTGGAACTGATATAAAAGAGGTTACATTCTTGCTTCATGGCTCTTTTGGTAAAACTTACAAAGGCCATGGAACTGATAGAGCACTAGTTGCTGGCATACTTGGAATGGAACCATGTGATGATAATCTTAAAAATTCTATTTCAATTGCTGAAAGTAAAGGCTTAAAAATAAATTTTATTGAGTATGATCTTGGACAAGCACATCCAAATACAGTTAAATTTTTAATAACAGATGTTAATAATAATAACTTTGAAATAATGGGTTCGTCTATTGGTGGCGGTAATGTAGAAATAAATGAAATAAACGGAAATAGTGTTCATTTAACCGGTGCAAATCCTACTATTATCACTTGTCATGATGATATTCCAGGAGCAGTAGCAAAAGTGTCAGACCTTATTTATGAGGATAAAATTAATATTGCTTTTTTAAAACTTGTTAGAGGCGAAAAAGGAAAATCTGCAACTATGACTTTTGAAGTAGATAGCATTGTTCCCGATTCTTTAGTAAAAAACATAGAAAAAATTACTGGAATAAACAAAGTAATAGTTATTAATCCAGAAACAAGGAGAAAAAATAATGATAGCAAAGTCAGCTAGTGAACTTATCGAAATATGTAAAACAGAAAATATAAAATTAAGTGAATATGCAATAAATCTTGAAATGGAGCAAAAGGATAACACGCGAGAAGAATTATATCAACATATGAAAGAAACTCTTGATGTAATGAGACAAGGCGCTCTTTCTGGAAGAGAAAAGGAAGTCTATTCATTAAGTGGTCTTATTGGCGGAGATGCTTATAAACTGCAAAAATATTTAGAATCTGGCAAATCACTTTTAGGAGACACTGCTGTAAAAGCTATGGCTATGGCGTTATCTTCTTCAGAAGTTAATGGTTCTATGGGTAAAATTGTAGCATGTCCAACAGCTGGATCCTGTGGGATACTCCCAGCCGTAATATTAACTGCTGGTGAAAAGCTTGGAAAAAGTACTGATGAAATGATTGAAGGATTATTTGCAGCTTCTGCAGTTGGTATGATTATTGGAATGAATGCAACCTTTGCAGGTGCAGAAGGTGGTTGTCAGTCAGAGTGTGGCTCTGCAGCTGCCATGGCCTCAGCTGCAGTTGTGGAAATGATGGGAGGAACACCGGAGATGAGCTTAAATGCTGGTGCCATCGTATTTAAAAATGTATTAGGACTTGTTTGTGATCCAGTTGCAGGACTAGTTGAAATTCCTTGTGCAAAAAGGAATGTAGCTGGTGCAATTAGTGCACTTTCTACCGCTGATTTAGTTATGGCTGGTGTTTCTTCAAAAATACCATTTGATGATACATTATCTGCAATGTATAAAATCGGCATAGATTTACCAGCTTCCTTAAGAGAAACAGCTCTTGGTGGCCTTGCTGTTACTAAAACTGGTCTAGCACTTAAAGATAAGGTATTTTCAAAAAAATAAATTCGGAATTATAAGGAGAAACAACAATGAGTATTTTAATAGGAACAGGTCTTTTATTATTAGTATTAGCTTTATTTACACTTTTCAGTTACAAAGCACCTCAAGGAATGAAGGCGATGGGTGCACTAGCAAGTGCTGCCTGTGCAAGCTTTCTAGTTGAAGCTTTTCACTCTGCATTTTTTGGTGATGTATTAAAAATTGGATTTTTAAAAGAAGTTGGTTTATCTAATGGTAGTTTAGGAGGAGTAGCCGCTGCAATACTTGTGCCTCTAGCTCTTGGAGTTTCACCAATATATGCGGTATTGATTGGGCTATCTTGTTCTGGTCTTGGTATATTACCAGGATTTATAGCTGGATACCTTATGTCATTTGTAGTTAAGTATCTAGAGAAGAAATTACCAGGAGGCTTAGACTTAATAGTTATAATTGTTTTTGCAGCTCCATTAACTAGATTTATAGGAAACTGTATGACTCCTATAGTAGATGGCACACTATTAAATATTGGTAGAATTTTAATTTCTGCGTCAAGTTCTAGCCCAATAATAATGGGTATAGTACTTGGAGGAACAATAACAGTTGTTGCCACTGCACCTCTTAGTTCAATGGCTTTAACCGCAATGCTTGGGCTTACCGGTGCACCTATGGCTATAGGCGCATTAGCAGTATTTGGTTCATCATTTATGAATTTCGTATTCTTTACAAAAATGAAATTTGGAAGTAAAAAAGATACAATTGCAGTCGCTATAGAACCTTTAACACAAGCTGATATAACTACAGCAAACCCCATACCAATTTATGTTACTAATTTTATAGGTGGTTCTTTATGTGGAGTGATAGTTGCATTAATGGGACTTGTAAATAATTCTCCAGGAACAGCAACCCCTATAGCAGGGTTTGCAGTAATGTTTGCATATAATTCAGCTTCTAAAGTGTTATTAACAGCCTTAGGTTGTATTATAGTTAGTATTTTCAGTGGTTACGTAGGGTCTATTATGTTTAAAAATTATAAAATACGTACTGCTGCAGAAATTCGTGGAGAGATTCTTCCCGATTTACAAGAAGCATCATAAATATATGTATTTTTAAAATAATATAAGAAAAGGCTGAGTTTACTTTTATGTAAAACTCAGCCTTTTCTTATGTATTGTAAAATCTTCAAATTTGCTTTGCTCTTAACACTCACCTTTTGTATAGTATCTATCCTAAAAGTGCATATTTTCTTTTTTTTACAATTTCATATATAATTAAGATGAGAAAACACGTAAAAAGTTTATAACTATAGCAAAAGCTATGTTAGAGATATAAGAAATTATTAATAAAATTATAGAATCTTGGAGGTTATTGAACATGGAAAAATCAAAGGTATATTTCACCACTATGAAAGCGACTGGTGAAGAGAATTTGCAGCAGAAGTTAACCCGCCTTATTAAAACAGCAGGCATTGGTAAAATAGAATTTAAAAATAAATTTACGGCTATTAAAATTCATTTTGGAGAACCTGGAAATCTGGCTTATCTGCGTCCCAACTATGCCAAAACAGTGGTAGATATTGTGAAGGAACTGGGCGGAAAACCATTCCTTACGGATTGTAATACTTTATATGTTGGTGGTCGAAAGAATGCACTTGACCATATAGAGTCTGCTTATGTCAATGGATTCTCTCCATTTTCAACAGGATGTCATGTGATAATAGGTGATGGTCTTAAAGGAACCGATGAGGTTTTAGTTCCTGTTAAGGGCGGAGAATATGTGAAAGAGGCTAAAATTGGGCATGCCATCATGGATGCGGATATATTTATAACACTTAATCATTTTAAAGGGCATGAATTGACTGGTTTTGGTGGTGCACTTAAAAACATAGGTATGGGTTGCGGTTCCCGTGCAGGTAAGATGGAGATGCACAGTAGCGGTAAACCTGTTATCGATCATGAAAAATGTGTAGCCTGTGGGCAATGTGCTAAAAATTGTGCCCATACTGCAATTACCATTACAGACAAAAAGGCAACTATAAACCACAATAAGTGTGTTGGTTGCGGACGTTGTATTGGCATTTGCCCAGTGGACGCAGTTCTTCCTGCATCTGATGAATCTAATGATATCCTGAATAAAAAAATTGTGGAATACTCAGTAGCAGTATTAAGTGGACGTCCAAACTTCCATGTAAGTTTGGTAATTGATGTGTCTCCATTCTGCGACTGTCATGGAGAAAATGATATACCAATTGTTCCTGATATAGGTATGTTTGCTTCCTTTGACCCTGTTGCACTGGATGTTGCTTGCGCAGATGCGGTGAATAATCAGCCTGCTATAACAGGTAGTATTTTAGGTGAAAACGGCCATGTACATCATGATCATTTCACTGATGTTAGTCCTGAAACTGATTGGAAAGTATCAATTGATTATGCAGTAAAGATGAATTTGGGCAGCAAGGAATATCAACTGATTACAATTTAAAGAGTTCACGATTTAGGAACGATAATATTGTTGGATGTATTTATTTACCTCAACCTCCTTTAGTATTTTTAGACATAAGAAAAAGAGCCAATGTTTCTTACATTAGAAACATTGGCTCTTCTCCTTTAAATACACTTTCTCTCAAGCCCATCAAGCCCGTATTTTATTGGTATATATCCAATTTTTTTTTACTTAATTATTACAATTAGATTTAACTTTCACAAATCAAAGGTTTTGTTGCAAATTTGCACATTCTACCTCTTTTGGTGATTTACTCTCCTTTATAAAAATCATATTATTGTTATAGACAATCCAACACAAAAGTTTTCTATACTAAATAAAAAACTCAGTACTAAATTCTCTATATGTAGACTAAAATTTTTAAATTAAAAGGAGATAGATTAATTGTGGTAAATTATGAAAGAATTAAAACATTAAAACCTAAAGAAATTGAAAATAAAAAAGCATATCTAATTGGTGGAGGTATCGCTTCATTAGCGGCTGCTGAATACCTAATTTGCGATGGTCATATGGACGGTAAAAATATTACTATTTTAGAACAAAGAGATATTTTCGGTGGTTCTATGGACGGTGCTGGAAATGCAAAAGATGGATATGTTGCACTTGGCGGAAGAGAAATGGAAGAGCATTATGAATGTATGTGGGATTTATTCGGAAAAGTACCTTCATTAGAAGAGCCTGGACGAACTGTTTTAGATGAATTTAGAGAATTAAATAACGCTGACCCTAACCACTCTAACTGTCGTGCTATTGCTAACCGTGGAGAAAAGCTTGATTTTTCAACTCTTGGACTAGCAGAAAACCATGTTAAACAACTTACTAAATTATTTCTTGCTACAGAAGATTCTTTGGGAGCGGTTACTGTTGAAGAATTTTTCGATACTTCATTCTTGAAAACTGATTTTTGGTTATATTGGAGAAGTATGTTTGCATTTGAAAATTGGCACAGTCTTGCAGAAATGAAACGTTATATGCATCGTTTTATTCATCTAATGCCAGGAATGAATAAAATGGAAGGGTTAGTTTTCACTAAATATAATCAATACGATTCAATGATTCTTCCACTAAAAAAATTATTAGAGTCACAAGGAGTAACATTTAACTTAAATACACAAGTAACTGATTTGGATATAGATATAACTGCTGGTAAAAAAACAGTTACAGGAATTCATTTAACTCGTAATGGTAAAAAAGAAGAACTTATTAAAACTACGCAAAATGATTTAGTATTCTTTACTAATGGATCTATGACTGAAAATGCTACACTTGGAAATATGGATAAAGCACCTATATTAGATACAAGTGAAGGTGCATGCTGGAGTTTATGGAAAAAGATATCTAAAAAAGATGCTTCCTTCGGTAACCCAGAAGTATTCTGTGGTGATATTGATAAAAGCACATGGGAATCATATACAATAACTGCTAAAGGTCCTAAAATGAGAAAACTTATGGAGAAATTTGCTGGGCGTGAGATAGCTCCACATAAAACTGCAACTGGCGGAATAATAACAGTTAAAGACTCAAACTGGTTATTAAGTGTTACTGTTAATAGACAACCTCAATTTACTAATCAACCTGATGATGTTATAGTTCTATGGGCCTATGCTTTATTCCCTAACAATGAAGGTGATTTCATTAAAAAGAAAATGAGAGACTGTACTGGCAGCGAATTATTACAGGAACTTTTATATCATTTAGGAATTGATGAAAATGATATGCATGAATTCGTTGAAACATGTATTGTAATTCCTTCTATCATGCCTTATATTACAAGTCAATTTATGCCTCGCGTTAAAGGAGATAGACCACAAGTTGTACCTGCAGGCAGTACAAACCTTGCATTTTTAGGTCAATTTTCAGAAGTTAAAGATGATTGTGTATTTACTGTTGAATATTCAGTTCGCTCTGCTATTATGGCTGTATATACTTTACTTGGACTTGAAAAAAATCCACCTGAAATATATCCTAGCCAATACGATGTACGTGTTGTTGCTAAAGCAATTAAAGCTTTGTATAGTGGAAGACCATTACCTGCCCAGGCAATTATCAAAAAATTATTAAGCGATACAAGTTTAGAAGGTTTAATTTAAGCTTCTTCAAAATATAAAGAATAAAAAGCTATGAAATATGAGTTTAATAACTTAATTTCATAGCTTATATATATATATATTACTATTAAAGTATTTTAAATTATAATAAAGCTTTATAGGTATCTCCACTTATTATTTTATTAAGATTATCAATTATTTGCTCTGGATTTTCTATCATATTTTTTCTTATCCATTCAAGCAATAAGCCAACAAGCGCAACCTTATAAAAATCCACTACAAATTCCTTTCCTTTTTCGGGCACTTCTTTTCCTAGGGTAATTTCATCTACAACATTTAAAACTAGGTTGTACACTGCACTGTATAAGTGAGTTTCTAATTGTTCTCGACCAATGGAATTATATGTATTCAACACCATTTTGCGGTTTTCACTCAAATAATAAAATATTCTCAAAAACCCCTCTTGCCATGTCTTATAGGTTACATTTTCTTCCATTACATTTCCAACTTCATTTTTAAAAATCCACTCTAAAAGTGCATAAATATCTTGAAAGTGATAATAAAATGTACGACGATTTAAATTACACACTTTAACAATATTATTAACTGTAATTTTAGCTAAAGGAGTAGTATTCATTAATTTTTTTAATGATTGTGCTAAAGCTTGTTTAGTGATATCTGACATACTTTTTATCTCCTTTTTTTGTGATATATACTTCTTTCATCCTATCATATCATCAAACATGAGAAGGAAGCCAAAAGCTTCCTTCTATTTATTTTCCACCCCTTAAGCATTCCATCCTCATCAAGATCTCTAAAATATTTTCTTGTTTCATTTATAATTAACAAACAGAACTTGTACACTTCGTTACCAATTTCTGTAACGGGGTCAGACCCCATAGAATAAACTGTAAACAGTTTTTTTACGATTTCATGATATTCTAATCGGCTAGGATTGAAATAGCACCCTTATTAATAACAAATAATTGGAGTACCTACTTCTATATTATTAAATATTATTTTTGCTACCTCGAATGGTGAATTTACACAACCATGGGATCCACCTGTCTTATACAACTGTCCCCCAAAATTAGTTCGCCAGCTTGCATCATGAATTCCTATTCCTCCATTAAAGGGCAACCAATATTCTACAGGAGATGCGTAGTTTTCACCTACAAGTGTTGCATTTCTGTCCTTATAATCGATTTTATAAACACCTGCTGGTGTTCTAGTTTTATCAGATCCATTATTACCTGTGACAACATCGCCCTGTGTTATAAGCGATCCATTTTTATAAAACCATAAGTGTTGCCCTGAAAGATCTATTTCTACATAGGTATTTCCAATATCATCATTGCTACGAGATAAAGCGGTTTGATAGTATGCTGGCTGCTTTTCTATAGATTTCCCTTCCCTTATAATTGAAGTTAAATCCTTAACTTCTTTAACCTTATTAATGGCCCAACCATAGCTACCACCACCAATTTTAATTTTCTTTCCTTTTGATGTAACAAAATCTCTCGTCTTAGCAACTGTATTATATTTAATAGCAAGTCTATCAATATAGATTTCAACTTGTTTTTCATTAAATGTTACTTCATTATTCTTATCAACTGTAACCCACTTATTCATTGTAGAACCATCTAAAATTTCTTTAACATCTCCAAAAGTATAGGTAATCTTTGAAGCTACATATTTATTAAGCAAATCCTTTGTAGCAACTACCTTTTTAGATTTTGAGGTATATTCTGGCTTAACATAGTAATTATTAATTGACTCCAAATCTATTGTAGTTTCGCCCTTGCTCACTGAATCTATGGCATGCTTATATAAGACGTCTTTATCTCCCTTGTTTCCAATAACTTCATTGACAATCACATATCCACTATCTGTATACTTGTAGCTAGCATTTTTAGGTTCAACTACTTTACTACTATCAAAACAAGAGAGCTTGTCCACTTTCTCTTTCAATAAATTTTCATCATATTTAACTCCAACTATCATTTTATAATCTTTCGAATTAAAAACAGCTAAAATCCATTTATAAGGACTTTGTTTATCTTTTAACTCCTTAAATGTATCATTTTCACCATACTTTAATCCAATTTCTTTCCCGCTAATTTGCTCATTTATATCGCCTCGTTCTTTAATGTTTAGCTGATATTTCTGAATCTCAGATGCCATTTGTACATTTACATCCTCTACACTTTTACCTGAAACACTAATGCTATTTATTGTAGAACCAAAATAAAAATGATTCATAAAATATATTGCCGTCCCAAAGTATATAATAAGCAAAACACATATAGAAATTATAATACCTAATACAATTTTTTTTCGCTTTCTTATTGGTTTTATTGTTGACTTTTCTGCTTCAGTTTCCATAATTGCACACCCTCGTATACAAAGATAGTATAAATAAAATACTATCTTTGTTTTATTTATTTATTTATTTATTTAAACCCTTGATCATTATATATATTATAACAGAACACACTGGCATATACTGTTTTATTCTCCTTGTATTTGCATATATTATCCCTGAAAAGTTGCCTCGCTTTATATTTATGTGTATAATAAAATGATTAGCTTTCTAATTGTTATAGTTCTAATCGATAGGAGGGAATAAATATGAATCAAGAACTGCATTACATAGTACGACTTTGTCACACCCTTTGTAATAAAAAAATCTTGGAACAAACAAATACCTTAGGATTGTCACCAGGTCAACCAAAAATTTTGGAGTTTCTAGAATATCACAATGGTTGCGAGCAAAAAGAAATTGCCCAAGCTTGTGAAATCAAACCAGCAACGGTTACTAATTTACTAGCCAGAATGGAGGATGCTCATCTGATTGAACGAAAACAACTAAATAGAAATCGACGTTCGTGGCATGTTTTTTTAACAACGGAAGGCGAAATAGTGACCCAAAAAGTCATGAAAATTTTTGATGAGGTGAAAACGAAAGCCTTTGAAGGTTTCTCAGTTGAGCAGCAGGAAATGACGTTTAGTCTACTGACAAAGATGTTTGATAATTTATCTAATTAAAACAGGACAAAAAAAACATGGGAGTGATACTTTAGAATGTCAATTCTCGAAATAGTGAAACGTTATTTATTTTTTATTTTAGGATTATTCATGATGGCGGTCGGTGTTGCGTTATCGACTCGATCTTATTTAGGAACGTCTCCTATTTCATGTGTGCCATATGTATTGAGTTTGGGATTTCCTATGACGATTGGGCAATTTACTTTTTTAATGAACCTATTATTTATTATTTTTCAAATTTTATTATTAAGAAAACAATTTAAGTTGATTCAGCTACTTCAAGTTGTGGTCGCTCTAATATTTGCCTTTTTTACCGATTTTACTATGGGATTGTTTTCATGGATAAATGTAACCAATTATCTTGCCCAAATAGGATTATTTACTCTTAGTTGTTTAATTCTTGCTCTTGGAGTCAGTATGGAAGTGACTGCTGATGTTATACTTATGGCTGGTGAAGGAGTCGTTAGTGCCCTCTCAATAGTTACGAAGAAGGAATTTGGAAATTTAAAAGTAGCTTTCGATGTTACACTTTTAATTTGTGGTTTACTTTTTTCGCTCATTCTTTTTCATCGACTAAATGGAATAAGAGAAGGAACTATTTTAGCGGCTTTGTTAGTTGGAACGCTTGTTCACTTTATCAACAAGCGTTTAAGTTTTATGGATGTTGTATTTAAAGGTGAACATAGTGTGGTCTTTGGATTAGAGAAAACCACTGAATTAATTGAAGAAGCCATTAAATGAAAAGAAGCTTCCTATAAAAATTAAATCAGTTACTATCAACCTGTATTTCCAGCCCTAAATCTCGAATTTTTTCTCGATATATTTTAATTACAAAGTACCCCGAAATTATTAAAGAAACTGCTTCTGATATTGGAAACGCTATCCATATTCCCGTTAATCCAATTAAATCACTTAGAATAAATGCTAATGGTAATAGAATAATAATCTGTCTTGAAAAAGATATAACAAGGCTTGCGTTTGCTTTACCAAGTGCTTGAAAAATCGTAGAAATAACTATTACTATTCCAGAAAACATAAAACCTATACTGATAATTCTCAAACACTTTATCCCAATTGCCTCCATCTGTGGTGTACTACTAAATAACATAAGCAGTTGCCTCGGGAATATTACAAATATAGCAGTACCAACCAGCATTATTGTGCATGCAAATATGCAACCATACTTGACAGTTTCGATTACCCTTTGCTTATTTTTGGCGCCATAATTATATCCAACTATAGGCATGATCCCCTGAGTCAAACCGAATACAGGCATATATATAAAAGACTGCAATTTAAAGTATGCTCCAAATACTGCAACAGCAGTTCCAGAAAATCCTGCTAAAATTAAATTCAAACCAGATACCATTATAGATCCTAGCATTGTCATAAACATAGCAGGAATTCCAACTTTAAAAATTTCACCTGTGATGTTGCTACTATGATGAAATTTCTTTAAATTTAGTTTTAGTCCATTATTATTTTTAAGTACCAATTTAAGTGCATATAGCATAGAACCTATTTGACCGATCACCGTTGCTATTGCTGCACCCTGCACACTTAATTTAGGGAAAAATAACAATCCGAAAATAAGAATTGGATCAAGAACAATATTGATTATTGCACCTAATAATTGTATTTTCATAGAACTTAACATGTCACCAGTAGATCTTAAAATATTCATACAAACTTCTGCTATAATGCTACCAAATGAAAATAGCATAATAATTCTAGTGTACTGTACTGCATACTTAATAACAACAGGATCGTCTGTAAACAATTTAGAAAACATTTGGGGTACAAATGTCGAACAAATTGCAAGGATAATCCACAAACCAATACCTATTGCAAATCCATGTTCCGCCGTATTTATCGCAACATCTTTGTTACCCTCACCTAGTTTTCTTGACATAAATGAGTTAATCCCCAATCCAAGCCCCACAAATATTGACACTATTATCAATTGTATTGGAAAAACTATAGATAAAGCCGTAAGTGCCTGCTCTGATATTTTTGCAACAAATATACTGTCTACAACATTGTATAGTGCTTGCACAATCATAGATAACATTGCTGGCAATGACATTTTTATGATTAGCTTTTTAATATCCATATTCCCTAGGTTATACATATTGTCTTTCATTGTTTTTCTCCTTTAATATCCCTATATTATCTACCACTGTATACATTATATGTAAATTTTAAATTTTCCCTGCCAACCAATCAATAAATTGTTGCGCAGTCCTTCCTGAGGGACCTCCATGACGCATTTCCCACCTATTCGCTTCTTCACATAATTCTTTTTCAGAGAGTGTAATATTTTCGTGCTTCTTAGCCAGTTTTTTTACAATTTCATGATATTCTACTCGGCTAGGCTTAAAATAACCAATAGTAACACCAAATCGATTTGCTAGCGATAATTTTTCCTCCATAGTATCATTAGTATGGACGTCACCTCTTACTTCAATATCGTTTCGATCATTCCACGTTTCGCGAATTAAGTGTCTTCGATTAGATGTAGCATATATTAATACATTATCTGGTTTAACTTCCACTCCACCTTCAATCACAGCTTTCAAAAATTTGTACTCTATTTCAAATTCCTCGAAAGATAAGTCATCCATATAAATGATATATTTATAATTTCTATTTTTAATGTGAGTTATTATAGCTGATAAATCCTGAAATTGATGCTTGTAGATTTCAATCATTCGCAAACCACTGTTATAATATTGATTAAGGATTGCTTTTATGCTTGCAGATTTCCCAGTACCACTATCTCCATACAATAAAACATTATTGGCTGTTCTTCCTTCTACAAATGCTTGCGTATTCAGAACAAGTTCTTCCTTTTGGAATTTATACCCCACTAAATCATCTAATATGACCTCATCCATATTTGTAATTGGGTAAAATTCTAACTTTCCAACTGCGTGACCAATGCGAAATGCTTTATTCAGTCCAAACATTCCAACACCAAAATCTTTATAAAATCCTGTTATAATACGAAATACTTCTTCCTCGTCTTTTGCATTTTCAATGCAAGTACTGATATATTGAACTTTCTCACTAACATTTTTATTATACATTCTTTCTTTTTTTACAATAGCTTTATAATTAGAAATAGTCGTAAAACAATCTATATCTAAATCCTGTTCAATATGCGAAAAATCATAATCAAAGAGGTTCTTGAATATTTTAAAATCATTTTTTGCGAAGTGATTCACCGTTCCATCACTATCTCCTACTTTTTCACATGTAATACTAAAAGAATTTTCGTTGGTGATGAGCAGAAAAACTAAATAATTGTGCCATATATTTTTATCAAACCCATAGTTTGTTGCTAAATCCAAAATACGTTTCATTTCCCTATAAATACGGGTTACAATCTTTTCATTAGTGCAGCTCTTTGAGTTATAATCCTCAATAATATCTGCTAAATTACATAAAATGCAGTTATCTCCCAAATCATTATATAAGATCAACTTTGAAATTTCTTTATACATAAAATCAGCTCCTTCTATTCTTTATAATTATCCTACTACATTTTTTATTTTATATTTATTCTATTCTCAAGGACAAGTATTGTCAATAAAGTGTAAAGCATCTAAATATATCATCTATACAGATGCTATAAAGGTATTTATATATGGCAAATAATTTCCCTCAGTATAGAAAAAGCCTATCCCATAAATTGCTCTATGGAATAAGCTTTTTCTATTACATTTATTTAATATATATTTATATTATATTGTCATCCTCAATTAATTTCTGCATAACTCCACAATCAGGGCAAAATTTGATGCTAATATTCATATCCGTTCCGCAATTAGGGCACTTTTTAATTCTTTTTACGTTAATTATTTTTTCCATAATTATTTTTATTTGTTCATTGTGCTCAAGAACAGCTTCACATTTCTGTTTGATTTCCTCACTTAATTCTGCTTTGTTAATAAAGCTGTTATAAACTACCTTGCCTATGGCAATATAAATAATATCTTTCTTTTTTTCTTCATCATTAATCTCACCATTCAACGCAGATACTGCTATTAATTCATTTGATTTTTGTACAACATTGGAAGCACTTTCACTTAGCGACTTAGTGATTTTTGAAAAATTATTTTTAAAATCCATATAAATCCCCCTCTATTCGTTAAAAGATTATAAAATTTAATCTCATTCTAAACTTTCCGCTTCCTTCATTATCTCTTTCTCTGTAAAACGTTCCATTAATGACAACATCTCACCTGGTAAAAATTTAAGTATATTTTCAACTGTTATTATGCTTAATCCTGATGTTGTCTCCTGTGTAATAACATTTGAGCATGACATATCATTTATAGCCACTACTGCATATGCTATTGCTGTTTCTTCATTCATAATACTCCTCCTTTTTATATTATAAAATAATATCCCGTTGCCTCATTATCCAAGATAAATATCAACTTTATTGCTATTATTCTATATACTAATTACCATATTTACATTATATCTCATTTTACTTTATTTTACATCTAGATTGTTAGACTAACATATGAAACACCGGTTGCAATTATAAGGTTTGGTTTTCGATAATTGTGATAAAATCTTTAACTAACTGTGATCTATTATCATTTTTACGCACACAAATTACAATTTTGTTTTTAGGATTAATATTTTCAACATGTATTCTTGATAATTTTCCTATATCAACAAGTTCTTTAACCGCTATGGATGAGCAGAAATTTATACCATAGCCTGCCATAGAAGCCATAAGAGTTTCATGCAATCCATTAAATTCAAGCATTGTATTAGGAAAAGAAATACCAGCTGTGATACAAATAGATTTCAAAAGTGATCTCATATAACTCCCATTTTCTCTCATTATAAAAGGTTCTAACATAATTTCACTTAAGCTGACTACCTTATTAGCATATTTATGATCAGGAGCAGACACAAACCATATATCATCTTCAATTATTTCATTTACATCAATCTTGTCGAAATAATTAGTTGCTCCACCACCAAGTACAGCTATATCTGCTTGATAACTTATAAGGCTATTAACTGCCTCATCACTATTAAGTGTTGTAATTTTGATATTAACATTTTCATTATGTTTTTTTAAACTTGCTGCCCATTTAGGTAATAAAAAATTAGATGTAAGATAATTACCGGCTATTTTCAAAGTGCCTGTTTTACCCTGTTTATAATTCTCTATAAGGGTTTCCATTCTATTTTCCTGTTGAAAAATTAAACTTGCCTCCTTTGCCAACTGTTTTCCTATTTCAGTTAATCGAATCCCCCTACCTTGTGGTAAAAATAATGTTATGCTATTCTCATTTTCAAATTTTTTAATTTGAGAAGTAATTGCCGGTTGGCTAATTCTTAATTGCTCTGCTGCAATAGTTATACTACCCATCTTTGCTACTGTGTAAAATAACCTCAGTGCATGTAAATTCATATTCTAACCTCATTCATATATTTTATTTATAAATACGTCAATAACATATATTATACATATAAATGTTTATATTTTATAATGAATTGAAAATATAAAAAAGTAATTATTCAAACAAAATATTTTGAAGGGAATGGTGCTAATCATGCAATATAAAAAAGATAAAGAAAGGTTAAACCAAATTCTTTTATCAAGTAAAAACATAAAAAATAATCGAGAAGAAATTCTTAAATTAGTTCCAGAGCTTTCAATCTGTGTTGACTGCACTCAAATTCACCCTAATCATATATATAATGTATATGAACACATAGAGGAAACAGTAAATAAAGTGGACTTTAATTTAATATTAAAACTTACTACATTATTTCACGATATTGGAAAGCCTTATGCAAAGGTTTTTGCTGATGAGGCTGAAAGATTTTGGGGACATGAAGAAATCAGTGCAGTACTATCAAAGCTAATACTAAAAAGGCTTGAATATGAAGATGAGCTAATATCAATAGTATGTAAGCTTATAAAATGCCATGACTATAAAATAATAGCTACAGCAGAAGGAGTTTCTATGGCTATTGAACTCATTGGGCAGTCAAATATGCCTTATCTACTTCAAGTACAAACTGCAGACTTATTATCTCATGCTCCTAAATATTACAATGTTGAACTACCTATATTAAGAGGCGTGCAAGTTATATATAAGAAAAACTTCAAAGATACAATATGAATGCTTATTGAGATTTAGTACTTTGGTAATCTTGCTTATAGAAAGACCCTATTTATGATATAATTTAAGCATATTGGAAATAGGAGTGTGCAAATGATGAAAACACAATATGTAGATCAATTCGAAAAGATATTCAAATCAGAGTCATTGCGAGGAGAACTAATTCATTGGAAATTGAACTGGTTTTTATACACTATCGTTTTAATTCTAAGCTCTTTTGTGTACTTCATACAAAACAATGAAGCAGGCAAATATGGAATGATCCTTTCTTTGTTAAATCTATTGTATAATTTGTTCATCACTTTCTTTATTTTCAAAAAAAGATCTGTTGTACAGATAAGTTACATCACAATGTTTCTAAATATATTATCGTTAACAATTTACAATTATATAGATGCTTTTAATAATTCGACCATATTGCCTGCTACAACAGCCGCCCTTTTGTTGTATCCGGTCATTATTTTCGTTGCTTCGCTAAGAATGGATAGTAGGTAGAATCAAATCTTTGAACTGTTTATGTTACATTCTAAGTATACTTCATAAGACCTTTAGTATCAGATGTAATTCACCTTGAAATTCTGAATTAGGTTGATTTACTTCTAACCATTCATAAATAGCATAGATTAAAGCCAACCTAGAGGTTAATTTTAACTTTAGGATTTTCATGCATTATTTTAACTGGCATATCCATAACTAATTCTATCTCATCACCATAACTCCATAGCATATTAATTATTAAATATCCCATGCTTTGATCTGGATTCTTAATTTTTTCACCATTTATATAAACCTTTGAACTTTCACACTTAATAACAATTTTATTTTCCTCGTAGAACTAAAGAGTCAAATGGGAAAAGGTACTGAGATAACAATTATTTTACCTATAAACTATTGATCTCTGATATGGACTTGCTTTTAATATTAAAAAAATAAAGCTCCAAATCGGAGCTTTATTTTTTACTTATATTTCTTACATATTCAATTACACTTTTGCCTGCCATAGCACCTTGCGCCACTGCATTATTAATTTGCATATGATCGCCAGTAGAACCTCCTGCAGCAAACACTCCCTTAACATTTGTTTGTTGGTTTATATCAACAGAAATAGATTCTCCATTAGTAACTAAACCTAACTTGTTAGCAAAATCAACAGTTGCTGCACTTTCATAGGCTATAAAAATTCCATCTAGGGATTCAGTTTTATCATCAATAAAAATAATTTTCTCAAGAAAATCATTGCCCTCTAGTCTCTTTATACCTTTATAGTTTATTTTAAAGCTTTTCTCATAACTCTTGAAACTATCCGTAAGTTCAAGCTCTCTTCCATTAGTAAATATAGTAATATCCTCTGTATAGGCCTTAAGTTCTAAAGCCTCATAAATTGCATAATCCTTAAACCCTAGCACCCCAACCTTTAACCCATCATAGAAAAACCCATCGCAAGAAGTACAGTGACTTACCCCTTTACCTTCAAAGTCACTTAATCTATCAACCTTCAAATTTTTATTAGTCTGACCAGTTGCTATGAGCAATGATTTAGCTATAAATTTATTGTTTGCAGTAACCACTTCAAAAAAATCACTCTTTTTAATAGAGATAACCTCTTCTTCTAACATGTTTAATCCGATATTTACCATTCGAGGTTTTCTTTCTTGTGGTAAGAATTCACAACTATTTATTTCAGCTTTAGCAATTACAAGTGTCTTTAAATTAGCTCTTGAAGTATAAAGTGAAGCTGAAATACCTGCTGGACCATTTCCAATAATAATTACATCATACATAAAATCACCTTCCATTACAAAATATATTCATTAATTACTAAAATATCTTATATATTATATAATTAAGTCAATATAATAATTATTTTTTAGATACTTGTTACACCTTTAGGATGTATTGCATATATTATACCTATAGGGGGTATCAAATACTTACCTAAAAATTAATTTTCCAGGAGGTAATTTATGTTAATAAAAGTATATTCAACTCCCTCATGTCCATGGTGTACTATTACAAAAGATTATCTAAGATCTAAAAATTTTGCATTTGAAGATGTTGATGTATCAAAAAACAGAGAAGCTGCTATGGAAATGATTAAAAAATCGGGTCAAAGAGGTGTTCCGGTTATAGATATTAATGGTAAGATTATTGTGGGCTTTGACCAGGCTAGAATTGATAAATTAATGAAATCATAAAGGGTATAATTTGTATTAAAGACATAACTATTAAAAATTTTTGAAAAAGAATCAAATCTATTAGTATGTTGACATTATATAATTATGTTGGTACAATGTTTTAAAGAGTGATGACTAAGGTCTCGCGAAGGGGTACACCACCACGGGTGTAATTCTTCGCGAGACCTTTTTTTGTCGTATCCAGACTTTAGGGGGTGAGATTATGATACACGTAAATGGCATTGAAATAAGAAATGCAGATAATTTGAGGTTATCTGATTATCTAACACGAGAAGGTTATATAATTCCTTGTATTGCAGTTGAATGCAACGATTATATTGTGTCAAAAACTCAATATGATGAAAAAATATTAACTGACGGCGATGTTATTGAAGTTGTGAGTTTTATGGGCGGAGGCTGATTTGAATATGCAAATCAGGCAAATACGTTTTTTTAAGATTAATACTCGGGATAGAAGAAGTATAAAGTGAAAGATTAGGAAAATAAAGGAGAATAAAAAATGGAAAATAATATTGATAAACTTATTATAGGTGGACATGAATTTGATTCTCGATTTATATTAGGATCTGGAAAATATTCACTTGATTTAATAAATGCAGCTGTTGAAAATGCTGGTGCGCAGATTATTACTTTAGCATTACGTCGTGCTAATTTGGGCGGTAGCGCTAATATTTTGGATTACATACCTAAAAATGTTACATTACTTCCAAATACATCAGGGGCTCGTAATGCTCAGGAAGCAGTTCGTATTGCACGTCTAGCGCGAGAGATTGGATGTGGAGATTTTATTAAAATTGAAGTTATTCGTGATTCAAAATACCTGCTACCAGATAATTATGAAACATTAAAAGCTTGCGAGATTCTTGCAAAAGAGGGCTTTATAGTAATGCCTTATATGTATCCAGATTTAAATGTTGCAAGAGATATGGTAAATGCAGGAGCTGCAGCTATTATGCCACTTGCATCACCTATTGGATCAAACAAAGGATTATGTACACGTGATTTTATAAAAATTTTAGTTGATGAAATTGAACTTCCAATCATTGTAGATGCAGGAATCGGGAGGCCATCTCAGGCCTGTGAAGCTATGGAAATGGGAGTTAGCGCCATTATGGCTAATACTGCAATTGCGACCGCCGGTAATATTCCAGCTATGGCGAATGCTTTTAAAAAGGCAATAGAAGCAGGAAGAGGCGCATATCTTTCAGGGCTTGGTAGTGTAATTTATAACGGTGCCTCGGCTTCATCACCATTAACTGGATTTATTGAAGATTAAGGAGGAGATTATAAATGGAAGAACGTGTTGATCATATGAAGTATATGGAAGGTATGGAGGTAATTGAATCTAGTGTTATGGATCAAGTTATCTCAAAAATGCAGGAATATGATTCTAAAAAATATACAGCCAACAATGTGCTTAGTGCTCTTAATAAAGACGTATTAGATAGTGAAGATTTTGCAGCTTTATTATCTCCTGCAGCATTTCCTTTTCTTGAGGACATGGCTAAGCGTGCTAAAGTAGAAACACATAAGCATTTTGGTAATTCAGTTTATGTGTTTACTCCAATTTATATTTCTAATTATTGTGAAAACTATTGTATTTATTGTGGTTTTAACTGCTACAATAAAATTAAACGTGCAAGACTTAATGCAGATGAAATAGAAAAAGAAATGTTATGTATTGCTAAAACTGGACTACAAGAAATATTGATTCTCACTGGTGAAAGTCGTAGTATGTCTGATGTTGAGTATATTGGTGAAGCATGCAAAATAGCTAGAAAATATTTTAAGGTAGTTGGTCTTGAAGTATATCCAATGAACTCAGATGAATACGCATATGTTCATGAATGTGGTGCAGATTTTGTTACTGTATTCCAGGAAACATATAATGCAGATAAATATGAAACATTACATTTAGAGGGGCACAAACGTGTTTTCCCTTATCGTTTTAACTCACAGGAAAGAGCCTTAAAAGGTGGTATGCGCGGTGTTGGATTTGCTGCACTTCTGGGACTAGATGATTTTCGAAAGGATGCTTTTGCAACAGGACTTCATGCATACCTCCTTCAACGGAAGTATCCACATGCTGAAATTGCTCTTTCATGTCCAAGGTTACGTCCAATAATCAATAATGATAAAATTAATCCAAAGGATGTACATGAGAGGCAGCTTCTACAGATAATCACTGCATATAGAATATTTATTCCTTTTGCAAACATTACTATATCAACCCGTGAACGTGCTGGTTTTCGTGATAATGTAATTGGGCTTGCAGCAACTAAAATTTCAGCTGGAGTTTCAGTTGGAATAGGAGGTCATAGTGATAACGAAGATGCTAAAGGTGATGAACAATTTGAGATTTCGGATGAGCGAACAGTATCAGAAATATCTGATGTAATTGAAAGTCATGGTCTTCAATCAGTTATGAGTGATTATATATATGTATAAAATATTGGTAATATCTTAACCTTAAAACCACAGCTAATTAATTAGTTGTGGTTTTATTAGTAAAATTAATAGTGTCAACAAATTTCTTAGTAATTAGTTGTGGTCTAGTAATAGCTGCACCTACAACTACAGCATAGGCCCCTGCATCCAAACATTTTACAGCATTTTCTGGCGAGTCAACATTTCCTTCTGCAATAATTGGTATCTTTAATACTTCTTTTAATTTTTTTATTAAGTCAATATTTGGTTTTGGTTTATCTAACGTATAATTTGTATAACCACAAAGAGTTGTTGATACAATATCGAAGCCTATTTTTTCAGCTTCTATGCCCTCTTCAACATTTGAGACATCTGCCATTATGAGTCCACGGTATACTTGTTTTATTTCCATAAAAAACTCTTTAAGTATTTTACCATCTGGTCTAGCTCTATTTGTAGCATCAACTGCAATAATCTCTGGATTAATAAATAGTAATTTTTTAACTTCTTCAATTGTAGGTGTTATAAAAACATTACAATTACCATAAACCTTCTTATAAATTGCTATCATAGGTAAATCAACATTTTGTTTAATCTCAGAACAATCATTTGGAGAATTTGCCCTAATACCAACTGCTCCACCCATAAGAGCTGCTTTTGCCATATGCATCATTATATTGGAACTATGCAAAGGTTCATCCTCGAGTGCCTGGCAGGATACAATTAATCCACCTTTTATACTATTAAGTACCGCTATTGAATTTTTCATATTATCACTCCATTTCTAACTAGATATGTTAAACTATATTATAATTGTGTTATTATAATAGCAGTTAAACAATATTTCTTACCTTCTTTGCAACATATAATATGTTTATGAAAATAACAACTAATGAAATTATTAGCGTAGTGATAATTCCAGGATATTTACCAGCAAACCCACTTGAGGAAACATGTTTGATAAGTATACCTAAATAAGCCCAAAATATAACTATGCCATATGGGATATCTTTATTTTTTAATGTTGTAATCATACCAATAATAAGGCCAACAAATAAAATAACTATTGTCCAAATTTGTTCAGATATGCCCCAACCATTCCAGCCTATACTAACAAACAGTGTGGTGGCATTAGCTATTGTTGCTACAGTAATCCACCCAAAATAAACGCTGAAAGGAAGTTTTACAAATAATTTTTCCTTCATGCTTAGTTGTGTGGAGTTTATTTTGATATTGATTTTAATTAAACAAATCAGTATTATAATCATTAAAACCATGGAAAGTGGAATGATCTTATACTGCCAACTGAATATCGAGGCCGCATTGGCTATTGAAGATATAATAAAATAACCGCCAATAAGCTTAACTATAGCTTTAGTATCAGCCCCCTTAAAAAGGCCCAGTTGATAAACTACAAATCCAGCGAGCAATAGGTATATTACTCCCCATATTGCAAAGGTAATTCCAGCAGGTGCAAATAGATTAGGATATGAATCTGAAACTCCACCAGTTGTTATACCATTAATGGGTAAAATGTTTGCTAATGCATTAACAGTAACCATGAGAATAAAACTGATCACAGTGAAAGTTTTTAGAACTTTTACGTATGTTTCTTGTGACATTATTAAATCACCTTCCTATCTTGTTATTAACTATAATCTTACTCTTATTTACTTAAATATACCATAAATATAAATATCGTTTTTTTAGATTTAGGAATAACTGTTACACAACTTTCAGTAGTGAATATTATAAAATAGAGTAATCTATTTATGAGGAGGGATACAATATGAAAATCTTTATCAAGAAAAAGTGGAAATATTGTCTGTTTATAATTCCAATAATAATAGTTACAATAATTGCAATATATACAAACGATTATTATAGAGCTATGCCAGAAGCTAAAAGTATGTTGCGTTCAAATGATAAGGTTGAATATAAAGGTTCGCCTTGGATTGAATATACTGCTAAAAACAAAATAATTACCAAAGGTTTAATTATATATCCAGGTGGGAAAGTTTCACCTGAGGCTTATGCACCACTAGCCGCGACCGTAGCGGAGTCTGGTTTTTTAGTTGTAATTGTACCAATGCCCTTGAACCTAGCTGTACTTTCTCCTAATAAAGCTGAAAAGGTAATAGAAAACCATCCAAAAATTAAGCAGTGGTATATAGCTGGTCATTCCCTTGGCGGGGTTATGGCAGCACAATTTGCATACAAAAACCAAGATAAAATTAATGGTTTAATACTCTTAGCATCATATCCGCAACAGAAAAACGATCTATCATCAAGTAAAGTAAATGTTTTATCAATGTATGGAACTAAAGATGGATTCATCGGAAAAGATAAGATTGATGAATCTAAAAAATTATTGCCAACAAGTACAAAATGGATTCCTATCAATGGAGGTAATCATTCTCAAAATGGTTGGTATGGATTCCAAAAGGGTGACAATATAGCGACTATAACAAGAGATGAGCAGCAAAATATTATAGGAAAATCTATAGTGAAATTTATGAGTGGAGATTAGGGAGTGTAAGTCTATACCTCTATAATTTAACATATTGTTTTAAATTCATCATTTACCCGGCAAAATAAAAAAGAGTATTCTTTTTATTGACAACTCATTATCAATTGTATACAATGTAATTGAATGCAATTGATATTAATTGATGCATCGCATTATTAGAAAGGATTATAGGTTTCCTTTGATAACCTAAATATATTTTATAAGAGGTATAATAAATGAATATTGATTTTTCAATTGAAGATGTAGTGAAAAAAAGGTACAGTGTACGAAACTATGTAGAAAGAGAAATTGAACCGGTTAAAAGAAAAGCTATTGAATCTTTTATTGATTCTTTGGATAATCCATTTGGAAATAAAGTCAATTTTCACTATCTTGATGACAATGACATAAAAAACAAAGAAAAACTTGGAACCTACGGCGTTATTAAAGGAGCAAAGCAATACATTGGAACAACTATTAAATTAGAACCAATGGCACTCGAAGCATTGGGCTATGAATTGGAAGCAGTAATTCTTTATTTAGAACATCTTGGTCTTGGAACTTGTTGGCTCGGAGGAACCTTCGACCGCGCGGGCTTTGCAGATGCTATGAAGATTAAAGAAGGAGAATTATTCCCAATCATAACACCTTATGGATATGCCGCTGCCAATAAGCATGAAAAAGAGATAGAAATGAGAACAATGATTCAAGCAGATAAACGTAAAGACTGGGATCAATTATTTTATAAAAATGATTTTAAGTCTCCTCTTTCGAGTGAAGAAGCTGGTAGTCTTGCCTTTCCACTAGAAATGGTTCGTTTAGCACCATCAGCATCAAATAAACAGCCGTGGAGAATACTTCTTAAAGATGGCGATTTCCATTTTTATGAATATAAAGAACCTGGATATAGCGATAGATTCCCCTACGATATCCAAAGAGTAGATATGGGTATTGCCGCAGCACACTTTGATTTTTCACTTAAAGAAAAAAATATTAAAGGTCATTTTAATACGACATCTAAGCCGAATCTAGAGTTGCCTGAGAATATGGAGTATGTTTTTTCTTGGATAAGGGAATAAAAAATGGAATGCCACCGTACATAGTGAATGTATGGTGGTATTTTTCTATAATTAGCCCTGACGCATTTACGGTTTATCTCAAATAACCACAAGATATAATTATTGCTTTGAAGTTGCACCAGTTAAATCCGCTACATTTTCTTTTGTAAAGAATCCATCAAAACCATTGTATCTGTAGATATATTCATTTATTAAGAATGTGTTTTTAGATGGGTAACTAAAAGTTTGTTTTAAACCTTCTCGAGGAGAACCTACTAATTTTATTAAAAAGTCCATTCCATTTTTCTTTAGCATTTCAAAAGTATATTCAATATGTTCTGTATTGAAAGCAAGATGATGCACTCTTGAACCATAATAATGTACAAATCTTTCAGTAGGTCCTGATCCTTCATCAGATACATAAGGCTTAATTCCAGAGGTGAATACCATAGCAAATTGTCCATCTATAACTCTTGCCACTGATGTAATAGAATTCATGGATTTCACATATATAGCAAAATCAAAATTGTAATTAGTTAGCTCCATAAGTTCGAGTATTGCCGCATCTCTATCCTTTGCCAATACTCTTGTAGCAGCATGGTCAAGAGCCTTAATGTTATTAACATAGTCGTCTGAAGGTTTCTTAAAATCTAAATTTAATAAAGTAAATCCTTTATCCGAGTAATTTCCAACTATATTTTTCCATTCTATTAATCCATATGAAAATCCTGTGAAACTTGAAGGTATGGTTTGAATATAGTAATAGTTATCAGTTTCAATTATGTTATCAGTTAAAAAATTAACTCCTCTTGATTTTTGAATTTCATAATATTTCTTAACATTACTACATTTAAATACAAAAGCTTCTAGCCTTGTGTTTGGTAAATGCTTAGTACTAGGATGAATATTAAAATCTAGATAAGGATTTTCACCTTTTTTTCTAGCTTTTATTAAAACGTCCGCGGAGCTTGTGGCCGTATTCTTTAATACGAATATTTTTTGATACTCATTTTCCATCGCAGAGTATAAATCATGGCCTGTATATCTTAAAAAATCCTTTAAAACCTCTTCCTGTGTCTGGAATTCAGCATTTATAAGAACATACTGGAGATCACCTACAATACCATGAAGCCCAAGTTTTATACGGGTTTCTTTAGTTTTCTTAGCCTCAATTTTTAATAATTCATCATCGTTTAAATTCTTTTTACTTATTTGAGGTTTTTCTTTATAAGCTAAATGCATATCCCAAAAATTTGGTATTATCATATTTTTTATATTGATCCCTCCAGAATACATAATATTTAATATATATGCTGGATAACTAAATGTATACTCTAATAGCAAATTCTTTTATCATTTTGTAGATTGTTTTATAAAGGATTTTGCGATAGCCACTGTTTCATCCATTGAAGGTTCATTCTCTGTGAAAAAACCCATTGCATAAAAAATTCCATTTGAAGACCAGAAAAGTGTATGTACAGTTTTAATAACCTTTGGTCGCTTAGTCATATCATTTTGAGTGATACCATTATTCTTTATATATGGATATGATAGGACTGGTGCTTCATACCAATAGCCTACTGTACCATTTAAATCTACTTTTGTTGAGGGCGAAGAGAAAAGATCTTTATTTATTTTTGCTGAAATAGGTATAATAGAAATATATAATTGGGTTTTATCATTAATATATTCTGCATTAACACCTCTTGTTGGTTCATAGGCAGTTAAGCTCTTAAACACAGTTTCATCATCAATGGCCTTAAGCATACTAGGTTGAAGATTTTGACCATCTGTATAGGGCATTTTATTTATGCGAATTGATTCGGATTTATCAGTAAGCTTCATTTCGTTACAAAGGACTTTTGGAAAAAAAACTTGATAGCCAACTTTCTTTGTGAGTTCATTATCACTTAAGATTGTATTTTTTGACGTTGACTGCACCATAAACGTGGTGTCAGCAGCCTTTTCTACTACTTTATTTTCTTCATCTAACACAAAGATAGTTTTTATGTGGTTTATTGTTTCTGTAGCAAATGCTTTTAGATTATTTGAGGTGCTAAAAGAAACAATACTAAGTATCATAAAAGCACACAAAATGGCTATTGATAATCTTTTACCTCCAATATTTGAAATTCTATTTTTAAACATTGTAAAATTTCCTTTCTTATTATTTACAACATCATTTATAATTCTAGAGTACAATTCATCAGATGGGCATAGTTCATTGCCTTTTAATTTTAATTCCTTTCTAATTCTTTCTTCAAAGTCTTGCTTATTTTCCATGATCTACGCACTCCTTTTCAGCATAATTTGTTTTAACAACAGGTTCTTCTACATCTTCTCCAATAATGTGTCTTAGCTGTTTTTTTGCATTATGAAGTCTAGATTTAACGGTTCCTTCAAAACATCCAAGAACTTTTGAGATATTTTTAATAGTCATGTCATTGAAATAATATAAAACTATGACTGTTCTCAGGGAAAGATTAAGCTTTGCTAAGGATTCATAAATTGTGATATTTGCGTCGCAAGAGTTAAATTTCTCAAAGGAATTATAATCTATTATAGTATCTATGGATTCTGGTTCATCTAGGAGTAAATTACTTTTATTTTTAGAAACCATCCTCCAACCTGTTCTAGTTATTATTTTATAGAACCATACGTCAAAGGTTTCAATATTTTTTAATCCTTTTATAGAGTGAAAGCATTGAATAAATGATTCCTGCACGATATCCTCAGCAAGAGATTTTTGGCCTGCTATGAGATAAGCAGTTCCCAGTGCGCGCTTAGCATATAATTTATAAAGTTCACTAAAGCTTGACATATCACCCAGCTGGAAGTGTTCTATCAAGTCTAATTTATCCATGTTTTATCTCTCCTTTCTTTTTTGATCACCTATCTATAATAAGAGTGTATTACATATTAATAAAAGGTTCATTAATGTTTTAAAAAAATAGAGGTACAGATAATTTAATATCCCCTACCTCTATTTGAAAAAGAAATTAGTTCCACTTACTATAATCTACAATCATGTTCATACTAAATTATCTATACCATTAACCGTAGTTTGTTCATTGTCATTAATAGGAATAACTATGCATTTTTGGCCATTAATTATTTGAGATTTTATTTGAGATACTTTTTCGGGTTTTACTTGTAAAATAACATCATAATGAGGCTTAACATTATTTTCTTCTGCATAAACATCTGGAACTTCCTCTAAATCAGTTGCGTTGGGTTCTTCTAAAACCACATTATCATCATTAATTTCTGTAGACAGGTCAGTTTCATTATCTATAGTATTCTCTTGTTTAACTTGATCAAGTCTAGCTTGAAGTACTTCCACTTGTTTGTGAAGTCGTTCTTCTTTTTTTCTTTGCACATTTGCCTTAAGAGCCTTTGCGTCAATTAAATGCTTAGCTAAAGTGATATCATCACCAAAGTTCTCTGCATAGGAGTTTTCAATTAAAGTTGTAATTTCACGAGGAACCTCACTTTCTATTAAAAGGTTTTGTATATCCTTCTTTGTTAAGCTTATAGGTTCACTATCAACATCATCATTTAGAGAATTGTATTCTTCTATCATAACGCTTAGGTTTTCTTGTATATCCATAAAAATTTTATCAGCTTTATTTTCGTCTTCGCTAAAAGAATCTTTAATTATAGATTGGAATGTTTCCTTTTGCACCGTAGCCGTTTTTATTGAAGGACACCCTAGAACATTTTCCATTAATTCAGTATGTGTATCCTTTGGATTTTTTGTATAATACATAACAGAGTTAACGTCTGAACTACGATCAATAAAAGCAGGAAACACAAAGCCATTAGTTGGGGCTTCGACTACCCAATCCCTAATACGTGCTTTTATTTCGTTTTGCTGTTCAAAGTATCTAAGACCAGGCTCTGAAAGTGAAACTGGACATATTGCACATAACACATATTCATATACTTCTTCAGATTCATCTATCTTTATATTATCTTTGGTTTTGCTAACTACATCATAAGCATCATGAAAAAATAGTATTAGAAAATTACCAGTGTAATCATAATTTTCTATAATCAAATCATAAAGATTATCTACAAGAGCATCATCTTTTAATTGACTGTTTTTAAGCTGCATAAGCGAAGTCTGTCTTTCATTTGTAAAATCTTCATTAACTTCAAAGTTAAGTTCTAAAATATTATTCCCAACAGTTCCAGACAGTACTTTTTTGGCAATTTCTAAATATTTAAAGTATTCATCCTCTTCTAAATTTAGAAAGCTTTCTCTAAATTTTAAAATAGTATGTTTTTCTCCATTAACATAGCAACCGCACATTTTAGTGAAGGTGCATTGTTCTTTTTTAAAACGTTTTTTTAACTCAAGTATATCTTTTCTTCTCATGTATAAACTCCTCTATTTATAGACGAACCTTCTGTGAATTTATAACTTAAATGGTTTGTCTTTAGTATTTTTTAGATTTATTAATGCTAAAATTTATTTAATTACATTTATTACTTTCTATATTAATAGAAGGTTTCCTTTATTTTATTAAAACAAAATATAAGCAATAGAATTACTATGATCATAACAACAGTTAACGTCATATATATATAATGTATTTATATTATGGAGGGAAGACTTTGAGCAAATTCAATACAGAAATGTTACACGTTAATTTTGGCATGGGAACAAGTGAAACAAAACCGATTATTCCCAGGAAATATACCCTTACCCATTCAGACACTACCGGAGAATTATTTTTGACTATTGCAGCAAAGTACGATTATGCTAAAATCACTGACATGAGAGATGAAGTGCTGGCAGAATGGATCATGTTTAATAACGAGTACCAACTGATGGTTAATGTTATGGTAGATAAAGAAAAGAACCCAATAATATCAGCAAAACGTAATAACATTTTCATAAAAGAATTACCGCTAGCTTTGCAGGCAATTATATATGGAGATAGAGAATTTTTCAGAGAAAATCCCTTTTTATATAAAGCACCTATTTATGTGAAATTCAATTCAGTTTATCCTATGTTTAACCGTTTGGAACTATGGGGAACGCCTTCAGATTATAAATTATGAAGTTTGTATAGCAATTATATTCAAATGCATATAAAATTATGTAACCAATATTAGCAATGTGGCATACCTTACAGTGACCATTAAATTATCTAAATTTAAGGAGTGTTAAAATAAATGGGTAATACAAATTCTCATGAATGTTTAGATTGTAATAAGCACGTAAGCGATAGACCTTATAGATCACTATGTACAATAGAGACCTCATATCCAGGTCTACAGAATATAGTATCAAATAATCCAATATCATTTGGTTCAATAGTTAATGGAACAAATACTGGTAGATGTATACACCTGGACGGAAATAGATTAATTTTCTGTGTACCAGGGCTGTATTTAGTAACTTACAGCACATCTGCAGTTTGGACGACACTTCCCTATGGAACCAACGAGGCTATAATCCAATTAAAACTCAATCAAACGCTACTAGATGGTTCTGAAACTAGAGTACAAGTGTTGACACCACAGCTCGAGGAAAACCAAAAATCAAATTTAGCTAAGACAGTTCTTGTTCCCGTAACTACTAGTAACTCATCCTTGACTTTAATAAGTGCAAGCTTGCAAATTATGGGATTTATAGACACAACAGTAACTATTGTAAAAGTAGGATAATAGTAAGTTAATTTAAGTAACAGATCTTTTAGAAAGTACAAGCTTCCAGTTTTTACTTTCACGATATTAAAATAAAGTGCCAGTCATATGGCACTTTTCTATGTATATATATTGCTTTTCTATAAATGTAATTACTGCTTCTCAATAATATAATCTATAATCCACTTTTTATTTTTCTGTACTAACCTGGCTGAATATTTTGATCTATTAATATGACGTTTTAAATCATTATACATCTCATCCATGTCAAGAAACTTGCCTATGCAATATATTGGTATCTCAATTGAATTACCGTATTTAAAGATATTATTAAAATCTATTAATAAACCATCCTTAGCGAGTTCTAACAGTTTCTCTCTCAACTCTTTAGAAAAAGGGTATATTTTTCTCCTCTTTGAGCTTGACAATACATCAATTACTTTGCCCACAATTACCTCTTCAAAATCTGGATAACATTTGCTGTAGACTCTACAAAACCATCCATCATCATGCGCAAGATAAGCATACCTATTTTGAATTCTATCGAAAAAAGGACTTTTCACTGGTTTAAACATATGTCCTAGATATAGTAGCTCTGCTAATTCTAAAGGTTCGAGGCTCTCCACATTTTCTCTTTCATTATAATCAACCCAGCAGAAATTACCATACCCATATATATTCTCATTTAAAAATTCCTCCATATCATCTTTATCAACCATTTCAAGTTTAGTGCTAGAGCTACAGCCTGGACTATAATACTCAGACTCAAGTAGTAGCAATTGGTTTAACTCAGTAGGAATATATTTTAAAAACTCCTTTAACTGAACTCCATAATAGACAACCTCATTATTCTCTGGAAAAGCATTAATATAAAATATATCTTTCATCCTTCTCACTAAATATTCCTCCATTTATAAGGGAATACAAATGGATTCCCAATCGCTCTCCCCCTCCACTATTTTTAATGCACTATAACTTTTAGACACCCACCTATGACCATTATAATTACTATATCATAATGTGAATGTAATTATGCTTATTTCTTTCTTTTTAGGTATCTTTTGTTAAAACAAAGATTACATTTTAGCTCTTTCTTTTTTAATTATTGACATTTGTTATAACATAAAGTACAATTTATAAATATAGACCAGTCACTATAATTTATTAGAGAGCTATAATTTATTAGAGGAGTATACTAATATGAATAATAAGGTTAATGTAAAAGAAAAATTTATAGAAACTGCATCAAGACTTTTTCAAATTAAGGGATATAACGCAACTGGGCTAAATGAGATTTTAGAAAAAAGTGGAGCACCAAAAGGATCATTATATTATCATTTTCCTAAAGGAAAAGAGCAACTTGCCTTAGAATCTGTAAACTTAGCAGGACAAAAAATAATAACTAAAATAATTAATGCATT
This sequence comes from Clostridium lacusfryxellense, assembly GCF_018861735.1. GTDB lineage: Bacteria > Bacillota > Clostridia > Clostridiales > Clostridiaceae > Clostridium_AD > Clostridium_AD lacusfryxellense. The sequence goes on along the minus strand of NZ_JAHLEB010000001.1, from coordinate 163,942 downwards.
AGACAGTATTGAAGATCCAATTGAAGCTATTAAATTTAATATAGAAAACATTGCAATACTTATTGACAATGAGCAAATAACTCCAGATATTTCTATAAGTTTAATAGCTTTAGAGACATATATAACAAGTGAAATTTTAAGAAAAGCTTGCGACGAAATATTTGCTTCATTAGAAAATATATATGCAGAAAAATTAATTAAATCTGGAATTAGTAAAGATAAAGCATATGAATTAGGTTGTGTAATTACTGCAATGATAGAAGGCGGAATTACTTTATCACTTACAAAGAAAAATGGTGATTCACTTAGAATACTAGCTAAACAAATACCTAATTTAATAAATATGTAGTAATAAAATACAAACTTTAAATGATTTATTAATACCTATTTTATAAATAGGTGTTTTTTTAGGAGTTTATTATAAAGACTGGTCTAATATTAGGAGGAACGAAATTAATGGAAACAACAAAACCTACAAAAAAATTCAATTCAAACGTTATTATAGGAGTATTAGTTTTCAGTGCTTTTTTAGCTGTATTTAATGAAACTATATTAAATGTAGCATTATCTCCTCTTATGAAGGAAATGAATGTTACCGCAGGAACGGTTCAATGGATAATTACCGCATATATGATTGTTGTATCAGTTATGGTGCCAATTACAGCATTTCTAATTCAAACATTTGAAACAAAGCCTTTGTTTTTAGGTGCAATGACATTACTTTTAGTTGGAACAATATGTGCAGCTTGTTCAGGCTCTTTTGCAATGTTACTTATTTCAAGGATGTTACAAGCCTCGGGAACTGGAATGATGATTCCACTTCTAATGAATACAGTACTTATAGTAACCCCACCAGAAAAGCATGGATTAGCTATGGGAATTTGTGGCTGTGTAATTTCGCTTGGACCAGCACTTGGACCAACAGTTTCAGGTATTTTATTACAATTTTTTAGTTGGCATGTTTTGTTTATAATGTTAATTCCACTTATAGTAATAGCTATGATTTTAGGTTCAATTTATTTAGTTAATGTTTCAACTCTTACAAAACCTAAGATTGATTTTATATCAATTATATTATCAAGCCTGGGAATTGGAGGAGTTATTTATGGCATAAGTAGTTTTAGTGGTGATGGAAATATGAAGATTATTAGCTTAATATTTATTGTTGGCATAATATCATTAATTATATTTGTTAAACGTCAATTGTCTTTAAAAGAACCAATGTTAGAAATGCGGATATTTAAATATCCACTATTTTCAGTAGGGGTAGTACTTCTTATGATCTCATTTTTGACAATGTTCACTATGAACGTAATGTTACCTATGTTCCTTCAAGGAGCACTTAAAACAACAACCTTTGTAGCCGCAATGGTATTACTTCCAGCATCACTTGCTAATGGGGTTGTAACTCCTATAGGCGGAAAAATTTATGATAAATTTGGAGTTAAAGTGTTAATACCAGTAGGTTTTACTATAATCCTTGTGGCATTATTTGTTTTATCACGCTCAAATAGTGATACATCTCTTATTAAGATTATAGCATCATATATAGTAGTCTGCATTGGGGTTGGTATTACGATGTCACCTTGTCAAACGAGTTCTCTTAAACAACTACCCAAAGAAGCTTATCCACATGGAATAGCGGTTATGAATACTCTTCAACAAATATCAGCAGCACTTGGTTCTTCATTATTTATTGGTATTATGTCATCTTCACAACTAAAAGCCTTAAATAATTCAGCTACAGAGCAAGTTGCAATAGCTACTGGATTTCATTCAAGTGCAACAGTCGCAGTAATATTTGTTTTAGTGGGACTTTGTTTATCCTTTGCTTTAAGTTTTGGGAATAAGAATTCTTGTTCATTATCTGATGTGGGTTTAGAAAATAAAAAAGTGAGTGGTCTTTAATTTAACTAATGAATAATGAGGAGGATATAAAATGAAAATTTTAGGTATTTCAGGTGGAAGAAAAGATGGTAATAATGACGCAATGTGTAAAGAAGCATTGATGGCTGCAAAAGAAACGGGTGCAGAGGTTGAATTTATTCAGTTATTAGATTTGGATATAAAATATTGTATTGGGTGTACAGCATGTGTTGGATCACTTATGGCAGGAAAAGGGAATATGTGTGTATTAAAAGATGATTTTGATTGGTTACTAAATAAGATGCTAGATGCAGATGGCGTAATTTTTGCAAATCCAATTTTCTGTAAAGGCGCTCCAAGTTTATTCCTTACAATTAGAGACCGTTTCGGTCCTAGAATGGATAGAGGTAATAATATCGTAGCAACTAAAATTGCTCGCGCTACAGGAGGTAAAGCGCCTGATCCAAGAATCTTGAAAGATAAAGTGGTTTCTTACATAGGACTTGGCGGTTCAGACTGGGTTACAAGATTTCAATGTGACTGCGCAATACAAGCATTAACTCCTATGTGGAAATTTATAGATAATGAAGTATTTCCTTGGTCTACAGGCATTATTATAGATGAGAGTAAAGTCGCACGAGTACATGAAATAGGTGTAAACATTGCGAAAGCTGCAAAAGATATTGCAAATGCTTCTTATAAAGGAGAAGAAGGAGTTTGCCCACATTGCCACAGTAGAAATTTCTATTTAGATTGCGAATCTACACATGCAATTTGCTGTATGTGTGGTATTGAAGGTGATGTTAAAATTGTAGATGGTAAAGTAAGATTTGAGTTCCCAGAGGAACAATTAAAGCACGCTCATGACACTTTATCCGGGAAACTTATTCATGTTGAGGACATCAAAAATACTGTTGCCATAAGCATGGAATTAAAGAAATCAGATGATTATAAACAACGTTTAGAAAACTATAAAAAATTTATTATTGCATCTAAACCTGAAAAATAAATCGCTATAATCTACTTAGTCCATTGTCTCTGCGTACTATATATAATATATTTTACAATTTATTATATATAGTGATATCATATAATAAATTAAACTAATCCTTAAAGAACAAGGAGAATGGAGTAATATTATATGTTTCAATCGCACATAGGAGAAATAGCTGCACTTGCAACTGCATTATGTTGGACAATTACGGCTGTATCATTTGAAGCCGCAGGAAAAAAAGTAGGGTCGATATCTGTAAATTTAATAAGACTTATTATCGCATTTATATTAATATCAATTTGTAATTTATTTTTTAGAGGTATGATCTTTCCAATAGATGCTTCCAGTTCTACCTGGTTATGGTTAACCTTTTCAGGGATAATTGGTTTTGTAATAGGTGATCTATTTTTGTTTCAGGCATATGTTGAGGTTGGCGCACGTATATCCATGTTAATTATGTCAACGGTACCACCAATAACAGCGATTGCAGGTTTCCTTATTATGGGTGAAAAAATCACGGTGCTTGGTCTTGCTGGAATGATAATAACTATTGTTGGTATTGCCCTTGTAATCCTAACTAAAAACTCAGGTAATAAAAAAGTAAAGTTATCTCATCCAATTAAAGGATTATCCTATGCTTTTATAGGTGCATTAGGACAAGCTTTTGGTCTTGTTTTTAGTAAGTTTGGAATGGGATCATATGATCCATTTGCTGCAACTCAAATTAGAATTATAGCAGCAATTATTGGGTTTACAATTGTCATTTCTGTATTAAAAAAATGGGGTGAACTAATTGTTGCGGTTAAAGATATGAGGGCTATGAAATACATTTCTATTGGTTCACTATTTGGACCATTTGTAGGCGTATCCCTCTCTTTATTAGCTGTTCAACATGCATCAACTGGAGTAGTTTCAACAATAACATCAATTACTCCAATACTACTAATACCTGTTTCAATTATTGTGTTTAAGGAAAGAATTTTACCAAGAGAAATATTTGGTGCAATTATAACTTTGTTAGGTATATCGCTTTTATTTATATAAGAAAAGAAGCAAAATATCTATAAGTCATGAAAATCATGCCTTATAGATATTTTTTTTAAAACAAATTCATTTCATCCTTCATAATAGTCTCATTAACTTCATTAATTAGATCAGCACTTGATTGTTTTATTACTTTTTGTTCAACATCATTATCAATATTCATACTATCATCATTTGAAATACCAGTACTTTTTTCTGTTTTTTCTAAATTATTTTCATCCATAAATTATCCTCCTTTTGAACATATAAATTACACTATATTTATTCAATGCATTAATAGTGTATCCATTATATCAAGATATATCAAGATATATCATTATTGGAGGAAGATTTATAGCTCTATTTTCACTGGGTAGTTATTGCTACCAAATCTACAGGTTCATTAAAATCTATCTTTTTATAATATCTTAATAATTTTTACAGTTATAAAATACATTATTTATATTACTCAATAATATTTATTATTAATTGAAAATAATTCTTTACAAACATCGATTACTATGATATTATTAACTCATAACCAAAGCAACAGAATTTAATTCAAAGATATTAACCCTCCTTAGATAAAGTAAAATAATAGCTAATAGAAAGGGGATAGTCCAATGGTTCAGATTAAGTTGTTAAAGTTTATAGAGGTTAGTACAATTTAACAAATAAGAGGTCTTAAATATATGTGATAAGACAAGGTAAAAATACTTTTAACTTAAAATTGCTAATCTCTACTTAATTTAAAATTAAATATTTATATATATATGTATAAGAGGAGTTCACAAAGTGAACTCCTCTTATTTTGTTTTGTCCGGAACTATAGCTTATACAAAATCCACTTACATGTAATTAGTTCATATTTTAATTCATATACTCTTTCTGCCGCTTTGATTACACTCTGGCAAGTAAATACTAACATGAAATTACCCGCCAACTTTTCTTTTTCAACTGAAATAACTTTATCTACTTTTATAGAAATATATGTAGTGCACAAAAAAAGAAGGCTTAATTGGCCCTCTCATTTTAATTGAATTTCAGTTAAATTTAATCTTATTCTAAATTTTCCGCTTCCTTCAGTATCTCTTTCTCTGTGTTCCCGTTTCTTAAAAGAAAAATTTAAGGAAATTATTACTCTCTACTCTCTTTCAACGTATGAAAAATAATCGAAATCAACATGTTTATTCATCCCGGACAGATCCTGACATGCAATCCCTACGAAAGCCCCAGTAAACGCCGAAGAACCTTCGATGGCATCATCAGAGAGAGTACTAGCATCATAAACCTTGCCAATCTGTTTCCAATCATCTTTTTTGATGGCATAGAAAAACCTTAATTCGCAGTAATGTACCTCCACCTTTAAGTAAATTCTATCTGCCTCGTTTATTAAAATATTATCATCAGCAATCATAGCCTCGGAAAGGTCATTATTTATGCTAGCGAGTATTCCTATACATTTTCCGCCTAATTCTTCATCATAACTCACTCTTAAATAATAATAGTTTTCTGTATTATAATAACAAACTAGCCCCGCAAGCTGTTGCGATGTTTTTGGTTCAAATTGGAGACAGGTTTCACTGCAATAGGAAAAAGATTGCTGTCGCCTTGCTATCAAACTTTGGGTATATTTAGAACCTAATGATTCTTTTCCGTATAATCTTAAAAAACCCGGTCTTTCTGTCAAAGACATAAACATCTGCGCTGGTATTCTTAAAGACTGGAAGTTAATATCCATGAAGTTGTTGTCAAAATCATCATATTGCTCCGTTTTAACTCTTATAGCTTTTGTGCACTGAGATTCAGGTTCAGAATAAATTTCTACTTCCCATGATGGAAGTTTACCGGGTGAATCAACTAAATACAGCCAATCATCTTCCCTCCACTGAACTTTTTGAATGGCAGTTTCTCTTCCTAGAATGCACCTATCTGTTTTAGGTATTGGCCTTGCACAAAGATGGACCATAAACCACTCCTTGTTAATCCCTTCAATAATGCTTGCATGACCTGATTTTTGAAGAAATTGATCTTTATCACTGCCCTTGGAAGTAAGAATTGGGTTCTGCGGGTGAACCTCATAAGGACCTGTAATACTCCTTGATCTAGCCAAGGTTACAGCGTGACTGTAAGAGGTACCTCCTTCTGCAGCCATCAAATAATAGTAACCATTGCGCTTATATAAATGAGTCCCCTCGGAACAACCTAGTTCTGTACCTTTGAAAATATTTACCACAGGACCAACAAGGCATTTATTTTTGATATCATATTCCTGCAGTAGATGTCCTGCAAAACGGTTTTTACCTATACGATTATCCCATTTCATGTTGACTAGCCATTTTCTACCGTCGTCATCATGAAATAATGAAGGATCAAATCCACTTAAATAAGATAAACAGGTTCGGACCATTCTCCACAGATATCATTGGATGTGACCAAGTAGTTATGAGTGTCTTTGACCTTTCCAGAGTTTAAGACTATTGTATAAATCAAATAGAATATTCCTTCATTATATGAAAGACAAGGTGCCCAAACTCCGCCAGAATCAGGAACCCCAAGCATATTTAACTGGGATACCCTGTTTAAAGGATGTGCTATAAGCTCCCAATTGACTAAATCCCTGGAGTGATGAATTTGAACTCCAGGAAACCATTCAAAAGTTGATGTGGCAATAAAGTAATCATCTCCAGCTTTGCAGATGCTGGGATCTGGATTGAAGCCTTTTAATATTGGATTTTTAGCTATCAGCATAAGATCAACTTCCTCTCTATATTATAAATATTTTCCCCCTTGGGTTCCCTTAAAATATAGTTCTAATTTCTTGAGTGTGAGTAATCATATACTCCATAACGCCCATACCCATTGAGAAAAGAGATAACATTAATATCAAGATTATTGCACAAAAATCATATTTAATTAGTTCTTCCTTATTAATTAAGCAGGCAACAATTATCTCGATTCCAAGTAGGACTAAGACTACGGGCCACAGTGATGCTACTCTTAGATAACTAAAACTTGGATATATTAAATGTATTAAAAACATTATTCCAAATATAACTAACACTATTCCAGTTGTAAATGTGCCAACGCGACGTCCCTTAATCATTCAGATCACACTCTTTTTTCTTACCTATAATAAGTTTTGCACCAACAACAATTATTACAACACCTATTATTATCTGTGGAGCCACTCTTGATATATCATTAATAACATTATATAGTTCGCCTGACATATGCATACGTCCAAGTAGGCTATTTATAATATTATTCCATATTAAATAAATGCCAAGAAGCACAAGTAGTATACCTGAAAACATTTTATTTTTTTTAAATATACCTTTATCTATTTTTACTAGCTCATCAAGAGAAAACAAATAGTCATCTTCTAAAAGCAAAAATTCTTCATCAGTAGAATAACGTTTGTTCATACAATCGAAAAATGAATAAAACCAGATTAATGGTAAAACAAATAGTAGTGGTCCTATACTAAGCCAACTAGAAAGAAATATTAAACCGAAGAAAACAGCCATAAATGATAGTCCCATCTTCATAAATCCCATATACATATGACCTGCTCCTGGTAACATTGAGAAACAAAAGGTTAAGAATTTACTTTTTTCCTTTTTCATTATTAAAAACCTCCGTGTTTATTATTTTTTGTGAAAAATCATTAAGATTTAGATTTATTTTGTCTATAGCACTTAGACTAATAGGATTTACATTTAATGTTGCAATTTTTGTGTTAGTCACAAAATTTAATGGGTTTGAAAAAACAAATATTAATGCTATACTTGCTGCCATTACTACCCTAAGAGAATAAAAGATAAACTGTGTATTTCTTTCTTTTTTCTTTTTCATTTTGCTAAGTATTGCTTCTTCAAATCCTATAGGGGCATCTGCAAGTTCATCATTGTTGAAACTATCCCCTAAAGCATCAGCGCAACCTTCACAATTGCAAATATGTTCTGATAATATAATTAGTTCATTATCACTAAGAGAACCGTCTTTAAACGCTATTAGTGATGTTTTAGTTAAGTGTCCGTTTTCTTTAAATAATGTATTACTCACATACACTCCTCCTTCCATAAAACTTTCAGAAGCTTTTTTGATCTATAAAGATGGGTTTGCAATGTTTTAAGACTTTGACCTGTATTTTTCGCCATATCAGAAAGTTTAATATCTTCACAAAAATAATTTACTGCCACCGCTCGGTAAGGCTCTTTTAATTTTCCACATAAACTGTGTATTTTTTCTCTGCTATATTTTTTTATAAGTTTCTCCTCAGGTGAATCGCCCAAATCCTCTAAATATTCAAAATCTTCATCAGATAAGTTATGAACAACCCTTACAGGACTTTTAAGAAAATCTTTGCACTTATTTACAGCAATTGTTGTAAGCCAAGCCTTAAAATTCATTCCATCAAATTTACCGTAATTCGTATATGCAGACAAAAAGGTTTGTTGTGCCAAATCCTCTGCATCAAAATAATTTTTCGTAAAGGATAGACAAATAGTGATGATTAGACGTTCATATTTTTTTATATAGATTGAAAACTGTTCCTTTTGAATAACCATCACCCCTTTTTTTGTCCCTACACTTAATATAACGATTAAGAATGAATAAACACTTCAATAATTATATAATACTTTTAAATATTTATATAATATATATAAGAGGAGTTCACAAAGTGAACTCCTCTTATTAATTGAATTTCAGTTATACCATCATTTAAGTTTATTAAACCATTCAACTGTTTCTTCTTTGTGCTGTGCTGGTATTTTATTACCTACTTGATTATGTAACCACCCTAGTGTCTTATTGTTTAAATACAGTCTCATTTGTTCTTCTGCTTCTAACATAACAACTTTTATAAGGCAAGGACATTTTGTATATGCATCAGGCAAATTTTCTTTATCTAGTAAAATTTCATTTTGCCTAATCTCTGCACACTGAAATAATGGAGTGTTTCCTTCTACAGCCTGAACTATGTCCCAAAACGTTACGCTTTCAGGGTCACGTACTAACGCATATCCACCATTAACACCTATAATTGATCTTACAATACCTGCTTTTCTTAATTTTGTATATACCTTTGATAAATAAGTTTCTGATACTCCTTGAAATGCTGCTAAGTCTTTAATTCCAACAGCTTTTCCTGATGGAATATCTATCATATATAATAAACAATGTAACGCATACTCTACTCCTATGGAAAATTGCATTCTGATCGGCCTCCTAAATAAAAATATAACCTTCTCACATATTACTTTATTATTTTTTAACAGTCAATAACCTTAATTTAATTATTGTTGACTTTTTAATTTAATCACTATATAATAATTATAGACAACATGTATCTATCTTATCCATATTGTATATAACCAGTTATGTAAATTAAAGGAGGAAAATTTAATGTTAAATGAAAAATTGCTTGAAGTTATTTCCCATGAGGGAGTCGTATCTCTAGTTACTTGTAGTAACAATGAATCACACGTAGCTAATACTTGGAACTCTTATATTAATGCAACTGAAGATGGTAGGTTATTAATACCCGCTGCTGGAATGATAAAAACCCAAAAGAACATAGAACAAAATGATAAAATCAAAGTTACAGTAGGCAGTAAAGAAGTTATGGGATATAGGTCCTTAGGAACTGGTTTCTTAATCGAAGGAACTGCAAAATTTGTTAAATCAGGTGCAGATTTTGATATGATGAAAGAAAAATTTTCTTTTCTAAATAGAGTTTTAGAAATAACAGTTACATCCGCAAAACAAACACTTTAAACTTAAAATTAAATATTCATATATATATAAGAGGAGGTCACAACGTGAACTCCTCTTATATTAAATTGAAGCAAAGTTATAAGACAGACACCTTAAAAGCCAAGCTCTTCATCTATCAATACGACTTCCATATCCATGCTATGCATCTTTTTATAGTAAATTACAAGACCATTGCAGATACGATCTGGACTGGAACAATTATAACAACGATCTCCTTTTATTGCACAAGGGGTTCTCAATCCTAATCTCATAGCATTACGAGGAGCAGCAATGTTACGGGCACGCCAAATAGCATCTTCAAGTGAATGCGAGATTTTATTTGTGCTGACAATAAAATATACCTTCTTATGCCCGAACAGCGATCCAGCTACACGATTACCTGTGCCATCAATATTAACAAACTCTCCTGATTCTGAGATAGCATTGACTGAAGTCAAAAAAATTTCTGTAGTCAGGCACTCTGTTGCAATATCACCGAATGTTTTCCCTGACACCCAATGCTTAGGATCAACAACCTTGTTGTGTGAGGCAAGTCTATCAAACAAGTTCATCTGCACCATAGTATCAGAATCACCAAATCCAATATATTTGTCATTAAGGGTACTGTCTAAATAATGCGCCGCATCTTCGGCAGTTTTAAAGAAGCTTACCTCATAATTGTTTTTCTTAAGTGCTGTAATTGTTTTTTCAATATTCATAGATCCCTCCGGTTGTTTTATTTCTTAAACTTTTATCTATATATTTATTATACTATATTTTTGTTGCGATTTTGTAAGCATAATAATAATAATAATAATAATCAAATAATAATTATTATTATTTAGTTGAATTTTATAACAACATAGAATATAATATATTTATTATAATATATATTAACAGGGGGTTTATAATGGAAAAAAATAATAAATTCAAATCACTTCGCAAATTCAATTTAATTATGGGATTTTTACACTTTATCCAAGGAGCACTGATGTTATATTTTGCTTTAACAATTGAAAAAGTTATTGCTTTTAAGCTTCCAGTATATTCGAATTTTTTAAAATTTGACACTACCACAATGAGACTCGTAACTGACAATCAAAAGATATTGGATGTTCCATTTGCTATAGGTGTTTCTCTTTTTTTATTACTATCTGCACTATTTCATTTCTTAATTGTAATGCCTAAGATAAATGATGTATATAATCGTAATATAGAAAAAGGGATGAATCCATTTAGATGGTATGAATATTCCATTAGTTCCTCTTTAATGATAACTTTAATTGCCTTATTATTTGGGGTATATGATATTGGTCTTTTAATAGCAATATTTGTTTTAAATGCTTCAATGAATTTATTTGGCTTGCTAATGGAAAGAATAAACCAATATACAAAAAAGACAGATTGGTATGCATTTATATTTGGATCCATCGCTGGTTTTGGCCCTTGGATTATAATAATTATGTATGCATTTGGTAATTCAAACTTAGATAAAGTACCATGGTTTGTTTATGCAGTATTTGCTTCATATTTTATATTCTTTAATTTGTTTCCTATTAATATGGTGTTACAATATTTAAAGATAGGAAAATGGAAAAACTATATCTATGGTGAAAGAGGTTATATAATCCTTAGTTTAGTAGCGAAATCAATATTAGCATGGCTTGTTTTTTCAGGTGTAATGCAGCCACAATAATACTTATAGACAATTTATTATTTGGTTATAAATAGTAAATTGTCTTCTGCATTATCTAGTGCTTCAGATTCATTTTCCTTAATAGAAACTTCTGGTCTTTCATTAGGTGGATTTCCAATTGTAATATTAATAAACCACTAAACAAATATAGTTCATATGAAAATCAATGCAATTGGTGAAACAGAACTTCTTCACTACGTTACAATTTCTGTAACAGAACCCGAAAAAAAAAAGAAGGAAGCCAAAAGCTTCCTTCCAATTATTTATTTTCGCATCTTAAGCATTCCATCATCTTCAAGTTCTCTAAAATATTTTCTTGTTTCATTTATAATAACTCCACTGAGTCCAATAAGTCCAATTAAGTTTGGAATCGCCATAAGTCCATTTACAATATCTGCAATTATCCAAATCATTTCTAATTTTAAGAATGCACCTAATGCTACTAAGAAAATAAATATTCCTCTATATGGTTTAATTCCTTTTACTCCTACTAAATATACAATACATCTTTCTCCATAATAATTCCAACCAAGTATTGTTGTGAATGCAAAGAAAATAAGTCCAATAGTCACAATTAACTGTCCTATCATTGCAACAGGAAATCCAGTGCTAAAAGCATAGTTTGTCATAGCTGCTCCTGCATGTTTTGAATTCCAAGCTCCAGTCATTATTAAAACAAGCCCAGTCATAGTACATATAATTATTGTATCAATAAAAGTACCTGTCATAGATACAAGTCCTTGTCTTACACAAGACTTAGTTTTTGCTGCCGCTGCTGCTATTGGCGCACTACCTAAACCAGATTCATTAGAGAATACTCCTCTGGCAACACCACTCCGCATAGCAAGCATAATCGTTGCCCCTGTAAACCCGCCTGCTGCTGCGGTAGTCGTAAATGCACTTTTTACAACTAAAGCTAATGCTCCTGGTAATAATTTAATATTGATTATTACAATCATTAAAGATCCTATAACATAAAACACTGCCATAAATGGAACAGTCTTTTCTGCTACTGCTGCTATATTTTTTATTCCCCCAATAGTTATTAATGCAACTAAAAGCGTTATTACTATTGCTGTTGCAATAGTTGGTATATTAAATGTTATTGATACAGCCTCTGTTATTGCATTTACCTGTGGGAATGTACCTATTCCAAAAAAGGCAACTCCTACACCAAAGATTGCAAACATTTTTGCTAAGAACTTATTTTTAAGTCCATTTTCAAGGTAATACATAGGTCCACCAGCCATTTGTCCATTCTCATCAACAGTCCTATATTTTACTGCAAGTAAGCCTTCAGAATACTTAGTAGCCATTCCAAAGAAAGCAGCTACCCACATCCAGAATAAAGCTCCTGGTCCACCAAGTTTAATTGCTGTTGCAACACCAACAATATTTCCTGTTCCTATTGTTGCAGCTAGTGCTGTACATAAAGCTGCAAATGATGATACATCACCTACTATATCATTATCCTTTTCTTCAGTAAATAAATACTTAATTGCAAGTGGTAGTTTAGTAACCTGTAATACACCCAATCTTATAGTTAAATATAATCCTGTACCTACTAGTAAAATAAGTAACGGTGGTCCCCAAAGCCATGTGTCAATTTTGCTAAGTAATTCCGTAAATGCTGTCATTAAAAAATCCTCCCTTAATTTAATATAATGGAGGAGACAAAATTTTTTTCATAATTTCTATCCCCTGTCCTTTTTACCTGAGAGATTCGATAGCTTAATGTAAATCTTACAAAAACTATCTTGCTCCTTCGGTGTCTGTTTAACCAGCTCTCTCCAGAGGCTCGTCCAATTACGGTTTTCTCCTAATAAATAGGTTTTTAAGTCCAACTATTAATTTATAGTTTCTTTTTAAAAATCCTTAGGTGCCTGAAAGTTTTTCCTCTTCGGCGGATGGCAAGCCATCTCTCTCCCACAATCTTCATCCGAACACAATATTCAATTTTTATTAACAAGCCATTTATAATTATACATATTTCTTACTTATTATGCAAGTTTTTATATTTAAAAAATCAAATAATAAAATATATATTCTGCTTACCTCATTAGATAAATTTTAATACTATAGTTAAAATCGCCACAAAGGCTGAATTTAAAAACCATGTGAAATAATATTGATGTTTAAAAAGCGCCTCATAATTACCATAATAAGTCTTTTTAGGTATCACCTCAAAAATATTTGTAAAAGCAACAGTAGAATGTTTAAAAGAAGCAGAGATCATAAGCATAAATGGAACTATCATCAATATGGAAAGTATAAGCATCAATATTGTCAATAGTAATTTATTAACTCTATTCTCTTTTAAAGTTCTTTTGTATCTAAATTTCTTCAATATATTGTGCAGGAATTGATCCAGTAATCTTTTCAGCTCTAAATCCCAAGCCATTATTAATTAGCGCGTCGTATAGCTCTTTAGATGTTACGCTATTGCCAGATTTGCTTGCTATATCACTGAATAATTTTAAATAATTATCTTTAGAAAATGTCTGAAGTGCTGGAAGTTCATTTGCTACTTTATACTGATTTTCGCCTATATAAGTAGCTAGTTTGAAAGCGGCCTCCTTATTCTTAGCATTTTTGCTTACAACAGTATAACTTAATGCGCCAACATTATTCTTTGAGTTTGCATCTGGAACTGGAACCTGGGTTATGCCCCACTTCCAATCTCTTGGATACTTAGCTGTATCAGTCAAGTCTGCCAATAACCAAGTGCCGGTAAAACACATACCATAACTTCCACTAACAAAGCTCTCTGCTGCAATCTTTTGATTCATATTCCAAATAGCTTGGCTGAACCTTTAATGTATTCTCTAAGTCTCCATAGAACTTCAATGAATCTGCAAATGCAGTATCATCAAAATTCGAAGTACCATCCTTCTTATATCCATCTACCCTTTTTTGGTTTGCTATCATATAAAAGTTTGCATCAAAATTGTTCATAAAGGATCCATATATCTTCTTAGAAGGATTAGTAAGCTTTTTCGCAGTTTCTACATATTGATCCCATGTCCAATATCCACTAGGATAAGCTACGCCTGCATCATCAAAAATCTTTTTATTATAAAATACTAACCAGTAGGTTGGTGAACTTGGTATTCCATATGTTTTACCGTCACCCTTATGAAGGTACCTTCCATACTTTTCATCTAAATTATAATTACTTTGTTTTGCAATATCATCTAATGCTAATTTAGATCCATTTAAAACATATTTAGATTGTGAAATCTGATTTGTTGTAAAAAATACATCTGTAGTATCACCAGACATTAGAGCTATATCAATTTTCTTTTCATAGTGGCAAATATTTTTGTGTCGAAACAGGTAGATTATTAATTAATATCTGTCACAACCTGTTGCGGATAATACAATAGGAGACCTTAGGTTTCTTGGAGTTCAGAAAAATAATTACAAAAAATCGGTATTGGTATTCGCGAGGAAAATTAGAGGTATTGCGTATATTAACAGACCTACTACTTCAACAGCAGATAAATCCTCACTTTCTATATAATACTCTGGATATAATTAAATGGATGGCTTACAAAAAAGGTGCTGAAGATATTTGTGGTATGATAACAGCTCTCGGAAACTTCTTTCGTGGAAGCGTATCTACCGGAACAGAGCTTATAACTTTTGCAGAAGAAATAGAACATTTAAAAAGTTATATCTATATCCATGAAATCCGCTGCCGTGGTAGATCTGAAATTCTCCTTGAAATAGACGCGGAACTTAAAAACTGTAAAACAGTAAAGCTGATTCTGCAGCCAATTGTAGAAAACTCTATAAAACATGGTATTGATAATATAAGGCATAAAGGTATTATAACCGTTCAGGGACGTATTGTGGATGGAAGCGTAAACATAGAGATCTCAGACAATGGCATTGGTATGTCCCAGGAGAAGTTAAAATTGCTTATGCAGAATCTAGAAAAGGACACTTTTGATAGCAGTAGAAAAAGCATTGGGCTGTCGAATGTATATAGAAGAATTAAACTTTGCTTTAAGGATGAGGCAACATTTTTAATAGACAGCAGAGAAAATGTGGGGACTTCTGTAAAGATATCTTTCCCTGTAGTAAAATAGAAGCTCAAATAAAGTTGTTCTCAACGTTAAACATCTAGTGCTTACATAAGTTGGGAAGCGCATGTGGACAGGTTTTACTTCTTAATACAACGCTTCAGTGCAGAAAAACCTCGACCAATAATGGGGGAGGTTTTCATGTATGATTGCTAATTCCAGATTGGGATTATACTTTTTATTTTCAATTGCATTGATGGTTTTTAAATTGCAACATGGTTTGCCTTGTAACACAAAGAGTAACTTCTACTCCCAACGTATCTTAGAATGCAACATCTCATTAAATTCGTAAATTAACTGCTCCTGATATTTACCATTGTAGCTTCCATTTATAAACTTATCGAAAGCTTCATCATAAAATTTTTGCCATGACATATCTTCCTTACTAGGAATTATCGGATAGTATAAAACTCCATTGTCCATAGCGGCCTGTAAATCTCCAGGTGAGTCACCCACCATCAGTACATGATGGTTATCATATTTGTTATCTTTTACAATTCCAATACATGAGGTTTTAGATCCCATTTCCTGCCCTGCTAACACCTTAACAAAAGCAGCAATACCATGTTCATTCCATTCCTTTTTCAGTGCCTGCGAATTAGCCGAAGAAATTACAGCTATATCAGCATATTTTTGTGCCTTTTCTAAACTTTTGTGAACACTTTCAAAAGGTAAACAATCTACCTTAGATTTTGAAATTACCTCATTAACTGACTTAGACCAAATAATAACTTTATCTAAAAAAACATCACTATGCTCTTCTATCCTAGCCTCAAGTAAAATATTTGATAATTTATCACTTTTTTTTGTCCACTCACAAAGAGATTTAAAATCTGGAAGTTCAAACTTTTTAGCTAATATTGTTTTTTTATCCTTTAATAATTCAAAGACTTTTACCAATGCCAAAAAACGATTTATTCCTCTCCACTGCGAGTAAAGATTAACATAATTCCATACTTGTGTAACATCCTCTGCTATACTTTCCAATTCCCATATCTTAATCATATTAGGTCCAAAAATTTGTTTATGTTTGTATTCCATGGTATTTACAGCACATCCATCGGAATCAACACATAATAAAAACTCTTTTTCTTTTTCCATCTCTTTTAACTTTAATGTTGAGTCCATTTTGTATACCTTCCTCATTTATACCTTAGGAATAAAAATATACTTTATAATTTAGTTCTGTCTATCCTAATCCCAAAGTAAATTTAGAATACTAAAAAATACTCCTTTTCCAACCTAATAATTTGGATATTCCCTCAATAAAAAAGTAATCTCCATAAATCAGTGAAACATTTATTCCAACATTACCTGGCTTATTGCTGGTGGCAGAAGTTAAAATCCCTTCCTCTTCTGGTTTATTAAAGGTTGAATAATTTTCAGTAAGAGAAAATAATATTTTTTCTGCCCAGTTTTTGTAAATGAGCCCCTCTTCTTTGCTAAGACACTCAGCTATTTCAAGCATTCCTGAAGCTGCGCAAGCAGCCGCAGAAGTATCCCTTGGTTCACCAATATTTGATGGTAACCTAAAATCCCAATATGCTATGTTATCTTCAGGCAAACAAGAAATAAAATATTTTGCAACTTTAATTGATGCCTTTAAATACTTAATATCACCTGTAGATTTATAACAGTTAGCCATGCCGTATATTGCCCACGCTTGTCCTCTACTCCAAGATGAACCTGGTCCATAGCCTTGTCCTCCATTTTCATCTACAACTTCGCCAGTTTCCGGATCAAAACATACAACATGTTTTACTGAACCATCTTCTCTTATAAAATCACGAATTACTGTATCTGCATGGGCTACTGCTATATGCTTAAATCTTGGATCCCCTGACTCAGCTGAGGCCCAAAATAGTAAAGATAAATTCATACACGTATCAATAATTGACCAACCAATTTTATCAACCTGATTCCAAGCACGAATAAACTTCCCCGCAATATTAAATCTCCCTGCTAGAAAATTTGCTGCAAAAAGCCCACGTCGCCTTGCATCCTCATCACCTGTTATTTTATATTTTATAACTGCTGTTGGTAAAAATTGAAATCCTACATCATGATGGAACCTATTTTCTAGTAAGTATAGCGTTTCTATTTTCTCATCAAAGTCCCAAGCAGCATTTTTATATTTATCTTTTCCAGTCATTTCGTACATAACCCAAAGCATTCCAGGCCAGAATCCTGATGTCCACCAATCATAGCTATTACAATCATAAACACCATCTTTAGTCATATGGCTGGCTTTAGCATTTAGATCATCCATATTTGTGTTAATTTTTTTTTCTATTTCCTCTAATATATCTTGTATACTTAACCTTCCCATCTCCGTGCCTCCCAAAAGTATTCTCATATGTTTATTCACCAAGTTTATACTCAATAGGCCATTCCCCTTCAGGAACTACTTCACCAAATATTACTCCTGCAGTAACTTCTATATTGTGTGGTGATGTTGCAAAAGTTAAAACTACTGAATCTGCTTCTTTTGGTATACTTAATACTTCATAAGGAGTATTGGTAACAAGTATTACTTTTTTAGATTTATTCCCAGCGATTTCTTTTATAATATCATTATTTGCAAGTTTTCCTCGTATATAGAAATTAGTTACAACTATTATATTAAAGTCTTTAATTCTTCTCCTAATGTTATCTATATCTTGCTTATCAAAGGTATAATTTGTTTCTAGATACTCTATATTTTTATTGTACTTAATACATTTTTTAAACAGTATTCCTGGATGCCAGCTAAAATTATTTGGTGTTTTATTTATTTGTTCTATAACTAAGATTTTTTCATCACAGCTTAAAGGCAACAATCTATTTCTATCTCTTGCTACAATTACAGATTTTCTTGCAACGAGTTTTGATAACGCAACTATTCTCTTTTCGTTAATTACATCTTCAGGTTTTTCACCTGTCATTGTTTCATAATTAAATAGGCCATACTCATACTTTACATTTAATACTCTATACACTTTTTTGTCTAATTCCTCAATACTGATCTTACCCTCTTTAATAAATTCTTTTATAGTATTAAAAGTTTCTTCAACAAGGCTCCCCTCAGCTTTCATGAGTACAAGATCTGCCCCAGCTTCAAGTGATAATGCACAAGCATTTGCAACACCATACTTTATAGCAATTGCGCCCATGGTCATACTGTCTGTAGCAATTACCCCGTCAAATTTTAATTTCTCTCTTAGTAATCCAGTTATTATCTTCTTTGAAACTGTAGCAATATGCTCGCTATCAAATGCCGGAAATATACTATGTGCAATCATTATTGATGGTAATAAATCTTTATTTATAAGTACCTTATAAGGTAATAATTCTCGCCTCAACATAGTCTCTTTATCCACATTTATAACTGGCACTTCAAAGTGAGCATCAACAGGTGAATCACCTCTTCCTGGAAAATGCTTACCTGTTGCAATCAAACCACCCTCTTTGAATCCTAAACAAGACTGCTCTGAGTATTCCACTACTTCTTCTACTCTATCAGAATAAGCTCTCGTATAGACTTCAGGATTTCTAGGATCTACATTAATATCGATAACTGGTGAATGTATCCAATTAAATCCAACAGCTTTACTTTGCTTAGAAACAGCTAACGCAACTTCATAAGCTAGTTTACTATCACCAGTTGCTCTTATTCCCATTGGCTTCGTGAAAATATTTACTCCACTAAAATTAAAATCTGAACTAGTACCACCTTCTTGATCATAAGCAAAGTGAAGGGGTATTCCGTGAGGCCTGCTCATAGCTAATTCTTGAAATCCATCAAGCAATTCTTTATATTGTGAAGCAGTTGTATTTGGAGGCTCTATACCATTTTTAAAACCTTTTTCGTCTACAACATTAACAACAGTTTCTCCTGATTTAGGATTTACATAACTTCCAAAACTTCTTGAAGTTGGAGAAAGCCTTAAACCACCACAATGATATTTAGTTATAAACTCGTATGTATGTGGCATTGCCATAGTTCCACTAAAACCTAGTGTTAATAAGGCTCCAACCTTTTCATCCAATGTCATCTTAGAAACTAAATTTTTCACGTATTTATTCTCGGTCTTCATAATTCTCCTCCCATATAAGTTATTACAAGGGCACACTCAAACCCTTGAATTCAAAATCATCCTTTAACACCGCCAACAGTTAAACCAGAAATAAATTGCTTACTAGCAAATATGTACACTATAAGCATTGGTATCAATGCTATAGAAGCTCCAGCCACCATTATGTTCCATTGAATCGCAGCGCCATCAGCGTATTTTAGGTTTACAACTCCTACGGTCAAGGTCATAAGACTTCTATTCATTATTGAAAATATAGATGGCAATACGTATGAATTCCAAGCGTCTCTAAACGAAAATAATCCAACAACCCCTAGTATAGGCCTGATTAAAGGAATTATTATTTGCCAATAAATTCTAAACGAACTACAACCATCTATTTTTGCAGCTTCGTCAAGTTCCTTTGGAATTCCTTTTACGAATCTTTCAACTATAAATATGTTCATACCTTGAGCTCCTATTTGGATTAGAATTATTGCCCACATACTGTTGTTTAGTCCGATACTTACCATCATAATATACAATGGTTTGTATACAATTGCTCCTAAAGTTATAAACATTGTAGATAGAAGCACTCCTTTAAAAATTTTTTTACCATAAAACTCCTTCCTTGCAAGCACATATCCTGCCATTGAGGAAATTAATAAAGCTCCCACAGTAACAAAGACACAAAAATATAGACTGTTCCAAGTATATATTGCAAAATTGGCTTTTTGCCATGCATCAATGTAATTTGTAAGATTCCATACCTTTGGTATGATATTACCACCTATCATTAGTTCATTATTACTTTTAAATGACCCTAAAATAATATAAATAACAGGAAACAATGTAAATATAACCATAGAAATTATAAAAATCCATTTCAATATATCAAGGAATATCCTCAAAAAAAATTTTACATTTTTATAATTTGAATTAGCTTTCATATTAATTCCACCTTTCATTTAGCCCTTCACCTCATTTTATTATGTGTCCTCATTTGATTTTCTAGAGTAATAGAGATATGCGCAAGTTATTAACCCAACAATAATAGCTGATACAAATGCTGCAGTAGCACCATAACCATAATCAGTTCTGAAATCAGAACCATCAGACATAGGGAAAAATAACTTATATACATAAAGAAACATAACATCTGTGGATCCATTTGGACCTCCGCCAGTAAGAACCATAATACTTTCATATCCCTTAAGTGATACAGTTATCGCCATCATTATAATAACCTGCATAACCGGTCCAAGCATAGGAATAGTTATAAACCAGGTTGTTTGCAACTTATTTGCACCATCAATCTCCGCACTTTCATATATTTCTTGCGGTATTGATTGAAGACCCGCAATAAAATAGATCATATAATTACCTATTGCTCCCCATACTGCTACTAAAATTACTGACAGCATAGCATATTTTCTACCAAGCCAATTAACAGGCTGGCTGACTAAATGGAATCCTATTAATATCTGGTTAAGTACACCATTGTATGGATTCAATATGTAATAAAACATCATGGCCATTACAGCAGTACTGATAATTGTAGGCATAAAGATCATAGCTCTAACTATATCTTTTCCTTTTAATTTTTCATTTATAAATAATGCAAGAAGAAAGGATATCGGAATAGTCAAAAGGATTTTTCCACCACCATACACAAATGTATTCATAACTGTTTTCCAAAAATAAGTATCTCTTGTGAAAAGTCTAACAAAGTTTTCCAGGCCTATAAACTTAGCTGGTGTTGATTCGTCAAATTCAGAAAACATATACCTAAGAACCCATAGTAATGGATATATAGAAAATACCAAAAGAAAAATAAAACTAGGAAGAATCATTCCATATGTCTGCAGTCTTTCTTTTAGATTTTCTTTCTTGTTATAATTTGAAGATTTATTAGTATTATTTCTTTGTGTAACTTGCATGTCTCTTCCCCCTTTTTTAAAATTGTGCCTGGTACTCCTTTGTCTTTCCGGAGCCAGGCACATTTAATTTATACTTACTACTTATTTAACAATTAGGGATGATGGTTCAAAATCGGGTATCTTGTAATCTTTTACTGCTCCTGATTTAATTCCGTCTTGTAGAGCATCATTATATTTTTTATTAAGACCACCTATCTCTTTATCAAAGGTTGTACCTCCTGTAATAATGTTTGCAAATATATCATTAAAAGGACTTCCTTCAATTTTAAGTGCTCTTACATTAGGTATTGATGGATAAATAGCATCGTCTTTTGTAGGTAAGAAATCACTCATAGCTTTAACCGTTGATGGTTTCGACTTCGCAAGTACTGTTGGAACCATAACTACGCCTAAGCCCTTTTCATTGTAGCCCGTTTGTACCTCATCTGAGTAGAAAAATTTCATTACATCCCAAACCTGATCTTTATTATCTGACTTACTGCTCATAAACAACCATCTTAGGCCGCTTATATAAGCTGGTGCTTTTACAGTTCCATCAATTGTAGGAACTGGAGCCGCTGCATAGTCAACTTTGGATTTAGGAGATAAAGCATCATACCAAGATGGTTCCCATGCTCCTGACAAATACATTCCTATTTTCCCTTGCGCAAATTGTGTTCTCATTGGATCTATGTCAAGAGATTCATAACCAGGGAACATAGATCCCTCTTTAGCCATACTAGCGAAAGCTTGTACAATAGGTTTATATGGAGAAAAATCGAATAAACCAGTTTTATAATCATAATTTCTGAAACCGCTCTTCATACCAATTACATTAATTGATCTCTCAATAGATGTTTGAGTATTCTTCATATTAATTGCAAACCCATATGCTTTGTCTGCTTTTCCTACTTCTGTTATCTTCTTAGCATATTCAACCATTTCATTAACTGTTTTTGGAGGACCATCAATACCAGCTTTCTTAAATAAATCCTTATTATACATAAGTCTATAAGTTATACCCGTATTAATTAAACTGTAAATCTTTTTATCTACGCCATTATCTCCCTCACTATATAACATTTTTCCATAACGCGTCTTCATCTCAGGTGTTATATATTTGTCTAATGGCTCAATTTGATCCTTTGGAACATAATAACTTGCTATGTCTTGGCCCGTGAATATATCAGGCGCCTGGTTTGATTGATAAGCTAAATCCAGTGCTTGCCTAAAATTATTGGAACTTTGAACTACATAATCAATTGTAACTCCTACCTTGTTTTCTTTATTATACTTTGCAACCATAGCTTTCATATAGACTGAATCAGAATTTTGAAAAGTCCACCATGTTAGTTTTACCGGAGTCACTGTACTCGTCTGCCCACTTGATTTTACTGCTTTACCATTTGATGATCCGCAACCTACAAGTAGAGTTGCTGTTATACTAAAAGCTAATACCTGCGTTAGAAACCGTATACACTTTCTTTTCATATTCATACCCCCCATTAATTATTTTCTGTATGTTTAGTTTAATATATATAGCATTAACAGACAATGCGACTATCTTCAAAAAAGGGGGAAAAACTTTAAAAGGTTATATACCATCCTTTTAAAGTTTTCTATATTTCTCAACATATTCCTTGGGCGTTAGTCCCGTACATTTCTTAAATATATCACTAAAATACCTTCTATCTTTATATCCTACCTTTTCTGCTATTTCATAAACCTTGTCTCTCCCTGAAAGCAAGAGAAGTTTCGCCTCCTCAACTCTTAGCCGTGTTACCCTATCAACAAAGTTTTCATTGTAATTTTCTTTAATAAGTGTTGATATATAGCTAGGGCTTATAAATATATTCTTTGATATATTATTTAAAGATATATCTTTCATATAATTTTCATTAATATAATCATTAATTAGATCTATATTTGTTTTCCCATTTACTTTTTTTAGCTTGAAAATGTAATTAGTTATTTCAATGATTATTTTCTTTAATTCATCTTTAACTTCGCTTAATGTCTCAAGTTTATTTAATTTGTTTACGTACTCCAACTCATCTCCTAAAATTTCTTTTATACTTATTTCTTCTACCATAAGCTCTTTTGAGATTGAAAATATAAATTCACTTAGATAACTTTTTATTAGCTTTGGTAAATTAGGATTTTTGTTGCGTATCTCCTCAATAAAAGAATCAAAAATCTCCTCAACCCGCTCTACCGCTCCTATTTTTATGTACTTTATAAGATTTTCTAAGATCTTATGAGGGTATCTAAACGTTATATCTCCACTTACATCTATATCGTTAATACTAATAATGCTATTTTTACCTATAGTAAATCTGTTTTCTACCGACCGCATAGCCTCCTTATAAGAAACATAAATATCCTGAGTCCTTTCATAATGTCTCCCAATTCCAATAGAAATTGATAAGTGCAGATATTGGTTTATACTTTCCTTACACTTCTCGGCAATAGAGAAAATATTATTATACTGATCGTTCATTATAATAGATATTGTGGACTTATCAGTTTCAAATACAACATTCTTGCAAAACATGCCTATAGTTTCCTCTAGTATGTTTACAATACCGAACATTACCAAATCATAGTTTTCACCCGAATGTAAAGAATAAACATTTTCATAATCATCAATTGAAACAACCATAACTCTGAAATTTTTAACATCAAGGTCGACTTCCAAGTAACTCAGTCTTTCCTTCATTCCTTCAATATCATTTTCCGCATGAGTTACTAAATAAGCAAAGTACTTATCTTTAACCAAATGTAGATTCTCTTTAACTCGTTGAATTAGTTCTATATTTTCATTAAACCTCATTTCTCCTATTAATATCTCTTCTTTTGCTCTAAGTACCGCTTCCGTTATGGTTTCAATGGTAGCTGGCTTTAACAGATATTCTTTTGCTCCCAGCCTCATAGCCTGTTGGGCATACATAAATTCACCATATCCACTTAGCAATATTATTTTGACGTTCTCATCAAACTCTATAGCCTTTTGAGTCAATTGCAGTCCATCCATAACTGGCATTTTTATATCTGTTATAATAATTTTGGGTTTAAGCTTTTTCACTAATTTTAATGCCTCTAATCCATTTGATGCGGTACCTATAATCTCAACACCAATTTCTCTCCATTTGCCTAATTTCTCGATACCCATTACAATATCTTCCTTATCATCTACTACTATCATTCCATACATAACTATATTTCCTCCGCAGGTATTATTATTTCAACAGAAGTTTCTTTAAAAGGCTCACTTCTAAGATTAATACTACATTCTTCTCCATAATTTAGCTTTAATCTCTGATATACATTCTTTAACGCATATCCCTCTGATTCAGTTACATTATCTTGTAGAGATTTTTTAATAACTTCAATATTCATTCCTCGCCCATTATCCTTAACCACTAAGATAATATTATTCTCCTTCACTTTCACATCTATAATTATATTTCCCTTATAGTCAATACCATCAAATCCATGAAGCAACGAATTTTCCACAAACGGCTGAAGGATAGTCTTTACGATATAGTATCTAGATATGTCGCCTTCTATGTTAATTACATAATCAAATTTCCCCTTATACATGTTACTTTCTAAATACAAATAATTTCTTACATGCTCAATCTCGCTTTCAACTTGAATCTTATCCTGGCCTTTGCTTAACCCAATTCTTAAGAGCTTAGACAATGAAATTATCATTTCACTTACCTCTTGATTTTCCCCTAGCTTTGACTTCCAATATATTGAGTCTAAAGTATTATAAAGAAAATGAGGATTTATTTGTGCTTGAAGGGCCTTTATTTCTGCTTTAGACTTTTGCTTTTGCTCTTCTTTAGTCTTTTCACGTTCAAGTCCAAGATCCTTTATTAGATATTGTATCTCGTCTAACATTCCATTAAAACTTTCTCCAAGTTGTCCTATTTCATCTGAATAGATATTTTTAAATCTGGAATCTAATTCCCCACTCTGAACTTTTAAAATAGTATTCCTCAATCTATAAATAGGTTTGGTTATAGTTGATGCTACAAGTATTGACATCATACCGGCAAAACTTATGGTAAATAACCCAATTAATAAAACCGTTATCTGCAAACTATTCACATCTTTAAGTAGTTCAGACTCTGGTTGAATCATTATGGTTTTCCATCCATTTATTGCTACAATGGCATAGTTTACATAAAGCTTTTGCTTATTATAATTATACTTAAAATACCCGCTGCTATTATTTAGTTTGTACAGAAAATTTTTATCTTTTAATAATGGTGCATAGTCCTTATTATCAACAGACGTGACAACGCTTCCATCAGTATTAAGTAAAAATATACTTCCCTTATTATTTGAACTAATGTCTTCGAAGTTTGCTTTAAACGCATTTTCTTTTAAATTAAGTACCATTACTGCCTTATCATACACTCCATCTATTGTTGTACTTAATACAACAGGAATTACGTCGGAATTGTTATCAACAATAACATCTTGACAACCAGATTGCCAGGAAATAATGTGATTTATTTGATAACCTTTATAAAGATTAGATTTAGTAAAATCAAATCCTGTTCTTACCTTGTTATTATTCTCATGAAATACACCCTTGGTAGTATACATAAAAATAGAATCCACATATGTATCCTTTAACCTAGTTTGCTGAAATAGATTTTGCATGGTGGTTGATTCTATTGCATAGTTGTACTGTGGATTCCATAATATATTATTTAATGACAGCTTAAAAGTTTGATCTTGAAAAATACCTTGAGTTAAGTTAATTATTTTAGTAAGTTTTTCATCATAATATTTTGCTAGCTGTACAGTTATCTCATGTGTTTCATTATAGCTTTTTTGTGAAACTATATTCTTAGATTGTATGTACAGAAAGAATAATGTACTTGCTGTTGACACTGAAATCAATAATGTTGTAGCTAGAGCTATTTTATTCCTTAGTTTTAAATTTTTAAAACGTACAATACTCCTTTTTAAAAAAATTGACGCAGTAGTCATTACACACCCCTCTAATTAATAGTAATAATAATGTAATTTTAATATATTAATTATACAACCATATTTAATTATTTACCAAATATTTTTTTTATACCCCTAATTATTTTAATATGTTCACTTGGAGAAATTCTGTTATATATCATTAGATATAATTTGTGCTATACTATTATTGTATACATGTAAATAGAATAATAATTCTTATAAAGAAAGTTGGGCTACTATGATAATAGATAAAGAGCTTAAACAAAATTATATTAATGATTTCATGTTAACCCATAGAATAGGCCAGCCTGTGAAAACGGACTTCCACTTTCACGACCAATTCGAGGTTTTTTATAATCTAACAGATGGAACACATTGCTATATTAATGACCAATCTTACACTTTAAAAAAAGGAGACCTTGTCTTAATTAACAATATGGATATTCATCTTACGCAACCCCCACTTAACATAGATCTTGATCGTTACGTGCTAATGTTTACTCCGGAATTGGTTAACGTATTTTCCACTTCCGAGATAGATTTATTGGATATATTTATTAATAAATGTGCAAAGAGTTCACAAGCAATTCACCTACATAATGACCAATCATTAAAGCTAATTAGTCTTTTAGATGATGCTTTATATCATCATAAAAATAGGACCTTTGGATATCAAATATATAGAAGGATAAAATTAATTGAAATCCTACTTTTAATTAGCTCTTTTTTCCACTCAGACGAATTATCAATTTCACACACCACAGATAATGACACTAGGGCCATTAAACCTATTTTACAATATATAAAAACTTATCTTAATGATGAACTATGCCTTGAACATTTGGCTCAAACATTTCATTTTAACAAATTCTACTTATCTAGATTATTTAAAAAAACTACAGGCACAACCTTGAATAATTATATAATAAACTTAAGGCTATTAAAAGCAAGAGAATTACTTAAAAAGAACTTTTCTATTACTGAGGTTTGTGAAATGGTCGGATTTAATAGCTATACATATTTCATTTCTACATTTACAAAAAATATTGGGATATCCCCTAAAAAATATTCAATGCAAGAATGGAGTAAAATATAAAAGTAGAATTTTCTAAGCGCCAAAATGAACCACATATTGGAACCAATATGTGGTTCATTTTTAGTTAAATAGCTAGTAATCTTAACATATACCGCCTCATATCCATATGTCAGCTTTACCCGTTAATATTATGGTTGTGGCCAAGACGAACCCGGATTTGTACTTGTAAATGTTGTTCCAGAATTTGTTCCCCACGTATTCCCAGCTGGATTTCTTGTATTACCCCATACTTTGTAAGTACATGCTCCTTGTTTACTTTGCACTAAATATTCAGTTGCACTGTCCATGTTGAAAGTATTATAGTAAATTCCTGTTCCTGTTCCTGAATAGACAGTTCCACGATTATTTAAATGAATTGCATCTGAAATGATTGAATTGCCATTTTGATTAAATAGATTATTATATAATACTGCATTAGCTCCTTTAAGAGCAACCATATCATCTGATGAGTTAACTCCAGACATTCCACTTCCGTCAAATATACAATTTTGAATTACAGTATTTTGAGTTCCCTCTTTTACGTCAATACATTCTGCTGCTACATTATAACCAACACTACAATTTTGAATAATGTTGTTGTCACATGCATAGGCATATGATGACCAAGATCCATTATCTGAACCAACATATATTCCTTCTCCGTACCCTTTGTCAGAACTACTTCCGGTTCCTGTATCATGTACATTGCAACTGTCTACGATACAATTTGAACTACCATCGCGTAAATGGATACCTTCCTGACCTACTCCATAAACCTCACAGCCATAGATAAGCGAATGATTTGAATTATCTAACACAATACCTTTTTGCGCGCCAGTAACTTTAAGGTTTTTAATATCCCAATAATCTCCGGTAATATAAAGTGCATATCCTGCTGATGTAATAGATGAACCAGATAAAACAGCTGGATTAGATGCATCTTCACTTTCGATAGTAATATGCTTTGCTGATGTTCCATTATTTGCTGAGTTAAAATATACTGATTTACCATCTAAAGTAGTTTTTGCACCAGTATAAGTACCAGCCTTTATAACAATATCATCTCCTGGCGCTGCATTTGTCAAAGCGGTTTGAATCTGAGCAACCGTCGAACAAATAATTTTAGTACCTGATGATTGAGCCGCAACGGTAATATTAGGTGTTTCACTATCTGTAACTTGTCCATCACTTACTGTAAATGTAGGTGTATAACTACCTACTTGTGATGTTGTTGGTGTCCATGTAAATGTTTTCGTCGAAGTGTTAAAGGTCGCTCCTGTTGGAAGACCATTAGCACTATATGTTAATTCATCCCCATCTGAATCTGTAGCACTAACTACGAATGTAAGTGCACTAGCTGCTACTACACTTTTACTTCCAATTGTATTAATTACTGGTGCATTATTAGTAGATGCTGATGAAGTAACTGTAATGGTTGGTGTTTCACTATCTGTAACTTGCCCATCACTTACTGTAAATGTAGGTGTATAACTTCCCACTTGCGAAATTGTTGGTGTCCATGTAAATGTTTTTGTCGAAGTGTTAAAGGTTGCTCCTGTTGGAAGACCACTAGCACTATATGTTAATGTATCACTATCTGCATCTGTAGCACTAACTGTGAATGTAAGTGCACTAGCTGCCACTACACTTTTGCTTCCGATTGTATTGAGTACTGGTGCATGATTTGTAACTGCACCTGGCTCAGTTCCCCATACAAGCTGTCCTTGATAATAAACTGTTATCTTAGTCCAATCTGCTAAACTTGTTTTTGTTGCGTCAAATGAGTAATCATCAGTTTGTGTATAGTTAGACCAATCACTCTTGTTAGCTCTTAATTTTAATGTACCAGTATTACCACCAACTGCTAAGTTTCCTGCAACTGTTGCAAATCCAGTCTCCAAATAGTGACCATTTGTAACATCTTCAAAGGCACCTGTTATGTTACTCGCACTAATAGTAGGAGAATAGTCTACTACAAAATTCTCTGATACGCTACTATCTTTTGTATACCAGTATCTTACCTTAATATCGGATAATGCAACACTACTTGTACCATTATTTATTAGTGATATGTATGGCTTTACTGCATTTCCATTTGCTGCATCACCACATTGGTACTTTAATTCTAATGATGTTGTTGCAGCACTTACAGTGGTTGTAAGTAGCAATGATGAAATTGTCATCGATACAACAAGTGTATTAGAGATGAATTTCTTCAACTTACCAAGTTTTTTCTTAAACATAATTCTCATCCTCCAGTTTTTAAATTTCAGCATATAAACGTATACGTAACTTTATTATATTCCCTTATTTTAAAAATTTCCTTTCTAAAATTAAAAAAGGCTTAGAAATATTGACATGTTTTCGTGAAATATTTTAAACCATTAATCCTAAACCACCAAATATATTTCTTTATATTACTCCGGAGATATTTGTTATTAATTGAAAATAGTTATTTACAGACATTCATTAGTATGGTATTATTAATTCATAATAAAAGCAACAGAATTTAATTAGTTCAAGAAGTGGAAGTGATTCCACAAAGATATTTACCCTCATTAGATAAAGTAAAATAATTGCTAATAGAAAGGGGATAGTCCAATGGTTCAGATTAAGTTGTTAAAGTTTATAGAGGTTAGTACAATTTTATAAATAAGAGGTCTTAAATATATGTGATAAGACAAAGTAAAAATACTTTAAATTTAAAAGTACTATTCTCTACTTAAATTAAAATTAAATATTTATATATATTGTTAATAAGGGGAGTTCACAAAGTGAACTCCCCTTATTAACAATATATTTATTTACTGCTTACAAGCAAGGATATTATAAATCCTAATACAAAAATAGGAATATATGAGAACATTGAAAATTTCAAAAATGTTAAAAGTTTATTTTCAAATTGTTTTGCATATTTCACATTAAAAATCAAACAACAAATAGAAGGCAATATACTATAAATCAAAGCACACGAAAGCCGTAATAACCATATATTTTGCGTGTAATAAGATATAAAAAACATAGAAATAGCTGCGATAGTTATAGAAAAACACAAAAATATTATAAGTATAATTCAAAATATTATATTCCTTTTATAAGCTTTAAAAAGTTCCTTAATTCTAATCACCCACTTTTTTATATCTTACAAATATTATATATAAAAGTCAAGTGAGATATGCGTAAATAGTAGAATGTAAGTATTATTTAGTAATATGGGTAAAATAAAATTGGATAAGAGTGTAGCTAATTAAGAGATATTAAATCATGGAGGGGATAAAATGAGTTTTAAGATTATTGCAGACTATCATACTCATACTAATATTGCAAAGGGTCATATTCCTTTATTTAATGTTATCTTGGGAGAACATGCAAAAGGAACTATTGAATCGAATGTCAAAGCTGGAATAAAAAGAGGGTTAAAAGAAATCGCCATAACTGATCATGGTTATAAACATATTACCTTCGGGATGAAACTAAATCAGTATGTAGAATTACGTAAATTAATCGACGATCTTAATAAGAGTTCGTTACTTATAGAGAATGGCTTTAAGATTCTTCTTGGCGTAGAATGTAATATTATTACCAAAAAAGGGGATATAGATATTAAAGATGAAGTAATTGATTACCTGGACATAATTTGTGCGGGCTATCATCCCGGAGCATTACAAAATCCATTTTTATTAAGGAATTATACAGAAGCTGCAATTAATGCTATTAATAAATATGATATTACAATATTAAATCATCCTTTAGAACATGTTAATCCAGATATTATCGAAATTGGAAAGGTTGCTGCTCAAAGAAATACTGCTTTGGAAATTAACAGAAGTCATAGGAATATGGATATTGAAACAATAAAAAAGTTAAAGATGTTGGGTGTTAAATTTTCATTGGGGAGCGATTCACACAAATCTGAATATGTAGGGTATTTTGGTAAAGCTTATGATATTGCAGTTGAGGCAGGCCTTACAGATGATGATATTGTTAATGCTAATGGAAGCGCACACAGATCAATGAAATTATTAAGGGATTAGGTTTGGATTAATAAAATGTTTAATATCAATTTTTAATGCATATACTACAATTACTAAAACAAAACTAAAAAATAAGGAAACAGGTGATTTAAATGATATACATATATAATTGTTACGGGGGTACTCACTCATCTATTTTAGCAATTTCTTATCACTTAAAAATACTGGATGAAACCAGAGAACCGACTAAGGATGAAATATTGGAATTGCCTAACTTTAATAAGTTAGTATATGGTAATCGTGGAGAACTTTTTTATTATGGAAATGATGAAGATGGAAATAAAGTCTATGCTGTAGGTAGGGGCCGTTCAAAGGTTTTAATTCCAGGATTATATAATTTAGCTTCTATGCTTCATAAAGAAAATCTATTAAATGAGAAAATTATATTTTCCAATACGTCACCAACTGTTCCATTACAAATGACGTTTGGTGGATTATTTTCTAGATGGCTAAAAATTGATTTTATAGGAGTTCCCTTGCTTGTAAGTGGAGCTAAACAATCATACAAGGACGTTATAAAAGTTGTAAATCACACAAAGAAAGCTGCAAAGGAAGATAATTCAGGCGTTATTATTTTAGATAATAAGGAGTTCAAGAAAAAATAAACTTATGCTCGTCACCATAATTTAAATTTAAAGCCATTGTCAAATATAGCTTCAAATCAATAAAAAGAAAAGGATTACAGCATTTTGCGCCTTAATACTTTTCTTTTCATTTACAAGTATCTGTTTAACTTATATGAATAGTTAATATCTTTTATAGGAGACTTAATGCTTTTTTAAGGGCTTTAATTTCATCATGATGTATTTGCTTACTTTTGCTATCTCTTGTCTTATCATCTATAATCAATAGGCTCTGTAAGGCTTTAATTTGTTTCTTTATTCCGTCCTTATCTTTTGGAATTTCAAATTTTGGCATTTATTTGACCTCCTTAAAATAATCTTTCATAATATCTATTCTACATTTAAGAGTTATTTCCTTCTAAATAATTATTATTTATTAGATAAATATAATAAATAATTACTATACTCTACTTAATTAAATCAAATATATTTATATATGTTTAAGGAGTAGCTCACTAAAAGTGAACTACTCCTTATTTTTTTACATAAGTACTCTTGTAAATTTATTTTGTTATATAGTGACAATTAACATCGATATGGTTTAAGAACAACAATAGTCTTTCATAAAGTGGTTTAACTTTATCACCATGCTTTGCTACTAAACTTTCTCCAATATCTTCTACAGTTTTCTTGCCATCTATTTGTAAAAACACACAACTTCCATATTCATCTAAAGAAGTTTTTTTATACTCTGGAATTCTGAATTTAAGTTTTCTAAATAACTTTTGGATCATATGCTCTTGTTTTTCGAGTATAGTCACTATATTGTCTTTATCTACTTCGTACTCTAAATTATCAGAGATTCTAAATATCATATTTAAAACATCTGCATTATTTTTTAGCATTTTTTACCTTGCTGTTCATTATAGGTATTATAGTAGCTATTATTAGACCTATTAATATTACAAATGCTATTCCATTAGAAGCAGCAAATCCACTTGGCCCATTTCCTTTTATAACACCTGTTACTTGAAGTATTATACCTATAAGTCCGAGTATTGAACCACCGGCAACAAGTCCAGAAGATAAACTTATCCCATTAGAAACTTTAACTTCTTTTTCTGTTTCAGATTTAGAAGTTTTTTCTATATATATACGAATAAATGCACCTATTAATATTATAGAAGTTGTAGCTATTGGTAGGTAGAACCCTATAGCAATTGTCATTATAGGAAGTTTTAATAAGAATAAAACGATTCCCATAACAACACCAGCAATTATCATAACCCAAGGTAATGTACCTGACATTATACCACCTGTTAATGTTGCCATTAAGTTAGCTTGAGGTAATGCAAACTGAACATTATCACCAGTAATTGCAAGTTTATTAGAAAGTAATAATATAGTACCAACAACTACTGCAACACCAACTACACCAGCTATAGCATAATATTTTTGCATTTCATTTTTGTCTCCACCTACTATGAAAGTAACTTTTTGTGATTGACAATAACCAGCTGCTACAGATATAACAGTAACTATAAATGTACCAAATAAAAGTAAAGATCTGTTATTTGTAGGACTTTTCCATCCCATTACAACAAATAATAATGTTACAAGAACTAGAGAAGCTATAGTCATTCCAGATACAGGAAGATTTGAAGTTCCTATAGTACCAGTTAAACGACCAGAAACTATAGCAAATAGTAGTGATAAAAATAATGACAAAATAGAAGCAACTATTGCCATTAATATATTACCACCAGATATCATGAACCCTCCTATAAAAGCGATTACTATACCACCAAGTAATATTATGTTTTCTGAAGATGAACTTCCAGAACCGTTTGAAGACTTAGCACTCATAGTTTCTTTTAAAGAAGATATTATAGTAGGTATAAGCTTTATAGCACCTATTAACCCACCAGAAATCATCATACCAGCACCGATATATTTCACATAACTACCAGCTATATGTTTAACTTGCATAGCATTTATAGCAACATCAGGATTATTCCATACAGTTGCACCATCTTTCCCAAGCGATGCGAAATAACCTATTAAAGGCATGATACCGAAATTAGATAATATAGAACCAGCAAACATAGTTAAAGCAACATCTAAACCAACTATGAATCCTATACCTAATAATAGAGGGTTAACTTCAATTTCAAATTTCCATTTGTAGAAAGATTCGTTAACAAAGCTTATAACGTTGTTAGTTACATTCAAAAATGAACTAGTTACAACAGTTATAATACCACCTATTCCAAACCCTATTCCCATGTACTTTATAGCGTCTCCAGCACCTTCTGAAGCAACAAGTGTTTCAGATATAGCCATTGACTCAGGGTACATTAATTTACCGTGTTCTTCAACCATTAAGTAATTGTGAACAAGAGAAGCTATTCCTATACCAAATAAAACTCCGCCTACACCAACAATAAAACCTTCTAAGAATGTAACTTTAGCACCTATTAAAAGAATTGCAGGTAAAACGAATATTATACCACTAGCAACGGATTCTCCACCACTTGCCATTCCTTGAACTAAGTTTTTTCCGAATATACCCTTTTGCTTAGAGAATGCGGCTATAAGTGCTGAACCTATTATAGATCCAGGTATACCAGCAGCAACTGTAAGTCCAGATTTCATACCTGAATAGGCAGTTGATGCTGCGAATATAACGGCTAAAAAAATACCAATTATTAATACTGCAACGTTTCCACCAGATTTAGAACCATTTGAAATGTACGGTACGTAGTCTTTACCCTCTACGCCACCATATGCATCTTTTGATAACTTATTATGCATAAGTCAAACCCCCCTTTTTATTTTATGAATAAATTATTATAACACGCTTTCGACATAAAACGATCTTTTTCAATATTGTGACTATATGAATATATTTAGTTATTTGCAATAGTCATAATAATTATACAATCTATGCTTTATTTACATACAAACAATAAATCCAGTAGAAAGCTATTGCTGCTCTCTACTGGATTTATTATCTTTATTTGCTGACTACTTACTAAACTTTGAGTAACTTAATCAACTCTTCAAGCTCCTGCGATAACTCTTTTGCAAGCTCAAAATCAGTATCTTTTAAAGCCAATTCTATTTTTGTTTCAAGTAATTTTTTCTTTTGTTCAATTTCTAAATAGTCTTTGTCAAAATGACTCGCATAAATCATCTTTCTAAATTTTCGCATACTCATTTTTCGAATTGTCTTATCTTCAATCATTAAAACAAAATCCATACAATTTACTACAGAATAGAAATCATGAGAAATCATTAGAATCGCACCTTTATAATTTTCTATGGCTTTTTCCAGTGCTATTTGTGAATAGGTGTCTAAATGACTTGTCGGTTCATCAAGAAGCAACATATTTGCTTTACTAGCAGAAACTTTTGCCAATTGAAGTATATTTTTTTCTCCACCAGACAAAGACCCTATCTTTTGATTAATGTATTCTTCTTCAAAACCATAACCTAAAATATATTCTATAATCTCTTGATTAGTTTTGAGCCCAGCCTCGAAGAACTCTTCAAGTATGGTATTAGACTCATTTAGTGTTTTGCCTTGAATTTGAGATAAATAAGCCACTTCAACATCTTCATTTATCTCAATCGAATCATTATTGTTTTTAAATATTTCTCGGAGTAAAGTCGTTTTTCCGGTACCATTTGGCCCGACAATGGCTACTTTATCAGTAGATTTAATTTCAAAGTTAACATTTTCTAGAAGCAGATCATCAAAGCTAACACTGTAATCAGTAACTTTTAAAGCAATGGTTTCAACCATTTCATTATCTATATCTAAACTGATATTCGGCTCTTTAATCTCTACAAATGGCGATTTAACTCTACTTTCTTCTAATCTTTCTTGAATTTTAACTCTAGCATTTAGAGATTTCCCTTTAGCAGATTGATTATACTCCGTTGCCTCAAATCTAAATTTCTTTATTAACATCTCATTCCGATGAAGTTCTTCATCATCAGCAGCAGCAAGTTCCTGTAACTCAATTTTCGTTTGAAGTAAAAAGAAGCTATACTCAATATAGTTTCCATCAAACTCTTGTAGCTCCATGTTTTCAAGATGCAAGATTTTATTAAAACAATGATTCAATAGATATCTGTTGTGCGTAATAACTAAAATTGTTCCCTTATGTGAATTAATTAGATCTTTAAGAGCATTAAGGTTTTCAAAGTC
This sequence comes from Clostridium lacusfryxellense, assembly GCF_018861735.1. Lineage (GTDB taxonomy): Bacteria > Bacillota > Clostridia > Clostridiales > Clostridiaceae > Clostridium_AD > Clostridium_AD lacusfryxellense. The sequence continues at coordinate 127,658 of NZ_JAHLEB010000001.1, read as the reverse complement.
TAAAAACACATCAGGTTCATCCATAATCATTAAGTCTGGGCTATTTAGCATTTCCTTAATTACTTGAATAAGTTTGAATTCCCCACCACTAAGTGCAGATATCATTACATCTTTATATTTGCTTAAGCCTGCAAGATTTAGGTTTTTATTAATCTTATTTTCGAAATCATCCCCATTAATTACTTCAAATGCATCTAAAGCTTGTTGATACTTTTCTAGTAGTGAATCAATATCAGAAGATGTTTCCATTTCACTGCAAATAGATGTTATTTCATTTTGCATTTTAATAAATTTTTCGCCTATATATTCGAAAACTGTAATTTCTTTTGTTTCGCCCTGTTGTGAGAATTGACTTACATACCCAATACTACAATTTGGGTCCATCTCGAGCGTGCCGTCAAACATATATTTTTCTGGATCCATAATTATATCTATCAGTGTACTTTTCCCGCTGCCATTTGTTCCTATAAAAGCACAATGCTGACCTTCTTCTAATGTAAATGAAATATTCTTATATAGATCCTTTTGCGGAAATGAGTAGGACAAATTATCAACTTTTATCATATTATTACCTCTCTTTATCACTAAAAAAGAGCCTATAAAAATAGGCTCTTCAGTATATTCTATTCTTAATTGCAATTTTTCTCTTAATTTTATATAGTAAAGACATTCTAGTGAGTTTACCATTAATATTATAACACTTTTTACGAATAAATTCAATCATTACATATTAAAGCTTATATAGTCCAGTAATAGGGCGGTACTAATATTCACTAAACTGATTTATAAATGTTTGTCTTCTATATTTTCTACAACTTCTTTAACTTCTTCAACTTTCTTTTTTTTCCCTACAATAAAAATTAAAACCGCCACCATTAAAAGACCATTCCCTATATTTGCGAAAATTTTATCATCAATATTAATTTTAAAAACCATCTTAAAAACAGGTAATCCTATTAACATGAACCCTATACACAAAAGAATAATATTTCTATTTCTATAACTTAATTTCATATCTCTATTCTCCTCTCTATATTCTCTATACTTTATAATTCCAACAGGCGATCCTTTTACTCTTAAAAAATCTCTTGTTTTTGTTTCATTTATATGTGTTTATTATACATATATTTTTAAATAATCACAACGTTTAAGCTATCTTGAAAAGTTAAATAAAAGCACTAACAGTAATGTCAGTGCTTAAGTAAACTATGAACAACAATCATAAGTGTTATTTAATTTTAGGGCTCATTATACTTCGTATTTTGTAGTAGCCGTGGATCAAAGTTGCAGCGGGTTTGAAATAAAAACCTTCCATATCTTTTGAAACTTCCTTTAAATGTTTTCGTATTGGCAATTTCTGAGGGCAATGTTGTTCACATTTACCACAATTTTTACACAATGAAGCATATGAGGGTTTACCACCATCTGTTCCTATTGTCATGCCTAGGTATTCATATTGAGGTGTTTTATCATGGAACATATGTTTATTATTATAATAACCAAAAATCATTGGAATGTTAACACCTGCTGGGCATGGCATACAATAGCTGCAGCCAGTACAGAATATAACCTCATTTGTTAAAAATACCATATATTGTTTCTAATGTAAATATAAATAGATAACGTATAAAATTGCAGACAATAAAGACCTCTATGGGTTGTTATAATAACCCATAGAGGTCTTGTGACCTCGCCGTAGCGATAAAAAGTATAAATACTAATTTAACTAACCTTATTTTCTAATCTTAGCTTGTCAGCCACCATTGCTATGAATTCTGAATTAGTAGGGCTACCTTTTTCATTACGAATGGTATATCCAAAAATTTTATTAATTGTTTCTACTTGCCCCCTAGTCCATGCAACCTCTATTGCGTGCCTCATTGCCCTTTCTACCCTGCTAGAGGTGGTATTAAATCTTTTACCTACTGCTGGGTACAATTCTTTTGTAACTGCTGATAAAAGTTCAAAGTCATTCATTACCATATTTATCGCTTCCCTTAAAAACATATAACCTTTTATATGTGCAGGAATTCCAATTTCATGTATAATATTAGTTATTTGGGCAATCATATCAACTGGTTCTCGTTGATTTATATTAATTTTACTTTCTGCAGTATCAGTAAGCGGTTTTTTTACATCGTCATTACTTATAGTGTTATTTAACGTCTGTCTTATTCTTCTAATTAATACGTCCATATTAAAAGGCTTTACAATGTAATAATCTGCTCCTAGTAATAATGCTCTTTGGGTTATTTTTTCTTGACCAATTGCTGATAAAACTATTACACGAGGAAACGGATCTAACTTCATTGTATTTAGTCTCTCTAGAACACCCAAACCATCAAGAATAGGCATAATTATATCAAGCACTACTAAATCGGGTTTTTTTTCTTCAATTAATTTTAATGCTTCTACTCCATTCTGTGCCATGCCAGTAACAACAATATCCTTTTCTATCAGCATATAATTTTTAAGGATCTCGCAAAACTCTTTGTTGTCATCAACAATAATTATGTTTATCTTTTGTTCTTCCATAATTCAACAACCCCTTTACATATTAGTTGGATCTTCTAAAAAAGATTGGCAACCCATCTTATTTCAGAAAAATAATTTATATCTATTTGCTAATTTTTAAAACTAGTAGAAACAATACTGGTTTCTAATTTTAATTTTCTTAATATATTTTTTTACTTTAATTCCATAATAATCCTACCATATTTATAGTTTAATATCAATATATTTCTTATTTTTTAGGAAGAATGAGTATAAGTTTAATTGATAAATATAAATTACTTTAATTAAAATAAATCACTATACTCTACTTAATTAAAAATTGAATATATAAATATATTAAAAGGGAGTTCATAAGTAAAATGACCTCCCTTTTATCAGTTTGTTTTGCCCTCCTTCTAAAATTCTTTTCCTTGATATTAGTTTTTTGCATTTTCCGCAAAAATAGCTTATTGATCCACAGCCAATCATTTTTTCTAATTTTGTATTACACTCAGGACAATAATATTCTTTTTCCATTTTTTCACATCCAATTATGATTTTCACTTTTTAAAACCTACTGAATCTCTTTCTACTACGGAAACACTCATGATTATATTTTCATTCATATCACTTTTGTTATCCATTCTCCACAATAACCTTTGTAAAGCCTTACGCCCCATTAAATCTTTTTCAACTCTAACAGTAGAATGGTACTGCTCCACCAACAACTCTTCCATTTTCCCATGATTCTTCATTTGAAACACCATAAAAATGTTTTTGTTTTCTCCAATGTTCTAAATCTGGAGACTCCGCAATCCACATATCCGCCCCACCAATTGCATATGGAACTGGTCTGTTAAATGCTATATTTGTAGAGACTAATGAAGTTGCAGCGCCATTTCTAGTTACAGATGTGTAGTTTATATAATAAGTATCTTCTATTTGAGTTATTCTTGGATCTTCTATTCCCCATTCCTCCTCGGAAGCTATAGGTTTAATAAAGGCTTCATCTTCTATTTTGAAGTTTTCTCCGTCCTTTGATCTTGCAATTCTTATATGTGATAATGAAGTTAAGTAGGCAATTTTTCTTGCTCCACCATTTTCAATAATCCCTAATGAACGAGAGTCTGAATAATCATACTCCGTATCTATTTTCTTATTAAAGGAAACTATATCTATTATATCCTTTCCATCTACATTTACTACTATAGGTATCTTTACTTCATCTTCTTTATAGACTTTAACAGATTCTGCAACTCTGCATAACAATAGATATTCACCATTATATTTACAAACTCCACAGTTGAATACACCATCAACTTTAAAATGTAAACCTTTATATTAATAATATATCAACTATTTACTTTAATTCCAACCTACTTTTACTTTAATAATAAAGTTTATCAATTTATTATTAAATAATAAGAAAAAGCTTATCCCATAGATATCTCTATGAAATAAGCTTTTTCTGTTGTTTCTATTTATAATATATTGCAAATTATATTACATCTGCTTTAATGTGCGCTTTAAGAACTCCTTGGTACGTTCCTCAGTTGGATTATTGAAAATTTGCTCTGGACTTCCTTCTTCGGCTATAACCCCTTTATCCATAAATATAACACGGTCAGATACTTCTTTTGCAAATGCCATTTCATGAGTTACTATTATCATAGTAAGACCAGACTCAGCAAGTTCCTTCATAACTTTAAGAACTTCACCTACCATCTCAGGATCGAGAGCTGATGTTGGTTCATCAAAGAGCATAACATCTGGCTCCATAGAAAGTGCTCTTGCAATAGCTACACGTTGCTTTTGACCACCAGATAATTGTTTTGGTTTTGCGTTAACAAATTCCTCCATCCCAACGATTTTCAAATATTTCATAGTTACTTTTTCTGCTTCCTCTTTGGAACGTTTTAACACTTTCATTTGTCCAACCACGCAGTTTCCTAAAACATTATGATTATTAAATAAGTTAAATTGTTGAAACACCATACCAAGCTTTGTTCGGTATGCGTAGATATCATGTTTATCATCTAAAATATTTTCTCCTTTATAGATGATTTCACCACCACTTGGTTTTTCTAAAAGGTTAACACACCGAAGAAGCGTTGATTTTCCAGATCCAGAAGAACCTATAACGCAGACTACTTCCCCTTTATTCACTGAAAAATCAATGTCTTTTAGCACTTCATGAGTACCAAAGGATTTACTTAAATGTTGTATATCAATTACTTTTTCCATATTTTTATGCTCCTAATCTAATATTTATTCCCACCACTATTTTTGCTTTAAATCCTATGTCTTAATGAGTTTACACCTGCATTTGATTAGCATTCATAACATAATTTTCTGGACCATCTATCTTCTTTTCGATATAACGCAAAATTCTTGTTACTGTGAATGTCATTATAAAATACAAAACACATGCAACGAAAAATGTTTCAAAATACAAATAGTTGTTTCCTGCAATTGATTTTGTTTGGAAATATAATTCTGTTACGGCAATTACATTAAGTACTGATGTATCTTTTATATTGATTACAAATTCATTACCCGTTGCTGGCAGAATATTTCGAATTACTTGTGGTATTACTACATTAATCATAGTTTGAAAATGATTCATACCTATAGCATGAGCTGCTTCAAATTGTCCTTTATCTATAGATACAATACCACCACGTATAATTTCTGACATGTAAGCACCTGTATTAATTGAAACAATAAAGATCGCTGCATATAACCTGTTCATATCTATACCAAATGCTAAAGCAGATCCGTAATAGATTACCATTGCTTGTACAATCATTGGCGTTCCACGGAATATCTCTATATAAACAAAAAGAATAGCATTAACGACTTTAAGCAAAACTTTTTTTATTCCTCGTTCAGGAATTGGAATAGTACGCACAACCCCTATTAATAATCCAATTAAAGATCCTATAATAGTACCAACCATGGAAATTAAGAGTGTAGTACCTGCTCCTCGCATAAACATTGGCCAGTAATCTGAAACTATTTTCACTATTGATTCAAAACTCATTTTTTTCCTCCTTAACTATTTAGCTGCTGGTTGGTTCTTTATAGCAGTATCCATAATGCTTTTTCGATCTGCCTCAGATATGCCCGCTAATGTTTTATTGATTTTTTCAGCTAAATCACTACCTTTTTTAAGACCTACAGCAATTGATGTATCCTCTTCTGATGTAGTAAATCCTTCTTTAAATTCTACCATCTTAAAGTTTTTATTTGCAGCCTGTGAACTAACACCTTCTGGACGTTCTGATACATATCCATCAATCATTCCTGATTCAAGAGCAACTCTCATTGTAGGAAAGTTATCCATAGCTGTTTCCTTTTTTACACCTTTAATTTGATCTATTACTGTATAGTGGAATGTATTTAATTGAGCTGTTATTTTTGCTCCCTTAAAATCATTAATAGAGGTAACAGCATCATATTTCCCACCCTTTTTAACAACCATAACTAAATCTGATTTATAGTAGTTGTCAGAGAAATCAATTACTTCTGCACGTTTTGCTGTAGGTGACATACCTGCAATAATTGCATCCACTTTGCCTGAAGTTAATGCTGGTACAAGACCATCCCATTCAGTTTTAGTTATAACTAATTCTTTACCTAAATCCTTAGCAATCTTTTTAGCGATTTCTACATCATATCCGCCTGCATATTCTTTGCCGCCTTCAATTTTAACGCCACCATTAGAATCATCCATTTGAGTCCAGTTAAATGGTGCATATCCAGCTTCAAGACCAACTTTAAATGTTTTCGAACTACTACTTGACCCACATCCTGTTAAGAGCATAACTGCTGATAGAGATACTGCTATTAATAATGATAATTTCTTTTTCATAACTACTCCACTCCTTTTTTTAAATAAATTTATATATATTTAAATTATAAATGTCACATTTACATTCCGTGACATTAATTAATCCTATCAGGATTTTTTCCAAACAAAAAAGACCTGAGATAAACTCAGGTCTCAACATTCGTTGTCCCTAAACCTTCTTTTCCCAAATGAGATAGCGCAACTCAATAAACCGGGAAGTTTATTGAGACAGTCCTGCAGCTCTTAACTGCAGACCCAGCAAATAATTTAGAGTTTTTATTTGCTTCGGCGACCTTTCCTTCTCCTTAGTATCCATGCTTCTCAAACTCCACTAAGGACTGTTAAATGTCGCGCCTCTACCCCACATATAAAATTGAGGTTTTATTAAAATATATAATTAATTTTATAATAAAATATTGAATTTGTCAACCTACTTTTGTTTGGAATATACTTCAAACGAACTTTATCTTTTTATATTCATCAAAAATATACGGCACTTTAAAAATTATAATCAATAGAGTTTATTAGTTGATTTATAAATTAAGATTTAAAATACAACTGTTTAATTTGACTAACCATTTCATCTTTTTCGCTTGTAACTTGAGAAATATTAAAACCTATAAATAATGGAGATGTAATTAATCTAGGTATAACTTTACAGATTATACTCCCTTTCCATTCATAGAAAAAAAGATTAAAACTATCACATTTCACATAAAAATCTTTTAATATATAAGAAGCGACTTTCTGTATATTATCAGCCATTATATCTAAATTATTAATATCGTTTATTATAATATTGAACTCGGTAAAATCAACTTTAGGTTTAGTCGAAACATTAAGCACACATCCATCTGAATCATTTATTACTATTCCTTCAAAAAACTCGTCCTTCAAAAATTCTTTATAATCTATAGATTTTAGTCCGACAATCTGCATATGTGCATGATTGATAGTTCCACCAGAATAAGGTCCGTGATTTTTATAAAAAATTACAGATTTATAATCACCACTTTTCTCCATATCCAGCCAATGACGAACTCCAAATCTTAACAAACTTCTCATATATTCTTTATCATACATTCTAATATCAACATCGCAACTACTTGTTTCTATTAGCACTGTCATATGTGTATCTTCTAATGTAGGATACTTATTTTTCACTAAAATGAATTGTCCGTCTTCATCTATAATATCCGTTAACGCTTCTCGATTACAAAATGGACATGGAGTCTTCTTGTTTCTAATACTGTTTGGCTTAGTTTTACCTATATTGAATGAAAACTTTAAATGTCTGTTAGAACTCATTTTACTCCCCTGCTCCCTGTATAATATTTAACCACTTTATCTAATACAATCATTTCGGACTTTATCAATATAATAGATGATTTAAATCATATAATCAAGAATTTTTTTATAACAAAAATGCTTCCTAAGCTAGTAAGAATTATTCCAATAAGTATAAAACTCCATGATATAGTTGTGAATATAAAAGATGGGTCTATAAAACTAATGAATCTTGTAGCAAAATAAGAATTTGATTGTCTATATGCAAAACTATATAAGAAGTAAATTGCTATTACTGCGGACACTGCTCCTAAAAAACCAGTTATCATTCCCTCGAAAATAAATGTGCCTCTAATAAACCCGTCTGTTGCACCAAGATATTGCATTATATTAATTTCATTAAGTCTTGGATATATTGTAAGTTTTATTGTCCATTTAATTAACAAAAAAGTTGCTATCATAAGTATAATGAAAAGTATCATTCCTAACCATTGAATCATTTTAATCATTCCCAAAATATTCATAGGAACATTTTGACCACTGTTAATTTTATTTATACCTTGGACGCCCTTAAGTTGAGAAATTATTTTAGATATACCATCCGCTCCATTCACTTTAATTGTATATGAGTCTGGTAGAGGAGTATTCTTTTCAAAAGTAATATCGGTTGCAAGATTTGATGCTTGTATTTTTTTATATATATTTTGTCGGTCAGTAATTTTTATATTATCTTTTAAAGTAACCCGTAATCCAAATTGAGAATATATTCCGATTATGCCCATTTTAAGGTTCAACATGAATAGCACAAATATTCCTAAGATAAATAGCGTTGCCATTATTGAAGCAATTGAGCTAATACTACTAGTAGCATTGTTTCTAAGATTTTTTGAAGCATCTTTTGATAATAAATTCAAGGTACTAATCCTCATAATCATAACTACTCCTTTCTTTATCTCCTTTTAATATTCCATTTCAGCTTCTTTTACTAGAAATATAATATTAGAATAGATTTAAATTTGAATCAATTACTGTTATCTTACATCCAGAATATTAATACCTACTTAATAATACCATAATTAACATAAATTAAGTATGTTTACACCGCTTATCAAAATAGAACTATTTATACTTGTAAGTTTTAATAAATAGTAACAAATAAAAGCCATTGAAATAGTTTGAAAACCAAACTTTCAGTGGTTTTTATTTGTTACTATCCAAAAATTTGACTTATACCTAATAAAATCATCATAACCCCAGCTACAATAGTAGGTATATTCCCTAATTTGAATTTGGTAGTATACTTTAATGTATAATTACCAAAAAAGAAAATTGCCAAGCTAATTATGAAGAACGGAAGAGATATCATAAATGGACTATATCCTATCAATGCAGAACTAACTGAACTGCCTATATCATCAAATGCTAAGGCAGCACCTACATATAATGCTTCCTTATATTTTAATTCCTTAACTTTATGAGTATCAACATTTAATTTCTTATTGTAGGCTGATAATATCATGTTGACTCCCATGATTACTAAAATTAGCATACTTATAATCGAGCATGCTTCCTCACTAAGAAAGTTAGATAATAATTTTCCAGAAAGTGCAGCAATAAAAGAAACTCCAAAAGCAAGTACAACCAATATTATATTACTAAATAACTTAACTTTTACACCTGCCACACTATATACTACTCCTACACCTATATTATCTATACTATTAAGAAATGCTATGGTAAATAAATATATTAGTTGCATAATCTCACCACCTTTTTAAATTTAAGTAATTATCTATGGTGACAAACTATGTAACTAATTATGCTATATTATATGTATCATTACATGGTATGCTACATATATTCATCTGATAAATCTAAAAACTATGTTAAGAATAACTGCTGAAATTCATGATTTATTTCGCTTATGAAATACTTATTATTAATTAAAAACAATTCTTTACAAATACCAATTGCTATGTTATTATTCCTTTATAAACAATAGAATTTAATAAGAAATTACTAATTTCTACTTAGTTCAAAATTAAATATATATACATAATAGGAGGAATAAATATGAAAAAATTATTTAAATGTACTGTTTGTGGTTATGTAAGTGAGGGTGCTCCAGAAAACTGTCCTAAATGTGGTGTGGATGCAAATAAATTTGAAGAATTGAGCAGCGAAGCAGCTGAAAAAATTTATCGTTCAAATAAATCAAATGATATTCATATTGAAATCATAGCGTTAGCAGAAAAAATAGCATTCCTTAGTCAAGAAGGAATAGAAGATAATCTTGATCCTAAATGTTTAGCAGCCTTTACACAAGCAAAAAATGAAGCTTGGACTATTAAACAAAGATCAAAGGCTGAGCTTGCAGGACATATGAGTTTAGGTAAGTGGTAAAATATAAACTATTTTAAAATAACCACTTGTCTTATGAATGAATTTTTGAAAATTGCTTTCACTAGTACCTTTCATATATAATTATGGTACAAGGAAGTGATACTATGCCAGAAGATGGACTAGTTCATAGGACTGTTTATTCTCAAGTACCGCCTATGGTTGAATATTCACTTACTAAAATGGCAGAAGATTTAATTCCTATTTTAGAAGCAATGGATAAATGGGGAAAGTATTTTGTAGATAATTACAATCACCCAAATCATAAATCTTAAAATCTATTTATTTATATAAAAAATAAAAGGTATAGCTAATTATTAATTTAATTAGCTATACCTTTTGTATATATTTAGAAATTTACTTCTGTACCACAGTACCACTTGTAGTTGATATAGCTATAAACTTAGCTTTTTGTCTAAGCTCTGGTAAGTTAAATGGTTTAGCAGCTTCTTCGAAAGTGAATTCTGGATACTCATAAAATATCCACATTGCTTTAGCAGCATCTATTGGAGTTCCCCCACCTATACCAATTATTAAATCAGGATTAAAATTGTTCATAGCTTCAACACCGTTCATAACTGTTGCAACTGAAGGATCATTTTCAACTCCTGAAAATATTGAAGTTTCAATATTAGCTTGTTTCAATAATTCTTGTATCTTTGGAACTGTTCCATCCTTTATTCATCTTTGAGAACCAATAACGAGCATTGCCTTGGTTCCTTTTACTGATTTTAAATGATCTATTTCAAGATCCATTTTGTGCAAAATTAGCACGTTCACATTCTAATACAAATGTCCTTTGTATCGGTGCAAAAATAATTGGTTCAGGGATAGCACTTGAAATCGTGAATACATGGTTAACTACAGATTTTCTTGTTGATACTAAAAAATATAAATTGAGAGTGGATAAAATAAATGAAATTTCTGAAAAGCATTTAAAAAAACTATCTGAAATATAGCATAAAAAAGTCACGCTAATATAAGCGTGACTTATTTTATTAAACATATAATTTTCTTTATTATTTTTTTCCCTTTTTCGACCATATCTTTAGACCTAAAAGCAATCCGGCCCCAATTGTTGATGCAACTCCTGTATATATTGCTACTTTACCTGGAGTTGTTTTATTTAATGGTGTCTTAACTATGTTGTGATAATCTTCCATTAAATTTTGATACTGTTTCTTGTTGATATTTCCAATACCAATACCCATAACCTTACATTTCATACCTGCAAAATAATTAATTTTTTCTGCTATGTAACAGTTAAATGCATGTATTTTCTGAGGTGTTGAACTTCCATCATTCCATAATTCAACTCCAAATAATTCTTCATATATAAATTGATGTTGAAAAACAACTAAAGAGTAATTGCCTTTTTTTGAATGATACACATTTATATATCCATTTTTTGCGATTACATTATCAATATTTCCTTTGTATAGAACTAAAATATTCTTCGATGAATTTTCATTCTTGATTTTATCGAATAACTCTCTTCCATCAAATGAATAAAATAATTCAACAGTAGTTATATTATTCTTCGCTAAGGCTGGTTTCATTGTCTCTATATAAGAATCTATGTACTGTATATCTTCTGGAAGTTTATTTATGTAATCATTTATTACATTTTGGGTTTTTTTATTAAATATGCCATTGATAAATTCCATTTTAATACACCTCTATTCTTCCTCGTAAGTTTTGTTAGTCTTACTAGTTTATCATATGTTGCCCTCTTTGTATGTTTATCATAACATAGTTCTTTTAAATTTAACAAAATAGATCTCTTTATCTTGAGAATAACCGATGAACTAATAAATAAATAGAAATAAAGAATACTTTTGTAGTAAAAAGTATTCTTTATTTCTATTTTAAAGTAACATAAATGTTAAATTTAAAAAAGTCTATTTAGCCTTTACCATCATCATAATACAATTTGCTAATTCTTGACCACGTACGCCATGTGCGATACATTCATGAATACATTGAACTAAAGTTGAACAATCCATAATAACACCTCCAAACAATCTATATTGGTATTATAATCCAAGGTTATGTAGATTGTATGAAGAGGCTTTTATATTTTTAAACGAAGTGAAATTCAAGGGCAATTAGTAGTGTTGCTACATATTATATTATTGTAATAATGATTGAACAATTTAAATGAGAATACGTAAAAAATAAATATATAGGAGATGTTTATATGTCAGCACCAGTAATTCAAGCACCTAAATATCCAGTAACTAGGGAACAAGCAATTACAGATATAATCGAATCAATAGCATTAGAGGAGACAGGACTCGCTCATATAATAAATGCTGAAGGCGAAAAAATACAAAAAGGAAAAGAACTCGCTTGTGATATCGATGAGTTAGTTAGACTAAATGCTTCAATAAAAGATACATTAACAAATGTTATTAAAATTCAGATGTTATTACAATTCAAATTAGAAGAGATAGCTAAATTTATTCCAAAAAAAGAACCTGAGTGTGAATATTAGTAAATGACTCTACCTGTATCAATTTATGGGGATCAAGTTTAAATTTAAAGTTAAACTTGGTTCCATATTAATAGTTTCAAAAAATAATTGATGATTATATAACATATAAATATTGTCCTTTAATGGAGGTATATTATGGATATTATTAAAAGTGGAAACCATTATTATTATTTACACGCTCCTAATGTGAGGGTCTCTGATGAAGATTGCAAAAGATGTCATATTTCAAATAAAGGTGTAACCCCTCGTTGTAAATCACAAGCAGTAACAGATATAATTGAATCAATAGCATTACAAGAAATAGAATTAGCCCATATAATAAATGTAGAAGGCGAAAAAATACAAAGAGGAATCGCTCTTGCTACAAATATTGATGAGTTAATTAGTTTAGACTCCACAGTTAACCAAACCTTAACAAATGTTATTAAAATCCAAATGTTATTACACTTTAAACTAGAAGAAATAAGAGGTCAAACTTAATATTTTAACAATTATGTTTTTAATATATAAACTACAACCATTCCGGGCGCACTGATAAAAGGGGGTTCATAAATATGAACACCCCTTTTATCAGTCTCTAAATATTATTTTAGCATGCAATGATTTCCTTTATCATAAACTCTTTCCCACATAATAACTCCCAATGTTTACTTCCGCACTTTGGACATGTATTACTATTCTCAATTAAATTAAAAACTTTATTACACTTTTTGCAAATACCATTCCCCGGTAAAACTTCAATTTCAAGTTTCGTATCTTGCAATACCGTACCCTCCACTGCAGCTGGGTAACAGGCTTCAATATATCTCGGAATCATCGATGAAAGTTCACCAATTTGAAGAACCAATGTATCGATTTTTTTTAATTGGTTTTGTTCTGCAAAATTTTCAACAGTTTTTATAATTTCAAATACAACTCCCAGTTCATGCAAATTAACTCACCTCTCTTGTCAAAATATAAAGAATATCAATACTAATTATGAGAATAATTTTTTCGCATTTTTCACTGCGATTTTCCCTTGACGTTTGATAACATGTTTTATAACTGCAGGTTTCATTGCCTTAAGATCTAAACCAGAACTGTCATATTTTCTTATAAGTGAAATTGCGTCAAATTTACATTTTGTAGTACAAACTCCACAGCCTACACATTGATATTGATCTACAAATGTAGCACCGCAGCTAAGGCAACGCTCAGTCTCCTTCTTTATTTGTTCCTGCGTAAATGTAACACGCAAATCCTTAAAGGTTTCTTTTGCTTTGCTTGCCTCTACATGAAGGGCTCTTTGCCTTGGCAAGCGATCATAACCATCCATGTTTAAGTTTTCTTTATCAAGAGCATGATATTCTCTCTCACGGCATAATGTCAAATTATCTCCATGAACATAACGATGAATTGAAATTGATCCTTGCTTTCCAAGCGCAATAGCATCTATAGCAAACTTAGGACCCGTTAATACATCTCCACCGACAAATACATCAGGTTCACCTGTTTGGAAAGTGATTGGATCAGCTTTTATTGTATTATTTGGATTTAATTCGATTTTGGAATCCTTTAATAATCCGCCTAAGTCTATTCCTTGACCAACTGATATAAGCACGTTGTTTGCTTTAACAATCTTTGTTGTATTTTCATCGAATTTAGGGTTAAATTTTCTATTTTCATCGAATACAGAAATACATTTTTTAAATTCCACACCGATAACATGGCCATTTTCATGAAGAATTCGTTTTGGACCCCAGGAATTGTTGATAGCAATGTCTTCTGACAATGCTTCATTAATTTCTTCTTCAAGTGCTGGCATTTCTTGTCTATTTTCTAAACAATACATATCTATTTTTGATGCACCAATTCTTTCAACGGTTCTGGCAACATCAATAGCAACATTTCCTCCACCAATTACAATAGCTGGTCCTTCCATTTTCAAATCTTCACCTAAACCTACTTTGCGTAAGAAATCTACACCTGTTGTTACCCCTATCGCATTTTCGCCATCAAGACCTATGTTTCTACCAGCTTGAGCACCAATTGCTATATAAAATGCACTGTAGCCATTCTTTCTGAGTTCTGGAAGAAGAACATCCTTGCCAATCTCAATTCCTGTTTTAAATTCTACCCCTAATTCTTTCAAAATGTCTATTTCTTCATTTACTATTTCTTTTCCTAACCTAAATGACGGAATTCCAAGTGTTAACATGCCACCGAGCACCTTTTGCTTTTCAAACACTGTTACCTTATAACCCTCAATTGCTAGGAAATAAGCACAAGAAATTCCCGCAGGGCCTGCCCCAACTACAGCTATTTTTTCTGCTTTTGGCAGATTCTTTTCAGGTACAAAACGCTGCTTAGAATTTAAATCCTGTTCTGCAATGAATCTTTTAATATCATCAACGGCAATTGCTTCATCCACATCTGCTCTTGTACAAGCAGATTCACACTTTCTTGGACAAATACGTCCGCAGATTGCTGGCAATGGATTTTCTTTCTTTATAAGTTCTAATGCTTCTCTATATTTACCTTGAGATGCCATCTTGATATACCCTTGGATAGCTATGTGCGCTGGACATTCAGATTTACATGGGCTTGTTCCACTCTCCTCAACGAATTTACGATGACGATAATCAAAATTCCATTTGTCTTTTCCCCACTTCGTATCGCGTGGTGTGTCTTTTTCCTTAGGAGCGGGAGCAGGATTCTTTGTACATAAATTTTGTCCTAGTGTTGCCGCACTGGCTTGGCAATACTCAACGCACTCTCCACAAGCAACACATTTATCTTTATCCACTACTGCTACATAGTTTGACCTTGACCAATCAGGATTTTTATAGAAGGTTGTATTTCTAAGACCAAAGCAAGAACATCCGCAACAATTACAAATGGCAAGAGCATTCCCTGGTCCTGATAAATTTGGTATAGAATGTACCATACCCTCTTTTTCAGCCTGCTTGCAAATAGCAATAGCCTCTTCCCTAGTGATTTTTCTGCCTCTTCCTGTACGAATATAGTACTCAGCAGCTGGTCCAAGCTGAATACACATTTCTTCAACAGTATGTCCACAACCTTGACCGATAACTCTCATAGATGTACGACATGCACAATCTGCAACAGAGAACACCTCATGTTTATTAAGAAGGTATGCAGTTTCCTCATAAGAGGCTCTTCTTGTATCCCCATCAATGGCGCTTTCAATTGGTATAACTCTCATTACGCCCATTCCTATTGGAATGTTTCCTGCCATTAATGCACCTAATTTTCTTGTATATTCTTCAAAACACTCAGCGATTACTGGATACTTTGCAACATTTTCTTTATGTGCAACCATGTATTCCATAACACCAGGAACATAAAGCTCTAGGAAGTACTTATCAACACCTTCTTCCTCTTCTAATTTAATAACACCATCAACTGCCATTTTAAATAGAATTTTTTCTACCTCATCTGCTGGTTTACCGCAGAGAGTTGCAATTTCCTTTACGCTTTTAGGTTTACGAATTTCTAATTTAAGTGCTATTTCTGCCATTTCATCTGTAACAACGGGCTCTAGAATTCTATATTCTGGATCTGTAGGTTTTACTTTTACTATCCCGCTAGTAATCCCAGCATTTATCTTATTGGCCAGTTCAAGTACTTTTTTCTTTACCACATTTATTTCTCCTTTCAATCGAAACCTGGTTACTCTAAAAAAGATTTAAATAGTGTTCCATTTTTTCACTTCTGTGCGTATCCACTGCGCCCACTCATCTATTCCCTCTCCAGTTTTAGCAGTGATTGGGATAACCTTGATATTTGGATTTAATTTTTTTACACTTTCTTTGACGGCTTCTAAATCAAAATCAAAAAAGCCTATTGAATCCATCTTGTTAATTAATAGAACATCAACAATGGAAAACATTAAAGGGTATTTTAAAGGTTTGTCATCCCCCTCTGGTACACTTAAAATCATGGCATTTTTTACTGCTCCAGTGTCAAATTCAGCTGGGCATACCAAATTTCCTACATTTTCTAAAATTACAAAATCAAGTCCTTCTGTGCCAAGCCCTACTAGACCTTGTTTGGTCATATCTGCATCGAGATGACACATTCCACCTGTGTGCAATTGGATTACTTTTGTATCAGTCTGTGCAACAGTGTAAGCATCCACATCTGAATCAATATCGGCTTCTAAAACTCCAATACTCATTTCATCCCTCAAAGCTTCTATTGTTCTTAAAACCGTTGTTGTTTTACCCGAACCTGGTGATGACATTAAGTTTAGTAAAAATGTCTTTTCTTTTTTTAATCCTTCCCTTAGCAAATCCGCTTGTCTATCATTGTCTTCAAAAACACTTTTCTTGATCTCAAGAATTTTATAAACATCCATAGCATTTTCACCCCCATTAATAATTGTTAGATTATATTATATCTTTTCAATACATCTTCAATGACTGTTCCTGAAATCTTCTTTAATCCTTGCTTTTTAACAAAGTTAAAGATAAATGGTAGTTTTTTATCGCCAGGCTTATTTCCATCCATCATCTTTACTGTAGAATCCAAAAGTACTCGGACATCATAGCATGATGCAAAGACCTCTGGTACACCACGATCTATGTCTAGCAATGTGTAAACTGCCTCCATAGCCGTTCTCACTGAATATTCCGTTGTGAACACCGTATCACGTGGTGTATCGGCGAACTGACCAAGGAAAGCAAAGTTCTCACTTCCATCAGGTACAACCTTAGGTCTGTCCCCTTTTGCTCTTGGCATAAAGAATGCAGTAATATATGGCATCATACAAGGTATTGAGTGAGCCGATTTTGTAGCCATATCGTGGATCTCAGATTCTGGAACACCCATATGATAAAGCCATTCCTCTGTAATTTCCACTCCAGTGCATTCACTCATTGGCTTCTTGATATAATTCCCTGGAACCTCTGAGAATAGACCGTATACCCAAACTACAATCTGGTCTTTTGGTTGTTCTTTGAAATGAGGCTGTCTATTGAGGGTATAACTCATAAGCCAATTCGAGTCTTTCACAGTTATGATACCACCAGAAACAACCTTCCCACTAAATGGATCACGTTTGCAAATCTTTTCTATATATTTAGGGATTTTATCGTCAAGTGTGGTAATTGTTGAAGATTCCCAGTTTGTTTGTTTTGTATTTGTGCAAAATTTATCAGGTTTACCAAAGGCTGAAGATTGCTTTGCGATATTTCTCCAAAGATCCCAACACCCACCCGTAGAATTATTAACCTGGGGTGCATTGTTATCGTCACCAAGGGAAGAATTTTCTGTACAGCTTCCATTAGTAATAAACACCAAATCATCTCTAGTAAGCTCTATACATTCTTCCTTGCCGCCATGCATGCAAACAATTTTCTTAGCTAACTTTTTATCATTTTTTATATCAAAAACAACATTTGTTACCATGGTATCATATTGGAAATGAACGCCATGGGATTCAAGGTATTTTACCATTGGTAAAATTAATGACTCATATTGATTGTATTTAGTAAATTTCAAAGCGGATAAGTCTGGAAGACCTCCAATATGATGAATAAATCTCTGAAGGTAGAGTTTCATTTCCAATGCGCTATGCCAATCTCTGAAGGCAAACATTGTTCTCCAGTAAAGCCAGAAGTTAGATTTTAGTATTTCATCTGTAAACACATCAGAAATCTTCTTATCATATAAGTCTTCATCTCGGGTCATAAAAAGCTTCACAAGTTCCTTTGAAGCTTTTTCACTTAGTCCAAACTTTCCATCGGTATGAGCATCCTCACCTCTGCCTTGTGTTACTCTCATCAAAGAATAATTTGGGTCTTTCTTGTTGAGCCAATAAAACTCATCCAAAACAGAAACACCATCTGTCTCAATAGAAGGAATTGAACGAAACAAATCCCATAAGCACTCAAAGTGGTTTTCCATTTCACGCCCACCACGGATAATAAACCCTTTTTGACTGTCGTTAATACCATCGCAAGCTCCTCCAGGTATACTAAGTTCTTCCAAAATATGAATTCGCTCACCCTTCATTTGACCATCTCGAACCAAAAAACATGCAGCTGACAATGATGCCAAACCAGCACCAACTAAATATGCAGATTTTTTATCCACATCAGCGGGTTTTAAGGGGCGAGCAAACGCCTCATAATTTCCATTGCTATAATACATTGAACATACCTCCTAATATTTCTTTATAACTATATTATAAAAATTTATTCTGAGGATAACAATATACAGAAAGGCCAATGTGTCCAAATAAACCTCTCAAACTTAAATATTACTATGATATTTATTCCGCAAGTGATTTGATTTCCTTATATGCCTTCAAATCTGTATAAAGCTCACCAAGATAAGGATTTCTTTTTGTCTTAACTACTTTGTAAATCATGTATACAAATACTGATAGATTTACCGCTAATGCCGCAAAACTAAATACAAATAGCGGTACTTTATTGTAAGATGAGGCCACAGCAAAGGCACCCTTATCAATGAAGGCTGGAAAGGTCTGTGCAAACATACACCATATGGCAAGGGTCTGTGCACGATGCTGCAGCCATGCCCCTTTTCCCACAGTAAATGCACAAAGGGTTGGAGCGATTAGTAGTGCAAGCCCGCAATACCAAGCATGACCTGGCAAGCAGTTATAGGTATAAGCAAAATTCCATAGGTCATAGGCTATTATCCAAAACCATAACATATCAGTCCACAACATATCTTTACTGCCATCTTTAGCTGTCTGTTTTTTTATGCAAATTCCAAGCCATCCCGTTATAGTTATGATGTTTAATATACCTGCTATACCATTCATGAAATTCCAAGGACCGCCAAGTACATACATGGCCTCATCCACTAAATTTCCTCCACCGGGGTATTGAATACCGATTTGGAAATCACGAATTACCGCCTCCATAATGTTGATAGCAAGTATAAGTGGTGGGAAACATAATGCCCATTTTTTATCAGATAATCTCCACTCTTTGCCTGTCAATTTATTTTTCAATTTAACATGCCTGATGCACCAAAAACCTATACATCCGGCTGTAGAAGAATACACCTTTGCTAAATGAAACCAATCCGTATAAGTTGTATCCCTTAGTACTGTAAACCATAATATTGAAAGCATTAATGGTAAAATAACAAAGCTAAAAAAACCAATATATTTCCATCTGCGAGCTACTTCATTAAAACCGAAAAGTGCTATAAAAATAAATATCCAAACACCCCATACACTTAATGCTGATGCCCCATCTGCGTAGTTGAAAACAAACATATTATTGCCCCCTTAATATATTTATTGGCATTTTATAACTATATTGTATAATCCAATTTAATCCTTTTCAATAGACAAAAAAATGAAAGTGTCTATTTTAGACACTTTCATCTATTAAAAAAATCATTCTTTTTTTCTTCTTTTACAAAAGTAGCCACAGAGCGAGGAATACTTCCCTTTATCATGATTGAAAGTTTTTTAAGGATGATTTCTGGTTCCTCATCCATTCCTTCACTTACCCAGTCTATAATTAACCCATTAAATACATGTCTATAAAAATTTACTATGAAATGTTTATCATTCTCCTTTAACTTAACTCCCATTTTATCAACACACTCATCAACTACATCCTCTAGTAACCTGGTAGAAATGTCAGTAAGGTAGTTATTGGCTTCAGACCAATAAGAAGAATTATAT
This sequence comes from Clostridium lacusfryxellense, assembly GCF_018861735.1. Taxonomy (GTDB): domain Bacteria; phylum Bacillota; class Clostridia; order Clostridiales; family Clostridiaceae; genus Clostridium_AD; species Clostridium_AD lacusfryxellense. Next base: position 107,453 of record NZ_JAHLEB010000001.1, on the reverse strand, counting down.
ACATGTAGAATCATTTTGGAATTTTTCTTGAGATACTTCATTGTAGCCAGAAACCCACTCCCCCAGTTTTCGAAGGTTCTGTTTTGTGCAATTTCCATTGATAATTCCTCAAAGAATATGAATTTAAAAACATTCATAATATCAGTAAAGTGATTATAAAAAGTCTGCCTGTTTACATCGCAATGTTCACAAATTCCCTTCACTGTAATCTTATCTATTGATTTATTGTTTAATAATTGTTTAAATGAATCAATTATTGCAGCTTTAGCATTCTTTTTCATAAACTTCTCCTAAAGTGATATATTACTCTGCTCTAAACTTCCTAAGATAAACAGAAGCTGATCTGTTCATTTCTAGTGAAAAATCAGACATATACTTACGGTTGCATAGAGCTTTGATATCTTCGCTAATATCTTTATTTATAAACTCTGCCTTTTCATTTCTTAATCTTTGCATTTCTATATGTTCTTCCTTATCTAGTCTGTGATATTTATTTTCATGCACTATATACTGCTCTTCGAAACGAACCGGTTTCTTTCTACTCTTTTGAAGATCAACAGGATAACCGTAAATTAACATGGCAGCAGGTAGAACATAATCTGGAAGATCTAATAACGCTCTAATGGTTTCACAATTCTCAATGATATCACCAATGTAACATGAACCAATTCCTAAAGATTCTGCAGCTACCACTGTGTTTTGGGCAGCTATTATTGCATCACTATAAGCAAGAAGAATATCCCCCTCCCCCGGTATTCTTGGGTTGCAATTTTCCAAATCAAAAGCATCATACCATCTTTGGTAATCTGCAAGGAATATAAGTATTAAAGGAGCTTTTTCAATAAACTGTTGATTATCACATTCTACTGATAGTTGTTTCTTTAATTTTTCATCAGTAATATCAAGTATGCTATAAAGCATCATTGCACCAGCAGTTGGAGCCTCAAATGCTGCATTTAATATCTCTTTTTTAAGTTCAGCTTTAATTGGCTTATTTTTAAATACTCTCATGGATTTTCTATTTTTAATTTGCTTTAAAATCTCGTTCATATACTTATCCCCCCATTATAAACGTTTACTTTATTATACTATTATTACCTTAAAATACAAATAGCATAATAAACTTTAAATGCCGCTAAAAAGGGTAAAACGACGAATGAATTTGGATGTGTTTTTATATCTTATTTAAAAAAGAATCCACATTATAAATGCTTGTGATTAAAACTAAACACAAATATTTATAATATGGATTCTTAAAAAGTCTATTTAATGCAAAGTGGAATAGCTCTTGCTACAAATATTGATGAGTTAATTAGTTTAGACTCTACAGTGAACCAAACCTTAAAAAATGTTATTAAAATCCAAATGTTATTACACCTTACGCTAGAAGAAACGGCTAAAAATTACTGTTCTCTACTTAATTAAATTTAAATATTTGTAAATATGAATAAGGGTAGTTCACTAAAAGTGAACTACCCTTATTCATGTCATCAATGGCCATGAAATTTATTGCCCCCTGTTATTTTTACCAACTAAACCCCCACCATTACCAGCTGATGCGCTTTGTGTTCCATGGACAGATGGTCTCTTAGAATTTTTTTGCGCAGAAGATTTAGCTTTTTTCTCTTCAATAATTTTTTTCATCATTTCCATATTTTTGTTTATATCATTTTTCATATTTTTACCCACTTTTTTCTATTTTTTAATATTTAGCGATACCTTTAAATTAATATTCACGATATATATTTAAAAGATATTTCTTATTGTTTTACTAATTAATTATACATCACAAATGCCCCTTTGAGTAGCACCTACAACTAATATAAATTAACACTCATAATTCACTTGCTAATTTCATCTAACATCAATATATTTAGCTTATTTATCTCTTTTCTTTTTTCCATTAGTTTTTTTATTATTTCACCTCGATAATCAGATTCAATTGATTTAGCTTTCACTTCTATTGAATTACAGAACTCATATATCTTCCTAAATTGTAATATTGTTTGCTCGAACTCTTCATCGAAATCAACTAAATCTTTATTATCATAAATCATGTTTAATGACTCTAATTGATATGTTATTATAGTAGAAAATTGTATGAGGAGTTCATCCGACTTTACTTTGTAAATATATAATAATAATTCTGTATAAATTCTATGGAGAGTCATATTATCAAAAATATCTAGATTTACTCTCCTATAACCTAATTTCTTTTTTAACTTCAAGTTAAGTAATTTCCTTAATAAATTATTACAACCCTTCATAGTCCATACTCCATAAACTGAATAGCTATTTTCTATTTTCCTAAAGAAATTACTGATTTCTTCTTTATTAACAAACAATTTTATTTGTTTATCCATGCTAGCTAATCTAGTTTTATCAATCACTTGAAAGATCTCCCCATAACTTGAAAATACTTTACCTTCTGTAGCGCCTCTTATGTTACTTATACACATCCACATATCTGCCACTTACAAATCAACTCCCAAGTATATAATAATTTATAATATTTTTTAAGTTTTTTATATTATTTGCCTATATTGTTCACATTATACTATGCAGCATTATATTATCACTTACAATCACATTCTCTAAACATAGTGCATATGATAATTTTATAAACATATGAAAGGAATGAGCAATGTGAATAAAATATATCCATGCCCTTATTACATCAACAATCAAATGTATAATCAAAATATGTATAATATTTGTAAAATGTATCCATGCCCTTACTGTGGTAACCAACCAATTTATAACTCAAACTTTTCCAACCAGCTTAACAATCAGAATATTCCTTTTACTGATGAATCAGAGGATGAAGTTTTAATTAAATTAAAGGATTATGGCCCAGAACCGTTTGTAGTAAATATCGATGAAGCTACTAAGCAAAATAATACTTTTCGTACCGCTTTATGGACAGGAACCCATTTGCAACTTACCTTAATGAGCATTAAGGTTGGCGAAAACATAGGTTTAGAAATTCATCCAGACCTTGATCAATTTTTACGTATTGAGGAAGGAGAAGGGCTTGTTAAAATGGGGGATAGAAAAGATAGATTGTATTTCCAAGAAAAAGTCTATGATGACTTCGCAATTATTATACCTGCTGGAAAATGGCACAACATAATTAATACAGGTAATAAACCACTTAAATTGTACTCCATTTATGCTCCACCTCAGCATCCAAAGGGTACAGTTCATGAAACTAAGGCAATTGCTGAAGCTGCTGAATAGAAGCATGACTTCTTATACTATAATGGATTTAATAATAAAACTGCTGACAATCACTTTGCCAGCAGTTTTATTATTATTATCCGCTATCATAGGTTATTGCCTGCATTTCTGGTGTCATAAGCCATTTCATTAGTTTTAATACTACTTCATTTTTATCCGCGCTAAGTCCTTTAGGCATAGTCATATACTGAGCATCTGCTACTAATGTAGTATTATCTAGCATAAATCCTCCATAATTTTTAGGTATCCCACCTGTAATTCTCTGATTCATGTCCCATCCTACTTGACTAGGAACAATCCATCTTTTACCTTCATTTAATTCGGAAAATGTAGTACCAGTTTTTGCCGTGTAATAATTTACATATTTATTAAGTTCTTTAAGATGTCTAGTAATAACTACACCTTAAATTTATTAACTTCATTCATCCTAGAGTTTGTTAAGTCTGATAGAGTTTGAGCTGATTCTGATACCTCGTCAAACGATGTATTTATTTGCTGTATTGAAGCTGCTATCTCTTCTGATGAAGCCGCATTTTCTTCTGATACTCCAGAAATATCTAATGTTTTTGAGATAATTAGTTCCTTCTCAACATTTATATTTTCAATTGATTTTTTTATATCTTCAACACTAGGCAATATAGTATTTATTGCCTTAAATATTAAAGTAAATGATTTTATAGAATCTTCAATGAGTACTGTTTGATCATTCAAACTATTTTTACCTGAATCTGTAGTCTTCACCGCAAGTCGTGCTTCGTCATTAATCCTAGAAATTAATCCACTTATATTGTTAGCGGACATTTTAGATTGTTCTGCAAGCTTTCTAACTTCATCTGCAACCACAGAAAATCCTCTACCAGCCTCACCTGCACGGGCAGATTCAATTGCAGCATTTAATGCCAATAAATTGGTTTGTTCAGCAATTGAATTTATAATATTTGTTATGTCATTTACTTGTCCAACATGGTTGTCTAATTCTATAACTTTAGTCCTAACTGTATCAAAGGACTCATTTACAGTTTTAGTGGAATCAAATAGAAACTCTAACTTCGAGTTACTATCCTCAGACATTGTGCTAATGACGTGTATATTTACGTTTACGTCGTTGATTGATGAAGTTATCTTATCTAATGAGTCCGCGAAATTATCTAATGAAGTTTTTACATTCATAAGATCACCAGATTGCTGACCTGCTGCAACAGCTACCCCTTGAACCGCTTCATTAATATCCTGTGCTGAAGATGACATTTCTTCAGAAGCCCCTAATAAATTTTCAGCTTGTATATTCAAAACATTTGTTGAAGTCTTTACTTCTTCAAGCATTCCTGAAACATTAGAAATTGTCTTACTAATTGATTTTTTCATTATACCAAATTCATTTTTCAAATTAGCTTTTATTCATAGTGGTGTAATCACTAATCACTATTAATAGCGGTTACATCATCATTATTAAATTCTGCAATAGATATCCTATTAACATTTAATCTGACATTTGAGAAAGTTTGATATGTTATAATATATAGAGCAATTAAAAAGGAGTTCATAAGTGAACTCCTTTTTAATCTTCAATCATAATTTTGATTATTTGTATGTCAGTTTCTTTCATTCCCTCTTTTGCAAGTTTGCCAACATTTGATATAGTAGCTTCAACACCTTTTTTTATAATACCATCGCCGCCCTTAAACTGCTGGCCTTGCTTAAACATATAGCACCCTAGAATTCCAGCATCTACAGCTACCGCAATTTTAGCCGCACATGATGCTTTAGCACCATCACAAATCATTCCAGAAACTATAGACAATGCATTAACAATTGTATGAGAAATCTCTCTATATCCACCCCCATAAAGGTAAGCAATACCTGCTCCACTTCCTGCTCCTGCACAAACAGCACCACAATATGCTGAAAGTCTTCCTATACCAGTTTTTTGATGTATTGTAACTAAATCCGAAATAATCAAAGCTCTATAAAGTTTTTCTTTTGAAACTTTTAATTCATTTGCGTACTCAATAACTGGAAGTGAAGCTGTCATTCCCTGATTACCACTACCTGAAATGATAATCACAGGCAACTCACATCCACTCATTCTGGCATCTGACCCTGCCGCCGCCTTCGCCTTGGCTCTTACTTTAACATCGCAGCCATATGTTGAAATTAGAACGCTTCCTATATTCGCGCCATAATTATTTTTTAATCCTTCTTCTGCAATTTTTGAATTAAATTCAATCTGCCTACCTATAATATCTTCTATATCTTGTATATCCACAGAATCTGCAAAATCAACAATATCTTCTACACTAAGTAATTCCTTATCACTAAGACCTTCTTCTTTTGAAGTAATTGTCTCTTTGTGGTAAAGTATCTCACCATCCTTTTCAATCAAAATAATATTTGTATGATAATTTACAATCCTTACTTTTACATATGAATCTTTATAAAATACATTCATCTGTATGTCAAATATAAATGGTGTATCAATATGCTTAACTTCAATAGAACAAGTCGATAAATATTCTTTAATTTTTTGTTTATCCGCCTGTGTTATATCTGAAATAACTTCTAGTTTCCTATCAGACTTACCTCCTATAATCCCAGCAGCTGTTGCAGCCGCTATTCCTTTTAAATGGCCTGTATTAGGAACTATAACACTTTTAACATTTTTTATAATATTCCCACTTACTTCTACAATAACTTTTTCAGGAACACATCCTAATACTTCTTTAGCTTTTGCTGCAGCAAATGCAATTGCAATTGGTTCAGTACACCCCATGGATGGTATTAGCTCTTCTTTTAAAATCTGCAAATAATTTTTATACTTAAAATCAGTATTTTTCATTTTATTATAAATTTTCAGCAATAGAATAAATTAGTCTTTCGGTGCTTTCCCATCCTAAACATCCATCAGTTATAGATTTTCCATAAGTACCACACCCTACATCTTGTTTACCTTGCACAAGGTAACTTTCAATCATAAATCCTTTTATCATTTTTTTGAGTAGTGAATCATATTTCCTACTCATTAACACTTCTCTAGCTATTCTTGGTTGTTCTTCATAATGCTTCATTGAATTCGCATGATTAGTATCTATTATAATAGAAGGATTTAGAAGTTGCTGTTTTTCATATTCTTTAGCAACATGTATTAAATCTTCATAATGATAATTCGGAATATTTCTACCATAAGAATCCACAGCGCCCCTCAAAACAGCATGTGCAAGTGAGTTTCCTGATGTTTCGACCTGAAATCCTCCATATATAAAAGTATGTTCAATCTGCGCTGCTTTAATTGAATTTAGCATTACAGTTAAATCTCCGCCAGTTGGATTTTTCATGCCTACGGGCATATCAATACCACTTACAGTAAATCTATGTTGCTGATTTTCAACTGAGCGAGCTCCAACTGCATGGTAACTTAATAAATCTGAAAGATACGTATAATTTTCTGGATATAACATTTCATCTGCAGCAGGCATATGATATTCACTTAATGCTTTTAAATGAAGTTTTCTAATTGCCTTTAATCCTGCATCCAAATCTGGTTCTTTATTTATGTCTGGTTGATGAGCCATGCCTTTATATCCTTCACCTGTAGTTCGCGGTTTGTTTGTATAAATTCTAGGTACAATAATAATAGAATCTTTTACTTTTTCTTGAACCTCTGCAAGCTTTCCTATGTATTCACACACTGAGTCCTCATTGTCAGCCGAGCATGGTCCTATTATAAGGAGAAACTTATCAGATTTATTCTCAAAAACTTTCCTTATCTCCATATCCCTATTTTTTTTAATCTCTTTAATGTGATTTGGTAGAGGCATTTCTTCCATAATTTCTGTAGCCGTTGGTATTTTCTTTATATATTTCATACTCATATTCTATTTTCCTCCGTTCTCTTTAAATAAAATGTTAACACAATTTATTTTGTTAATGAATTATATCACAAAATTAATCATTATGCCGAGTAGAATTTAATGTTTAAATGTAGTATGATGTACTTTATAATGTCTATTTGTGTTTTATTCTAAATTTTATGAATATTTTTAAAATGAAAGGTGGTATTTTAATGGCTTTAATACATTGTGATTTCTTCTCGGAAACTTTAGGTATATCTACCTCAATAACAGTTATACTTCCACAAAACACAAAAACACAAATAGGAGTGACTGGTTCAAAAAAGAAAGAAAAATATCCGGTTTTATACCTACTGCATGGATTATCTGATGACCAAACAATTTGGCAAAGAAATACATCTATCGAAAGATATGTGGCTGATATGGGACTCGCTGTTGTAATGCCAAACGCTGGCAGGAGTTTTTATACCGATATGAAACATGGGTACAAATACTGGACTTATATTACAGAAGAATTGCCTGAAATAGTCGCTTCTTTTTTCCCTATATCAAGCCTACGTGAAGATAACTTTATAGCGGGGCTGTCAATGGGAGGTTATGGAGCTTTTAAAGCAGCGCTTTCATATCCTGATAAATATTCTGCCGGTGCAAGTTTATCTGGCGCACTTAATATGAACACTTCACTTATAAGTGAAACAGATGAGGATTTTAAAATGGAGCTCTCAAATATCTTTGGCGATATTTCTTCATTTGAAGGAAGTGAAAATGATCTTTTTTTCTTAGCAAGCAATTTAGAGTCCTGTGCAAGAAAACCAAAATTGTATCAATGTTGTGGTACTGAGGACTTTTTATACGAAGATAATATAAAATTTAAAAACTTTATAAAATCTAAAGATTTTGACTACACTTATGAAGAAGGCGTCGGCATTCATGAATGGGGTTATTGGGATGCACAAATACAAAAGGTACTAAAGTGGTTACCACTTAAATAAAAAATCAAATCTTTAATTTTCAATTAGTTGCATATAATACCAGTATACGCTACTATTAAAGTATATTATTCGACAAATAAAGAAAGGCTGGTAATTTAAATTGAAGCAATTAAAGTTTAGAGTTTGGGATGGTTTAAAACAGAAAATGAATAAATTGCAAGGCATGACTTTTGATTCACAACGTTTCGTTCCAGATGCTGTGAAGCTTCCTGGTTTGACTTGGAGACCAGTTGAGGAATTTGAATTGCTCCAATGGGTATACTTAGCTGATGCTAATGGAGTTGATGTATATGAAGGCGATTATATTGAAATTGCATCTAAGGTTTACAATGTATTATGGAATGAAAGCATAGTGAATTTCCAGCTTAAAGAATTAGATGGATTATTAAGCCGTAGTATTCTTGATGTAGCGCTGGGAGTTGTAATAGGCAATAAGTTTGAAAATGAAGATTTATATAACAAATAGTCTATTTTTTAAAATAGCAATTATACTATAAAAACTTTTAAGGAAAGTAAGCTTACTTTCCTTAATTTATTTTAACAAATATTATATTGGAAGTGAGCTAGTCAAATAGATTGCTTTGCACAATCTCTGTGGCCAGGCATTCTTATAATGAGGACATAACCCTATTTCTCCCAGCTTCTTTTGCTCTATACAAATTTGCATCAGCAAAATTAATTACTGTTGATATGCTTGAATTATCATTATCTGCTAAAGTATGTACACCAAAGCTCGTTGTTACCCTAATATTTATATCCCCAAATTTAAAAACACTATCTTCAATTTTCTTTCTCATTCTTTCTGCAATTTCGACAGCTTTGTTATTATCAGCCTTTGGTAGACTTATTAGGAACTCTTCACCACCATATCTCGCAACCCAATCCTTCCCTGTACGAATGCAACTGGCTAAAACGTCTGAAATTTCTTTGAGAATAAAATCACCCGCCAAATGTCCATATCGGTCGTTTACGTTTTTGAACAAATCAATATCCGCCATTATTAATGATAATTTTTGACCATGTACTGATTTATTAATAATATCCACTGGCAATCTCTCATCTATAAATCTTCTATTATATACACCAGTTAAATGGTCTTTAAACAGAAGAATATCAACATGATTTATAATTCCGTGAATATCAACCTCCACACCTTTATCTTTCTTTACCACAGCCATATTATTAGTTACATCTTTAAACAACTCAATAATTACTGTTATGTCTCCTACTGTAACAGGTATTGCTGAAACCATATATATTTTTTCATTATAGTATTCAATTTTTATAAAAACATCATTTTCTTTATATGCCCTTAATGAAACACAATTATCGCAGACACTTTCTTTATTCCAATAGCTATGACAAGTTATGTCTGTTTCTGTAATTATATTTTCTACATACTCTAATATTTTTTTATTTACTGGATCTACTATCCTCATCATATCATATGTTTTTTCTATAAATTTAATATTACTAATTAACTCAACTAATTCATTTGTACTTGACCCCATAAATACCCCCCCTTCTCAAGATGTTACCTAATAGTATAGCCGTTATTTATGCTATTTTTATTATATCAACGTCAAGTACAAAAATCTATAATATTTTAGATTTTATAGCAATATTAGTTAATAAGTTAAAATTCTGAATATGTTAAAGAAATTCAATATCTTTTTTTATGATCTTTTGAAGTTTTTTAAGATCTGATACTTTAACTCCATATTTAGGATCTGGCACACCGTGATTCCAATAAATTCGACGGTTTTGCTCACTTCCATGCTCCTCTAAATACAACATAACCTCCTCAATTTCCATACAATCGCCTCCCTAATTACTGATATTTTCATTATATATCTTTTTATAATTGTTATATAACTATTTCTTATAATTTTTATCACATAATTTTAAAATAAAGGTATAAAGATTAGCTTCAATAGGAAAACCTATATAATAAGAAAACGAAGATAATATAATGTAGAAATGGGAGTATAAAAGTATGAATGGAGCTAAAAAAGATAATAAGACAGGTAAAATACATATTATTTTATTAATACTAGCTAATATAGTTTTTGTTTTATCAGCTATTAAACCTAAAAGTTATCTTGTATGGCTTTTAGAGGCTTTTCCAGTTTTTATAGGGGTTATTATATTAATATTCACTTATAAAAAGTTTCGATTCACAAATTTTGTGTATATACTTATTTTAATTCTAATAAGCTTAATGCTAATTGGAGCACATTATACATATGGCGATGTGCCCTTGTTTAATTGGATAAAAGAAGTATATGGACTCAGGAGAAATCATTATGATAGGGTAGGACACTTTGTACAAGGGCTTATACCAGCTTTTATTGTACGAGAAATATTAATACGAAAGTTAAAGCTTAAGAAAGGAATAATATTAGGTATTTTAGTTATTTGTATTTGTTTATCATTAAGTGCCTTTTATGAACTTATAGAATGGGGAGTATCTTCATTATCAGGGGAGTCTTTTTTAGGTCTTCAGGGTGATAAATGGGATGCACAATGGGATATGTTTTGGGCACTAACAGGTGCTATAATTACGGTAACTATGTTATATAAAGTACATGATAAATATATAGATAAACTATTTTAAAAGGAGTTCATATGAACTCCCTTTTATCAGTTAAAATACCCATTTAAATAGATTTTGTCTCTCTTTTAAGATTATCTGCTATCAGTTTTTCTTCACTTGAACAATTTCCATCTATAAAACACTCCATAAATGCTCTATTTTTTAACGCCTCATTTATAATGTCAATCATGATTCCTTCAGCGTCTTTAATATTTATCTCTCCATCTCCATCTAGTGCCTTACCAAATATTGACTTCACTTTAGTACCATTTTCATTAGATACCATGGTAAAAATAGGCTTTATATATTTGGAATCATCTTTAGTAAACTTATCGGTTATATCAATTACATATTCGGTTTTTTCTATTATTTCCATGATTTTCATGTTATTTTCATTTTCATCATTTGATCTACTTTTTAGTACTAATATACCCACAGCAATAACAAATACCATCCCAATAACTACATAAATATAATACATTAACCTCTCCCCCTCAATAATATTACTCTACTCTAAACTTCTTAAGTTTTCATAAACTATAATTCTACATTAATTTCTAATTTCCTCTATATCTCAATATTTATGCAATCGCCTCCCTAATTATTGCCCTTTGTTTTGAATAAAGAACTTAACGAATTCTTCAATTGTAAACTCTTTAAGTTTAGATATATCTTCATTGACTAGTTTAAAAAAACAGCTTGGAATTTCCCTAGCTTTAAGGTTCTTTTTTATGCAAAGGTCACACCCTGTGGAATGGTTATGTGGATTTAATTTACAACCTACCCCAGTTTGTAAAATCCACCTCAATCCAATTATTATCTCCTTTTTTAAACAAGCTACTTAATTTTGAAAGAGTTATATCAATACTTGGATACCCAGTTGCCGTAAGACTTTGAAGAGCAACTAATATTTCATTCTGTTCATTTTCAGAAAGCACTGATTTATTTAACACAAAATTTTCTAATAGTGTTATTCCACCATTTTTCCCTTGGGTTGCATATATTGGTATTCCTGCTGAGCTCAAAGTATCAACATCTCTATAAATCGTTCTTGATGATACTTCGAAGTGCTTCGCTAACTCTTTGGCAGTTACTACTTTTCTATCGAGCAAGATATATATAATTCCAAATAACCTATTTATCTGCATACAATCACCTCTAAATTATTATACAATAAAACCTTGACAATGTTATGTCATATTATTATCTCAATTTATATATTACAAATCATTTAACATATTGTTTTTATTTTACTAATTGCCCTTTAATGTTGATTTAACTAATAATTACTATATAATATATGTTATACAATAATAAAGGACGGATGTGTTATCATGAGTTTTTCATTTACTAAACTACTATCAAAAAAAGGCCATAAACCTAAATTTATGGCCTTAGATTTCTTAAAATATATCGGACCTGGGTTACTTGTAACCGTAGGCTTTATAGATCCGGGAAATTGGGCAGCAAACGTCTCCGCTGGTGCTGATTTTGGTTATACTCTACTTTGGATGGTAACCCTTTCAACTATTATGCTTATTGTGCTTCAACATAATGCTGCCCATCTTGGAATTGTTACAGGTAGTTGCATATCAGAAGCATCTACTGCCACATTAAAGCCGGGACTTAACAAATTAGTGCTTGGCTCTGCTGTGCTAGCTGCAGTATCTACTGCCCTTGCAGAATTGCTTGGTGGTGCTATTGCTTTAAATATGCTATTTGGTATACCTATAAAGCTTGGAACAGTTCTAGTTTTATGTTTGATTTTGTGGATGCTCTTTACAAATTCTTATAAAAAACTAGAAAGATGGATTATTGGCTTTGTTTCTATAATAGGAATATCTTTTATATTCGAATTAAGCCTTGTACATATCGAATGGGGAAAAGCTATGATAAGCTGGGTTAAACCGTCTTTTCCTACGGGATCTATTCCAGTAATAATGAGTGTTCTAGGTGCAGTTGTAATGCCACATAATCTATTTCTTCACTCAGAAATAATACAAAGTCGTCAGTGGAATCTAAAAGATGAGAATGTAATAAAAAAGCAACTCAAATATGAATTCATGGATACTTTTTTTTCAATGATAGTAGGTTGGGCTATAAATAGTGCAATGATACTTATTGCTGCTGCTACTTTTTTCTCGCAGAAAGTTCAAGTTACGCAGCTTAATCAAGCTCAGCAAATGCTAACGCCATTACTTGGAAGCACTGCATCAGTTGTCTTTGCTTTAGCTCTACTCTTTGCAGGAATATCCTCATCAGTTACTGCAGGAATGGCCGGTGGTAGTATTTTTGCAGGTATGTTTGGAGAACCATATGATATTAATGATACTCATACCAAGCTAGGTGTAGGCATTACTTTAGTTGGCGCTGCAATAGTTATATTTTTTATAACTGAACCATTTAAAGGTCTCATCTACTCACAAATGCTCTTAAGTATACAACTTCCTATAACTATATTCCTTCAGATATATCTAACTTCTTCTAAAAAAGTTATGGGCAAGTATGCTAACAGTAGATTTGATAAAATCACTCTTTGGGTTATAGGACTTATAGTGGCCGCACTTAACATAATGTTGTTATTAAGCTATATATTATAAATTTTAATACTGTAAGTAATATTTATTATTAATTAAAAATAATTCTTTACAAATATAAATTACTATGGTATTATTATTTTATAAACAAAGCATCATAATTTAATTACTTCAACTAGTGGAAGTGATTCCACAAAGATAATTACCCTCATTAGATAAACTAAAAAAATTGCTTATAGAAAGGGGATAGTCCAATGTTTCAAATTAAAATTATAAAGTTTTTAGAGGTTAGTTCAATTTTATAAATAGGAGGTCTTGAAATATGTAAATACAAAATGAAATACCTAATTTTAAAATTACTATTCTTTACTTAATTAAGAATTAAATATTTATATATATATATAAGGAGAGTTCGTTAAGTGAACTCTTCTTATTTTTTTTTGCAGCTGTCTCTTTGCTATTTTTACTATTTACAGTCATAATGTTATAATTATACTATATAACTATATAACTATAATTGAATAATAAATAAACACATTACTTTAAAAGGGGAACGTTAAAATGAGTTTTCAATTACCAAAGTTCACACCACCAGATTTTTCTCAAGATTTTCTTACAAACGCTCCTGATGTAATAATAAGTGAAGTTAAAAAAGATGGAGTTGCGCCTGCTGGATTCTTAATAACTTCTATATCTCCTGAATATTTTAAAATTAAAGGACAATGGGTGCTTCCTACCCAAACCTCCATAGAATGTGCTGCTGTTGCTAGAGGTAATAACACAGTAGAAATTGTGGAATTTAGAAACCTTAAAGTTTTAGATAAAGTTATTTTAGGAAATTCTAAAGATGGAAGTGAAGGTATATACAAGTATACTAATGGATTTAATAACTTGCCAAAGGTAAGACGTGGCAGATCTGTAGAATCATCATTTTCAAGTGATTATAAAGAATTATATGAATTACTAGAATATGAAAAACAAAATAATGGGTGTATAGTTTGGGTTCTAGGACCAGCTGTGGTTTTTGACTATGATACACGAGCAGCTTTATCAGAACTTGCTCAAACAGGGTATGTAAATGCTCTTATGGCTGGTAATGCTATGGCAACTCATGATCTCGAGGGTGGATTATTTCAAACGGCACTGGGTCAAAATATATATACTCAAGAATCTGTTGTAATGCGTCATTATAACCACTTAGACTTAATAAATGAGGCTAGACGCGCAGGTTCTATAGATGAATTACTTGATGAAGGAGATATAAAAGATGGATTTATGAAAACCTGTCTAGACAAGAATATACCTATAGTTCTTGTTGGATCTATAAGGGATGACGGTCCACTTCCATCAGTTTATCACAATATATCTTATGGCCTTGATGCTATGAAAGAAGTAACAGATAAAGCAACAGTAATAATTTGTCTTGCAACGGTTCTTCACTCCGTAGCTACTGCAAACTTAGCATCTTCTTATAGAGCTGATCATGAAAAAGTAAGACCAGTATATTTTTATTCTATAGATATTTCTGAGTATGCTGTTAATCAAGTATCAGTTGCTAGAGAATATATAGCTATTAAAACAATAGTTACAAATGTTCAAGATTTTGTTGTAAATGTTCAAAAAAACTTGCGATAAAATACATTATTAAATTATTAAGGGGAGATTCTAAATGACTTTTAAATTGCCGAAGTTCACACCACCGGATTTCTCGTTAGATTTTCTTGCTAATGCCCCAGACTGTAAAATTGAAGAAGTAACTAAAGAAGGCGTTGCTCATAAAAATTATCATGCATTATCAATATACCCAGAATATTTTAAGATTAAAGGAAAGTGGGTACTAGCTACTGAAAGCCGTATGGATAGTGTAGCAATCGTTCTTCTTAATTATAATGGTGATAATGTTATTCAAATTGTTGAATTCAGAAATTTAAAAGTTCATGATATGGTTGTAGTAGGAAGAACCGAAGATGGAAGTGAAGGTATATATATGTATACTAGAGGTTTTGCTATTAATAGCGTAGATATAGACACCTTTGCATTTAGAGGTGGAAGATCAAGAGAAACAGCCTTCTCTAGAGATTACGATGAATTATATAAAATTATGCAATATGAAAAAGAACATGCTGGAAAAATAGTTTGGGTTTTAGGACCCTCAATTGCATTAGATGATAAATCAAGAGCTGCCTTTGCCTCCTTAGTGGAAAATGGATATGTTCACGCTGTTTTATCTGGAAATACCATGGCTACTTACGATTTAGAAAAAGCAATGTTCAAAACAATATCAGGTCAAGATACCTTTGAGTCCCGCGAAACTGCTCATTATAACTATATTGCAACAATAAATGATGCTCGACGCTTTGGGTCGCTCAAAGAGCTAATAAATTCAGGTAAAGTTAAAGATGGTATATTAAAAGCTTGCGTTGAAAATGATGTTCCTTTAGTACTTGCTGGTAGTGTACGTGATAGATATACGTTACCAAATGTTTATGATAATGTGTATGAATCTCAAGATGCTATGAGAAAACATACTAGAAAAGCAACTATGCTGATATGTTTATCCTCAGTACTTCATACAATAGCTGCAGGAAACATGACTCCATCTTACACTGTAAAAGATGGAATTGTTAGGCCAGTATACATATATTCTATAGATATACAAGAATTCTCTGTTAACAAATTATCCGATAGAGGTACATTAGAAGTTAAAACATTAGTTACAAATATCCAAGACTTTATCGTTAACGTAGCAGATGGATTAATTAAATAATTTAGTAGTAACAATTATTTTATAATAAAACTGAATAATATTTATAAAATTGTCTATAATTTAGATGTACCACCTTAAGATAAAAACAAATCGAAATTGATAAAAATGAAAATACTGCACTGGGTCCCCCTAAGTGCAGTATTTTTATTTTAATTTCGAACTAATTAATCACTATTTGTTGTTTTCCTTCTATTTGTTGTTTTACTTCTATGTTATTTTTTGTTTGTACTAAATTCATACGTCTATATGGACCCTCATGCTCCATTAATTGTAGATGACTACCACTTTGAACAATTCTTCCCTCTTCAAGTACAAGAATTAAATCTGCATTTTGAATGGTAGAAAGCCGATGAGCAATGGCTACGATTGTTCTTGTGCCTGCTAGCTGAGCAATAGCCTCTTGTATTTCTTTCTCTGTCTCAACATCTACTGATGCAGTTGCTTCATCTAATATAATAATTGGTGCCTTTCTAAGGATTGCACACTACATCTATCATTGATGATCCTCCAATTTAATTCCTTTACTTTTATTTTACAACATTTTAGCATAGATGTCTTTATCTTCAAAAAAATTGGTAATTACTGATGATATTTTTATTGTAGTTCCTTTATTTATGTTACAATTTAGTTAAATAAAATAAAAGTCTCTATCAAAAACAAGCGTATGTATACGTAATAGTAAAAGGTTATAATTCGCTGTAATTGCACATAATTAATGTGTATTGCAATATAATATATAATTTGCGAATTAACTTAAAACAGTAAAGGGGATATTAATTATGCAAAGAACAAAAATGATTTTCACAATTGGTCCTGCTAGCGATAGTGAGGAGATATTGACAAAACTCATGGAAATAGGCATGAATGTTACTCGACTTAATTTTTCACATGGTACACATGAGGATCACAAAATAAAAATTGATCTTATAAAAAGTCTTAGGGAAAAACTTAATAAATCTATTGCTATAATGCTTGACATAAAAGGTCCTAAAATTAGAACTCACAATTTCATAGGAGATACCGCCATAATTGATAAGGGACAAAAATTCGTATTTAGTTGTGGCAAAGAGATTCTAGGAAATAGCGAAAGATGTTCTGTTTCTTATGAAGACCTCTGCCATGACATTAAGGCTAATGGCACACTACTTGTGGATGACGGTCTTCTAGAATTTAAAATTGACTCAATTGAAGGTACTGAGATAAATTGCACTGCCTTAAATTCTGGTTCTATAGGAAACCATAAGGGAATAAATGTCCCTAACATATCTATTGGTCTACCGGCAGTAACTGAAAAAGATAAACTAGATTTAATATTTGGATGTGAACAGGGTGTCGACATCGTAGCCGCTTCTTTCATTAGAAAAGCTGGTGATGTATTAGATGTTAGAAAAATACTTAATGCAAATGGTGGGGAACATATTCAAATAATATCAAAAATTGAAACACAAGAAGGCGTTGACAACATAGACGCTATAATAGAAGCTTCTGATGGTATTATGGTTGCTAGAGGAGATATGGGCGTCGAATTACCAATTCAAAAAGTTCCTATAGTTCAAAAAATGATAATACATAAATGTAATAAGGCTGGTATTCCTGTTATAACTGCAACCCAGATGTTAGACTCTATGATTAGAAATCCAAGACCTACTAGAGCTGAAGCCTCAGATATAGCAAATGCTATTTTTGATGGTACTGATGCGATAATGCTTAGTGGCGAAAGTGCTAATGGTAAATATCCTTTGGAATCCGCTTTAACAATGTCAAATATCTCCATTGAAGCAGAGTCAAATATTGATTTCAGATCCGCTTTGGATAAAATAAACAATGAGTCTCTTGAAAATATATCAGATGCTATAAGTCTTGCTACATGTACCACAGCAGACAAATTAAACGTATCCGCAATAATAACAGCAACTCAAAGTGGTTATACTGCTAGAATGGTATCGAAATATAGACCAAGGTGTCCTATAATTGCTGTAACACCTAGCAAGAAAGTTGCAAGAGGTCTATCTATTAATTTTGGCCTTCAGACTGTAATTTCAATAAAATTAACATCCACGGATGAATTAATGGCAAATGCAGTAGAAAAATGCTTAATCGCTGGATATATAAAAAAAGGTGATGTTGTCATAATTGCTGCTGGAGTACCCGTTGGTCAGTCTGGCACTACCAATATGATGAAAATACAAGTAGTTTAAAACACAACAATTAAATCTCATCCCACTATTTCAACAATATTTTACAATTAATTATATATATTTCTTTCAAATACGCGTTTAATACAATTACTTGGTATGATATGTTGATATATGCTGTTTTGTATGTTATATTGTATACACTATTCTAAATCTTTTGTTATCATAAGAAAAACAGTTTAGAATAAATTGGTTGTTGAGCTTAAAAAAATGGAGGGATGATACATGTCAATTTATGATTTTAATGCAATTACCATCGACGGTGATGAAGTATCACTTGGCCACTATAAAGGAAAGGTGCTTGTTATAGTTAATACTGCAAGCAAGTGTGGTTTTACACCACAATACGAGGGTTTGGAGAATCTTTATAAGCAGTATAAAGATAAAGGCTTCGAAGTACTTGGCTTTCCGAGCAATCAATTTGCTGATCAAGAGCCGGGTGAAAGTAGTGAAATAAAGAATTTCTGTGAAATTAATTACGGTGTTAGTTTCCCATTGTTTGAAAAGAACGATGTTAGAGGAGAAAATGCTTTGCCACTATTTAAGTACCTTACAGATGGAACAACTTTTAAAGAGTTTGATTTTAACCACCCAACTGGAAAGAAACTTAATGACATCCTTACTGAGAAATCCCCTGAATCTCTTGAAGGAAATTCAATTAAATGGAATTTCACAAAATTTCTTATTGACAGTGATGGTGAAATAGTTGAAAGATATGAACCAACAACTGAACCATTGGCTATGTCAACAGATATTGAAAAGTTGCTAAAGTCATCAAAATATAAGCATGCTCCAATAATGGATAAATCTGAAACTGATGTAAATAATAAAAAAATATATACTGGCCAAGATGATGAAGAGGTTTTAAATTGTGAAGGAAAACCTTGCAACTTTGTATATGAAGATACAAAAGATAAAAAAAAATAATTTATAATACAGAGAGGAAGTTATAATTATGACTCATATTAATGAAATATATAAATGCCAAATTTGTGGTAACATAGTAGAGGTTGTACATGAAAGTGGTGGAGTTTTGGTATGTTGTGGACAACCAATGACAAAACAGGTTGAAAATACTGTAGATGCAGCGAAAGAAAAACATGTACCAGTTGTTGAAAATGTTAAAGGTGGTGTTCTAGTTAAAGTTCGTGCTGTTGAACATCCAATGCTAGAAGAGCATTATATTGAATGGATAGAAGTTCAAACTGCAAAAAAACTATATAGAAAACATCTAAAACCTGGTGAGACACCTCAAGCTCTGTTTATTATAAATGAAGAAGTTTTAAGTGTACGAGAATATTGTAATGTTCACGGCTTATGGAAAGCATAAAATATTTTCCAAATTAAATTCATCAAGAAAACATTAATATCTTTAGGGAGTTAATGTTTTCTTAATATGAAGTTTCATGTAAGTACAGTCATATCATTAAACTGATGTGACTGTTATTTTATATTATACATTCAACAAATAAAAAGGAGCTGATTTTATGATTTATAATCTTCTAATCGGTGGCGCTGCTGGTCAAGGCATGGAAACCATCGCTTCAGTGCTTGTAAAACTACTTAAAAGAAAAGGTTTCGAAGCCTTCACCCTACAAGACTATATGTCACGTGTTAGAGGTGGCCATAACTTTTTTCAGATTCGTTTTGGTAATGAAGAGATAAACTCTCATAGCGATAAACTTGATGGTATAATCGCTTTAAACATTGATACCATAACCCTACATATTGATAATCTTAATAAATATGGCTTCATTATTGTTGATGAGTCCATTGAATATGATGATGACAGAGTAATTAGTCTACCACTAAAGACTATTGCAAAAAAAATTGGAAATCCAAAAGTATTTGGTAATGTTGCACTTGGTGCAATTATGAATCTTTTCAAACTTAAGTTAACTTATATAGAGGAATTGCTGGGTGAAACCTTTGATCCTGAAATTGCAGTTCAAAATTTACTTGCTTTTAAAGAGGGATATACTCTAACCCAACCTAAATTTCCTATTGAGGCCAAAGATAAAGACAATAGTATATTAGTAAATGGTAATGAGGCAATAGCCCTAGGAGCATTAGCTGCCGGATGTAAATTTTACTCAGCATACCCTATGACCCCCTCTACTAGTATAATGAATTATCTTTCTTCTAAAATCAAAAAAGCTGGAATTGTAGTAGAACAAGCTGAAGATGAAATAGCAGCAATTAATATGGCTATCGGAGCATCTTATGCTGGTGCTCGGTCAATGACAGGCACATCTGGTGGAGGATTTGCTTTAATGGTAGAAGCTATAGGATTGTCCAGTATGCTTGAAGTACCTCTTGTTATTGCAGAAATTCAAAGACCTGGACCAACCACAGGATTCCCAACAAGAACTGAGCAAGGTGAGCTTAAATTTGTTATCACATGTTCGCAGGGAGAATTTCCAAGAATGGTTATTGCTCTAAGAAATCCAGAAGATGCATTTTATCAAACTGTAAGGGCATTTAATTTGGCAGACAAGTATCAGATACCAGTTATTCTTCTAGGTGATCAGTATCTTGCAGATTGCCAGAGAACTATAAAACCTTTTGATTTCAGCTTAATTAAAATAGAAAAACATCTAAGTGATAGTGACTATTTAGATGGTAAAGAATATAAACGATATGAAATAACAGAAACCGGAGTATCTCCACGGATAATTCCAGGAGGTATATCACATAATTTTGTTAGGGTCGATAGTGATGAGCATGACGAGTATGGACAAATTACAGAATCAGCGTCTATTAGAGTTCAAATGAATGATAAAAGACTAAGAAAAATGGAATTTCTAAAGAAAGAATTACTTGAACCAGAATTTATTGGAAAAGATGACTTTGAAGTATTACTTGTTGGCTGGGGTTCTCTTTATAGTCCAATAAAAGAAGCTGTAAAACTTCTAAATGAAGATGGTGAAAGCAAATATTCAGCATTAATTTTTGGAGATGTTTGGCCATTACCTGTAAGTTTAATTAATGAAAAATCAAATAAGGCAAAAAAACTTATAAATATCGAACAAAATGCTACAGGACAATTAGCTTCATTAATCCGTGAAAATACAGGTATTGAATTCAATAGTAGTATTTTAAAGTATGACGGAAGGCCAATCTCCGCGCAGGAAATATATAATAAACTAAAGGAGGTAAAGTAAAATGAAGGATTGTAGTATTTCTACATTTGAAACAGCTTGGTGCCCTGGTTGCGGTGATGCTGCAATATTAGACGCATTAAAAGAAACCCTTATTTCTCTAGGCAAAAAACCTCACGAAGTACTTATTGTGGGTGGTATAGGTCAAGCAGCTAAAACCCCTCAATATTTAAACACTAATGGATTTTCTGGACTTCATGGTAGGGCATTGCCTCCAGCAGCCGCTGCAAAAATTGTTAATAAGAATATGACAGTGATAATAGATACGGGAGACGGAGATTCATACGGCGAAGGTGGAAATCACTTTATTCATAATATAAGAAGAAATGTTGATATAACACATTTTGTTCATGATAATCAGATTTATGGACTTACAAAAGGACAAGCATCTCCAACCTCTGATATTGGTCATGTAACTGAAGTTCAACCTTATGGTTCAAATAATACCCCAATGAATCCACTGCTCCTAGCTATATCCTTAGGTGCAGGATTTGTAGCAAGAGCCTTTAGTGGAGACAAAGAACACCTTAAACATATAATGGAAGAAGCTATAAATTACAAGGGATATGCCCTTGTAGATATTTTACAACCATGTGTAAGTTTTAATAAAATTAATACATTTCAATGGTATAACAAAAGAGTATATAAATTAGAAGAAGGGTATGATGAAACTAATAAACTTAATGCTATTGAAAGATCCATGGAGTGGAATGACAAAATTCCACTAGGCATTTTATACAAAGAAATTAAACCTGATTTTCATGATAAAATTGATTTTTTAAAAGAAGGGGATGCTCTAATAGATAAGTCTATAGATTTAGAAAATATCAAAGAATTTATGCAAGACTTTGTATAGATAAAATCCATATCTACTTAGTTCAAAATTAAATTTTGTTTATATCTAAAGGGAGTTCATATTTAATGAACTCCCTTTTATGTCCTAATAATAATAATAATAATAGAACAATTTTTGCTACTACCCTACCATTACCCCTACCTTAGGTAATGTATTTAGTATTTCCGAAGAACCATGGCAGGAATTAAACTTGTCCGTTGCGTCTCTTCCCGCTGATATACCAAAATGTGCCCCACCAGCCCAAGTTTTAACTGAACTTACATCATAAACTATCCCATTTACGGACACATAGGCAGGCTTACCACTTACACCATTATATTTTGATAATTCTTCTAATGTAAATTGTTTTTGCCGACAACCGTCATCTTGAAATTGTAGATTACTTAAAACTTCAGAATCATCTTCTAGTAAATAACTTATTTCACGAAGTTTTTTATTGAGTGAGTTTCTATAAAACCTTTCATTTTCAAACCCATGCTCAAACTCATTTGCACACATCATATTGTATTTACACAATTCTGCGTCTTTATAGATTTTGTAGATATGTTTGTTCATATTAAAATCCCCCCCTCTTGTTTTTAATATTATTATTTTAATTATGTGCTTTTAATATGGATCCTTTATAAAGTATATGCATGTTATTTTATAAAATTATATTAATAAATCATTTTTCTTTAGAAACAACATTGGTGGACCCTGAAAATAGCAAAATAATTATTTCTGAAGGTGGTATGTTAGATACCCAGACCACTTACATTTGGCTAAGCCCACATATTGCGCCTACAGGGTATTCAATTATACCAAAACTACCACAGGTAGAGTTCTCAGGTTCTCTTAGTACTTTGCCTCCGAGTTTTCTACATGCTTCCAAACTTTGATTTAAATCACTAACTTGAAAATAAACCATCCATACAGGAGGTAAACCAGCATTGCTACCTAGTTGATGGCAAACACCTGCCACCGGAACGCCATCTTTTGTTGTCATTAAATAGTCATTGTAATCCCCCATGTTAATTTCGCTGTGCTCCCACCCAATCACATGCTTGTAGAATTCTCGCACTTGTTCTGCTTTATCAATGGTTAAATCTGCTGATACAATTGTACCTTGTTTACTCGACATAATTTTATTATCGTCCATAATTTCTCCTTTTATTAGTACTTATATGCAAACAGCATTATTCAATAATTAAAACCATTCTAATATTAGAATGGTTTTAACTCTTGTTATATTTCCATGATAATTGGAAGAATAATCGGTCTACGTTTTGTTTTTTCATATAAAAACCGTTCTATCGACCTTTTCATATTAGATTTTAATACAGACCATTCAATAATTTTATTTTCCAAACATTTGTTAAGTTCAATCCTAACAATCTCTTTTACTTCATTAATCAAAACATCTGATTCCTTTGCATATACAAATCCACGAGTTATTATGTCTGGCCCTGCAATAATACTATAAGATAAGCGCTCTAAAGTAACAACTACAGTGAGCATACCATCTTCCGCTAAATGCTTTCTATCCCTAAGTACAACGGTTCCAACATCTCCAACCCCAAGTCCATCTACATACACAGATCCTGTATGTACCCTCCCTGCGAGCCTTGCTTCATCCTTTGTAAGTTCTAATACTTGACCTGTTTCCAAAGTAAATATATCTTTAGCACTCATACCCAATTTTTCTGCAAGCTTTGCATGATGCCTTAAATGTCTGTATTCACCGTGAACTGGCATAAAATACTTAGGATGAACTAATGCGTGTATTAATTTTAATTCTTCTTGATATGCGTGACCAGATACATGCACTTCTTCTAAATCCTCATAAATTACTTCTGCTCCTTTTTTGAATAATTCATTTATTACTCTAGAAATAAGCTTTTCATTACCTGGAATTGGAGATGCTGAGATAATAAATAAGTCTTCAGGTTCAATGAAAAGTCTCCTATGCGTAGCAAATGCCATTCTAGCAAGTCCCGCCATTGGTTCTCCCTGACTTCCAGTAGTTATTATTGTAATATTCTCATTTGGGAAATTGTGCATTTCATCTATCCCTATAATGTAATCCTCTGGTATATGAAGATATCCGAGTTCTATAGCAACTTGTGAGATGTTATCCATACTCCTGCCACTAAAAACGATTTTTCTGTTATATTTAACAGAGGCATCTACAATCTGTTGGATTCTATGAATATTTGAAGCAAATGTAGCCACTATTACTCTCCCCTGCGCATTAGAAAGTATTCTAGTTAAGGTTTTCCCTATTACTTTTTCTGAAATAGTATGCCCTTCCCGTTCCACATTTGTGCTATCAGCCATAAGAAGCAGTACGCCTTCTTTACCTAAATTCGAGATACGTTCAAGATCCATTACCAACCCATCAATTGGAGTGTAATCAATTTTGAAATCACCAGTATGTAATATAACACCGATTGGTGAGTGAATTGCGATAGCGCAGGAGTCCGCTATGCTGTGAGTAACTCTTATGAACTCAACTTTAAGATTTTCTAGTTCTATTGTTTCACCAGCATTTACATTATGAAGTTCACAATCAGATAATATATTGTGCTCCTTTAGTTTATTTGATATTAAACCTAAAGTTAGTTTAGTCCCATAAATGGGTACATTCAATTGTTTTAGAATGTATGGTAGCGATCCAATATGATCTTCATGGCCATGAGTTATAAAAATACCTTTTACTTTTTTAGAATTATTTTTTAAATAAGTTATATCTGGAATTACTAAATCCACACCATACATTCCCTCATCGGGGAATGATATGCCACAGTCTATAACAATGATTTCATCCCCGTATTCAATAGCCGTTATATTTTTGCCTATTTCCCCAAGGCCACCTAAAGGGATAACCTTTATACTTTCTTCATTTTCCACGAAATTCTCTCCTTTATTTAAATAATTATATTATTAATCTCATTTGCTTTATTTTACCTCCAATCATAAAATTAATACCTAATTGGAGACTTTTCATTGTATAATTTTAAAATTATAATTATCTAAGGTAGAAAATTTTGTATTAGCTTAGATTAACCCGGCTATAACCTTACCTTGTGAATCTTAAATTTAACGGTACCTTTTGTTCTCATAACCATACTATAATATATAAATTAGAAAGTGGTGGTTTGAATGTTTATGTGCCCATATGATGCATCTTGGTTGTTAGCCCAAAGATACAGATCTGATTCAATGGGGATTAGTAAATCAGAAGTAAATTTAAGAAACGTCATGCGTATGCTTTGGGAACAACATATTGTTTGGACAAGGATGACTATACTAAGCATAATAAAAGATTTACCAGATGTAGATTTTGTAACAAATCGACTTCTTCAAAATCCCATAGATTTTAAGAAAGTATTAAAGCCTTTCTACGGGGATGAAATTGCTTCGCAATTTAGTGATTTATTTACAAGTCATCTTGTAATAGCTGCGCAGCTTGTTAATGCAGCTAAGGCGGGCTATAAGGATGGAGCTGCTGCTGCTGAAAAAAACTGGTATAAAAATGCAGATGAAATCGCAGTTTTCCTTGGTAGAATTAATCCTTATTGGTCTGAGCAAAATTGGAAAAAAATTCTTTATGAACACTTAAAAATGACTAAATCTGAAGCAGTTGACATACTTACCAATAATTATGAACAAAGCATCGCAGACTATGATGAAATTGAAAAACAGGCACTTAAAATGGCTGATGTTATGGCAGAGGGTATTGTTAAACAATTTCTATACTAATTTTCGGGATAAAAATGAAATCAATTATGCTAACATGGACAAATTAAAAACCTAGCAATTATGCTAGGTTTTTTATTATTTATTTATTTATTAATTCACAATAATTTTTTTATATACTATCTTCTTTTTTTTCTCTTATTTAAATTAATAGTTCTTATTATTACAGCTATTACTATTAAAAATAAAATAATGATTCCGGCAGTTGTAATATACATGAGAATACTATTTTTTAATAGATTTCCTTTCGAAGCCTGTGAATAAAGCTTGTAAGTCTTAACTTTCCCCTTTTCAGTTAATGTCAATGTTCCAATACTCTCATTCCCTTTAAGCGTAGAGCTTACAACACTGGTTAATTTTATATTTTCCTTCAAATCCTTTTTGTTTGCTTCATTGTTGTAATAACTAACTTCCTCTTTCGCTACCAGTGGTACGCTAATAGTTTTCTCTAGTCCTAAAAATCCAAGAGGTTTGTATTTTACCGTTTCGGTTTTTATAATGTCATTACTTCTATGTAATACTGTTTTCTGTTGGCTATAGCTGTAATCAATTATTTCTTTCATATCATTGAAAACATAAGTGTCTAAGGCATCCTTCTCCGATCCTAGAACAACTCCCATAGCTTCCCTACCATCTCTCATGAAAAAGGCTACAAGACATCTCCCAGCTGGTGTAGTAAATCCTGTTTTACCACCAATGCAACCATCTATCCCAAGAAGTTTGTTACTATTTTCAAGTTTAAATGTTGTACCTTTTGATGTTGATATAGTATTTTCCTTTTTACTCATGGACTCTTTTACCCAAGAATTTAGAAATGAAGCTCTCGCCAGTATACTCATATCATAAGGAGTACTATAATGATCATCACGGTGAAGGCCATTAGGAGTTATAAAATGAGTTCCGCTCATATTAAGTTCCGCTGCCTTATCATTCATCAATTTCATAAAACTTGTAGAATCTCCTGAAACGTTGTCTGCAATCATGTATGCTGCGTCATTTGCAGAGTACAATAACAGAGCATCCATTACATCGGCGCCTAACATTGTTTCATCAAGTCCAATTGGATGAAAATCAGTATTTAGTGAACCCGGTTCCTGAGATTTCGCGCTTAACGTATATTTTATAGCATCAGTTTTTTCCCTGTTCTGTGCAAGTAATAGTGCTGTCATTAGCTTTGTTGTACTCGCTGGGTACATTTTCTTATCTACATTTTTAGCGTAAATTATTTCACCAGTTGCCACATCTACAGTAATTGCAGCTTGTCCATATATTACTGGTAAATTAGAAGTTGCAGCGCTAGCATAAGTGGTCATATTTAAACTCGTAGAAAATACTAAAAATAAAACAATCCAAACAAAAAATCTTTTAAATTTCAACTTTCATCTCTCCATTACATTAATTTATTTACATGCATTATAAATTGACTTATATATTAATTTAATCTTATGTAGCAACATCAATCCCTCTATGTTCAACTGCTGTAGAAAACACAATTTGAGTTTGTGTATTCCCAAATTTCTGAAGTTCATTAATAAAGGCATCAAGTTCTACAGTTGTATGATAAGCGACTGTAATAAGCATTGAATACTTCCCTGTTACACAGTTACATTCAAGTACATTAGGACATGTTGCTACAAAAGGATAAAATTCTGGTTTTTGTTTTGGTGACATTTCTAAGTTTATAAAGGCTTTTACATTGTAACCTAATTTCAGTGGGTCAACAAGTGCAGAATATCCTGTAATAACTCCTGCCTCCTCTAGCTTTAAAACACGAGTCGACACTGCTGGAGTGGATAAAAATACCTCTTGAGCTAAATGTTTAAGTGAATACCGTGCATTTTTCTGTAAAAGTTCAATAAGTTTCAAATCAATTTTATCCATATATTCACCCCTTTTTTTTATTGATGGTTAAAGTTTTTTAATTACAGACACCTTAATATAATAAGGTCATTGATCCGAATATGCAATACTATCCTATAAGATACATTAAATATATTAACTTAACATTGTTTTTAATATAAATATCTACTTAATAAAATTAACTCAACTTGTACATTATATACTTTAAATTAAGTACAACACGCTTATTTTCAGCTTTTATTCACAACTTCCCAATAGTCATTTACATGAATATGAAACCATGGTAATCTGCATATATTAGAAATGCGAAAAAATAGGAGCGTGGATTTATATGGAAACAAGAATAGAATCTGATTCAATAGGGAAAATGAAAGTACCAATGGATGCTTATTATGGTATTCAAACATTAAGAGCTTTTAATAATTTTCATATCACAAATAAATCAATTCACCCAGAACTTATAGTAAGTCTAGCACAGATAAAAAAATCAGCCGCTATTACAAATAGGGATGCCACTCTGTTAGATACTAAAATTGCGAATGTTATTATAAGTGCTTGTGATGAAATTATTTCTGGAAAGTTTCATGATCAATTTATTGTTGATTCAATTCAAGGAGGTGCAGGCACCTCTACAAATATGAATGCTAATGAAGTTATTGCAAACATAGCTATTGAAATGCTTGGTGGAGCTAAGGGTAATTATAGTATTGTTAACCCTAATGATCATGTGAATATGGCACAATCCACCAATGATGTGTTCCCTACCGCTGGAAAAATTACAATCTTAAAGCTGTTACCAAAAGCTACTTCAGAGCTTAGTCGGCTTTATAATGCTCTTGAATTAAAATCTTTAGAGTTTGATAATATTATAAAAATGGGTCGTACTCAACTTCAAGATGCAGTTCCAATTAGACTTGGTCAATCATTTCATGCATATTCTTCGATGATAAAACGCGATATTAATAGGTTAATTACTGCCCAGAAGGAGATGCTTACTTTAAATATTGGTGCCACAGCTATAGGAACCTCTATAAATGCGAGCCCAAAATATTTAGATAATATTATTTCAAGCCTTAAAAAAGTAACTGGCTTTAATGTGGTTCAAGCGGAAGATTTAATAGACGCTACTCAAAATCTCGATGGATTTGTCTGTGTATCAGGTGCTCTGAAAACATGCGCTGTAAATTTATCTAAGATGGCTAATGATTTAAGGCTATTATCAAGTGGTCCTAGAACTGGTATAGGCGAAATAAATTTACCATCAATGCAAAATGGATCATCAATTATGCCTGGTAAAATAAATCCTACTATTCCAGAAGTAGTTTCTCAAGTAGCTTTTAATATTATAGGAAATGATTTTACAATAACTATGGCCGCAGAGGCAGGTCAATTAGAACTTAATGCCTTTGAACCTGTTCTTTTCTATAACTTATTTGAATCAATTGAAACCCTCAAAAATGCAACTACGACATTCGTAGATAATTGTATTGTTGGAATTACCGCTAACAAAGAACGATGTGCAGAACTCCTAAACGGCAGTATAGGAATAGTAACCGCACTTTGTCCTCATATCGGATACAAAAGGTCAGCCGATATTGCGAAAACAGCTTTAAAAACTGGCGTTCCAGTTAAAGTAATTGTTTTAAGGGAGGGTATTTTAACTCCAGAAGAATTGGAAGAAATATTAGATCCGATTTCAATGACACAAGTAACTAAATCATCAATTGTAGATAAGAGAGTAAATGTTGATAGTTGCGCCGTGTGATCCTTCCTTAAACAAAATGATTTAATTACTAAAACAAAAACTATGAAAGAATTGTTGCTTAACTCTTTCATAGTTTTCTTTAATTCGTCTCCAAATAATGCTTCAAAGTCCATTTAGTTACCTATTTTTTAGTAATTAGATATAAATTGATTCTAATACATCTCTAATACCACCTAACGAATTAAAAATAAGTGTAGGTTGAATTTCAGATTCATCTAAATCTTCGAGTTTTGCTTCACCTGATAAAACAAGAATAGTCACAGAATCATTATCTTTTCCAATGGCTATGTCTGTATAAAGCCTATCTCCTACAAAAGCAATTTCTTCCTCATTAAAGCCAGTGTTGTTAAGGACATACTTTAGTGTATGCGGTGAGGGTTTGCCAAAGAATTCTGGTAAAACACCTGTTGAAGCTGTAATCATAGAACATATTGCTCCACAATCTGGTATAAACCCATCCTCAGTTGGACAATTGAAATCAGGATTTACACCTAAAAAGATAGCACCATTTCTTATGAATGTACAAGCTTTAGAAACATTTTTATATTCGAGTGATGTATCGAACCCAACAACAACGACATCAGCATTATCAGTAACAACATTAATTTTAGCTTGTCTAAAATCATTTTTCAGATATTCATTCCCTAAGATAAATATTCTCTTATTTGACATGTTTTCTTTTATATAATTAATAATTACATGGTTTGATATAAGCATTTTATCCCCACTCAAATCATATCCCATTTTTTTAATTCTATTTATATAAAACTCTGCATTTTTAGAAGAGTTATTAGTAAAAAATTTAAACTGTATATTATTTTTTGCTAGTTCTTGTAAAAACTTTATAGAACCTTCTAATATTTTGTCTCCTAAATAAACAGTACCGTCAAGATCAAGGATAAAGCATTTTACTTTTTTTAAGACATCCTTTTCATTTTTAGTTGAATCAAGTGCTTTATTTATCATATCTATTCGTTCTCCTTTTCGATATCGACGCGAGCAAGGATCGCAAAGTCATCTAAAACGCCAATATCCGATAATAAATTTAATATTGAATATCTAGTCCTAACTTCCTTCGCCATTTTAATACAATCTAATAGCATTTTTTCATCAATACCTACTTGATTGGGAGTATACGGAGCCCCAACACTTTTAAGTATTTCTTTTATCTCCTCTGCACTTGGTACATCCTCTATTATTTCTAATATCTTATCCAAATTTTCCTTTGTAAACTTAATTCTTTCTTCTCTTTTTTCAATAGAATTTCTTTGTTCTTTTTCATTTACATCAATAATCCCTTTTGCAGCACTTAGGTAATGCTCCTTAACATTTTCCTTCCACTTATCTTGGTCAAAATTTTCAGCTTTAACGATTGCTTCATCAAAATTAATTGTAGCTTTAGCGAGTAATTCACGTAGTTGCATAGTTATTACCGTTGAAATCCCGACTTTTGCTCCATGTAATACGGGCTGCTTACCCTCGAATTGAAACATCATTTCAAAATAATGAGACATGTGATGTTCCGATCCTGAGGCAGGTCTTGAATTTCCAACATAACTCATGGCAATTCCGGTTAATACCAATGCATCCATTAGATTTTTAATAGCAATTTTATCTCTATTTTTAATTCCTAACGTATTTTCAATACATTTTTTTAGTGAGTTTTCAACCATATTATATGAAACTTGACAAAAGTATTCTTTATTTATTAATTGGCTAAGTCTCCAATCACATAAAGCAGAATATTTACCCACTATATCTGCAAATCCAGCTGTAATCATATCCATAGGAGCATCCTTAAATATATTTACATCTCCAATAATTACTTCTGGGCAATCAGTTATATATGATATTTTAAGGTTACCTATAATTAGAGCAGCTCCATTTGATGCAAACCCATCCATAGAAGGTGCTGTAGCTACCACAATACTTGGAATTCCTAGCTTATATGCAACGAATTTAGCCAAATCATTTAGTGTACCCGTACCAATTGCAATTATAACCTCTAATCCTTTTGGAGCATTCACTAATATTTTTCCTACCGCTTCTTCATTTGGCACAAGATCTTTACCTGATGTTTCAAATACTAGGTTTTTAATATTTAATTTACTCTTTGCTAAACTTTCATTTACCTTATTTCCTGCTACCTTATTTGTGTTAGTATCCGAAATAGTTAATATGCTCTTATAACCTAATTCTTCAATTATCTGAGGTAATTTATTAATTGCATCTTCCTCTACTACAACATATTTTGTAGTCATACTATGCATATTTCCACATTCACAATTTAATTTCTTGCCTATTAAATCATTTATGGATAAATTACTAATATTTTTATTTGTTAATTTCATTTATTCTCCTCTCATGACTCCTATTATTAAAGCTAAAGCTTTTACATTCTTTTTATTAATTAAAACACATGGTTATTGCAGTTAAAGTACACCAATTGCTCCTAAAATAGCTCCACCTAAGATAAGAATTCCCATTAACTTTATAGGCGAAACTCCTTTCTTAAGCAAATGCAATACACCTAAAGTTATTACAATTGGTATTAAACCAGGCATTAATTTATCAAGTAAGTCCTTTTGCAGATTAAATTTTACTGTTCCTACTTTAAAAGCAATAGCAGTTTGTATATTAACAAATCTACCTACAAGCCCACCCATAACAAGCGTACCAAGAATAGATGCTCCTTCAATTACCTTATTAATTTTCCCACCATCAAGGATGTCTTCTACAGCTTTTTTGCCCAATTTATAACCATTGGTCCACAAAGTAAGTGAAATAGTAATCATGATAGCATACTGAGCTAGAACAAATATTATCGGACCTGCTATATTCCCTGCATTTGTTATTCCTATACATATAGCAAGTAATATAGGTGTAATAATACCTTGAGTCAATGTATCTCCAATTCCAGCTACCGGGCCCATTAAACCTGTTTTAATTGCATTTATTCCTTTATCACTTATTTCCCCACCATTGGCTCTCTCTTCTTCCATTGCTATAGTAATACCATGTATAACTGATCCACAAACTGGTTCAGTATTAAAAAACACTAAATGTCTTTTTACAGCAGCCTTTGCTTCTTCAGGTTCTGGATATAGCTTCTTTATAATAGGAAGCATAGAATGTGCAAAAGATGTAGCTTGTAATCTTTCATAGTTATAATTAGATTGTGCAAACATAAACCACGTAATCCAAGATTTAAGTATATCGCGCCTAGTCAAAACCTTTTTATTTTGTGTCATCTCAATCCACCTCTCCTTTTATTTTATGCTAAATTAGAATTAGCTCCATCTCCATTACTGCCTTTTATCCTAACTATAGTAAGTGCAAGTATAGTTCCAATTATAGCTATAACAACTATATCTATCTTGAAATATACTGATAATATAGTACCTAAAAAGAAAAATGGAAGTGTAAATGAATTTCCTATTAATTTTAAGTTCATTGCAATTCCAAGGGCCGGAAGCGTTCCGCCTACAACATTAAAAACATGTAGAACATGAGGACTCATTACACTTAAAAGTCCTGATACAGCAGTTGGTCCATAATATACTACGAGTGCTGCTGGAATAAAACTAAGTGCGAAAAGTAGTATTTGTGGAGGAACTACGTTTATAAATGCTACAGCATTTAAGTTTCCTTTTTCCACTTCCTTGTCAGCCCAATGCACAAAAAACGAATTAACTGTCATCTTTCCTATCCATAATATTGAAGCTACAGTTCCAAGAGGTACTGATATAGCCATTGCTGTTTTTGCATCCAAATTTGAAATTAAAGCAAGAGCAGTACCTACATATCCTGCAAAGGCAGGATCCCCAATTTGAGCACCACCGGCAGATATGAATCCTAAATAAATTACGTTTATAGCCGCTCCTATCATTGCTCCTTCTAATGGTTTCCCTAAGATTATACCTGTAATAAATCCAGCGAGTAGCGGTCTATTAAATGTAAAAAAACCACTGTACATAAGCCACGGACTCCATGAAAGATAATAGAAAATACCAATTAGTGAGGCTTGTAAAATTGTAACATGCATACTTTTCCTCCTTATATAATTTATTTCTTATTTTAATAATTTCTTTACATCAATTTGCTTTGCATCCGGAACTATTTGTATGAAAACATTTACACCAATATCAGTAAGTTTCTTAAATTCTTCTTTTTCTGATTCGGAAACTGAGATATTTTTATAAAATTTCTTTCTTCCTACTCCTGCCCCCATACCTCCAACATTTAGTGCTTTTATATCCACTCCTGCCTCTATAAGACTAAGTACAACACTCGGAGTCTTAACAAGAATTATTAGTTTTTCTCCTTGGCTCTCTCCTTTTAAAGCTTCTGTTGCTTCATTAATGCCAAAGACATCAACCTTAATATTAGATGGTGCTGCAGTTTTTAAAACCTTTACCAAAAATGCTTCTTCTGCAACCTCATCATCAACTATTATTATCCTATTTGCCTCTG
Organism: Clostridium lacusfryxellense; assembly: GCF_018861735.1. Classification (GTDB taxonomy): domain Bacteria; phylum Bacillota; class Clostridia; order Clostridiales; family Clostridiaceae; genus Clostridium_AD; species Clostridium_AD lacusfryxellense. The sequence goes on along the minus strand of NZ_JAHLEB010000001.1, from coordinate 73,425 downwards.
TTATTTTTGACCATGCTGTAACAACCTGACCATGAATTAATCTATCATCGATTCTTGTAAGCACAATATTAAGCATATTTTTTTCCTCCTAATTTTTTATTCCACATAATTTTTATATAAATGAATTAATCCTTCAATTCTTCTTTAAGATCTTTTATACTATTTACTCCCACTTCTAAGCAATATTTTTTTAATTCTAGCAAATTATAGCTCTCTCTACTTGAAAACGCTTCTATAATCATTGGCAAATTAACCCCGATAATACACTCAAGGTTTACGTCACTCGATAAGTTATGCATACCTATTGCCGTAGCATTAAAAGGACTCCCACCATAAAGGTCTACAAATACTAATACTCCATCGCCGTCGTTAAGATTTTTTACTGCTTGCTCTACATCTTTTTTAAATTTATCAATATCATCGCCATGTAACAATCCAAGTGTCTTATAATCACCTTGAGGTCCTATTATAAGTTCGCCACTTTTTACAATTTCATGTGCAAATTTACCATGTGTTACTACTAATATTCCAATCACAATACCACCCCCACTCACTTTAAGATTTTATTAAACATAATCTATTATAAACTTATCATTTTTAAACCTTTACACTCTTATACTAAGCAATACCTATGCCAACTTAATATTAAGGAATAATTTAAATTACTGGTTACTCTCTAACACCGCTTAAATTAAGTGAGTTTGCAAATAAATAAATAAAACACACTTTAAAATAATTTTACTTATTTTAAAGTGTGTTTTTATATTACAATGTGTTTTAAAATGTGTTTTAATAATAACATTAAATTATAAGCTATTTTTAAAATATCTTACTAATTTGAGACACATGCAAGCCTTATGAAAACATTCATCAAATTTAACATTTGCAACTTAACTAAGATCAAACATATCAATTAAATATCCTAATTCTGAATTAGGTATCTCCGTTCCAAATATTTCTTCAACAGGTTCTAATACTTTTTTTAATAAGCTATATAAATTCATATTACTATTAATTAATTCATCGACCTTATTGTATGGAAACGACTCCTTAATTAAGCATCTCTCTATCATAAAACAACAATGAATTATGTATCCAATTTTTATTCTATCATGATTTCGCACAATATTTAACTTTTCTAATTCTTTGAATGAATTACTAATAACTTCATAAGCTTTATTAGGATTTAAGAAAGTCAACCCTTCGCTAAGTATTTTAAGAATTTCATTAGATTCAACATGTTTATTTTTATCATTACTTATATATATTTCACCAGTTATTAACTTCTCTATTTTTCTTAACCCATCACCTATAACCACATCATCTATAGGTATATATGGAACCCCTGGAAGTTTAATCTCCACAGTTCCTACAACTGCTAAAATATCTTCTAAATGATCTTTATAATCCTTTTCAAATTCATTTTTATTCATAGGTTTTATATTTATTTTGTATTCTTCAACAACAGGTACTGATTGCTTTATTAACTGCGCTAATTTAATTGCTGCTCCTCTTCCTGTTATACAAGTTGTAATAATGGTTTTACCATTAGGTTTTAACATTTTCTTTTCCAGACCATTAATAATTAATCTACCCATAAAAGGACTTATTTTTTCTAAATCATCAATTAATTTTTCAAGTGTAATTTGTGGTGATAAACTTTTTCTAACCGCTTCAAGAACAATTGGAGTTGAAACCATTTCAATGCAGCGCGTGTCGATGTTAGTCTTTTTTGTTATTATCTCACCAAATGCCACTAAGGATCCCATGTCTACAAGCATCAATACCCCTTTACCCTCATCTATTTCCTTAACTAATGTTATTGCTTTTTCTAGTATATCCTCAACCTTTTGGTCAAGTGGCATATCAATTGATTTGCAATGATTTGTTTCTAGCAAACTATTACAAACATTCATCATGCTTGAAGCAGTAGATTCGCCATGCGCGAGTACTATAACTGAAACTTTATCATTTTGTTCGAGTACATCTGAGTCTACTGTGTATAAAAACATAGCTATAAATCCTATTTCTTCCTTAGGAATATTTATTTCTAATTCTTCCTCAAGTATATTGTGGATTGTTTTAGCAATATTAAATTCATCTGGTTTGTTAAGTGCTATTTTATTAATTTCATCATCATCTATTATTCTTCTGCCTTGAATATGTTCCATTAAAGAACTAATATGCATTGCTAATGCTATATATACTTTTTTACTAAATTCTTTATTTAATCTTTTCGCCGCTAATTTCAAAGCTTTTTCTACTGCATAATAAACTTTGGGGCTAATGATCTTAAATATTTCATTATTTTCAAATGATTTTTTTTCTACATCACATTTTGTTAATAACGACTTTAAATATTTCTCAATATACGTATTTAATACTTCATTAATTTTCTCTTGAGAATAGCCCTTTTGAGAATAAAAATAATATTTATCACTTATTTCATTATATAATTGATTTGACCTATCATAACCCCTTTTAATATTGGATTGATTATCATCATAATGTGGTGAAAACTCATAATATTTATTATAATTATCCTGAAGTAATTGCAATAATTCGCTTCTTTTTTCTTTTATATTAAAAATACCCTCGTAAACATAGTCTGGTATATATGATGTATCTATATCTATAAACTCTTTCATAGATGTTTTATATTCTAAAAAACCTCTAGCACAAGTAAGTTGAATATCACTTCTTAATTGACCTATATTCCCTCTACAGTTATAGGCTAAAAAATCTTTTATTACATCTTTACGAACTCTTATTAGAACTTTAACACATTTTGATTCTTCACTAAAAAATTGTTTTATTAATTCAAACCTTTCTGAAAGGCTTCTCTCAGAAAGTGAAGGTATTTTTATCACCATAGGTATTCTTCTTATAAACGTTTTCAATAATGATGAATTTATATCTTCTGTTGTTGCACATATAAACCGAACATTAGATTTTCGTGTACCCTCTGTCTCACCCATCTTTCTATAGGTGCCTTTATCCATAAGCATAAATAACATTTCCTGTCCTTCAGGTGGCAACCTATGAATTTCATCTAATAAAATAATTCCTCCGTTTGCTTTTTCAATAAGCCCTTCTCTTTCTTTTTCAGCTCCAGTAAAAGCTCCTTTAGCATAACCATATAATTGACTTAATAAAAGATTAGGATTATCTGCATATTCAGCGCAATTAAAAATAACAAACTCTGAATCTTTACTGATTGTTCCACTTTCTACTGCATATTTGTACATTATTTCAGAGAAGTTATTTTTCCCTACTCCTGTAGCTCCTATAAGTAATGTATGTAACCCTTTGGGTGGATAAAGTATTGCTGCTTCTGCTTGCTTAATTGCAAGTTTCAAACTTCCGTCAGCTCCAATAATATCATTAAAAATATCTGTGTAAAGTTGATCTTTATTCTTAAGTTTATTTTTAAAATCAATTAATATATCAATAGACTTAATATCCAATTGGTCATCTCTTAAATTAAAGCCTAATATTTCCTCTAGCTTTAACCTATCAATAAAATATACAGGTTTGCCGTGGATTTTTACAACACACTTCTCTAGTAATAAACAATTTAATTCTTTACTAGTATTACTTCTACTAACTTTAGCTTGTTCTCCTATTATAGTTGCTTCAAATCCTGCAAATCCTTCCTTTAACTTTTCATATGTAATATCGGTACATATATCTTTTAAAGCATTATATATCTTTTCTTTTCTCGTCATATTTCGTGCCCTCCAAAATATCCTTCTTATATGTAGTGTAGCACACGTTACACTAATTTATTTCTTTTATTTGAATTAATACTAAAACAAAAACTCCACGACTTAATAGGTATAACTACTTATTAAGTCGCGAAGCTTAAAACTTTGAACTTCTTTAAAATTCAATATCTATTCATTTTCTCTAATCCATTTATTAGCACAAATGCTATTGCTGATAAAAAAGCCGCAACAAATAGTGTAATATTAACATTAGAATACCTGGTTATTGTACCTGCGCAAATCGGCACTAAAAGTGAAGATAAACCTGTAAAAATACTCAATGCAAACAATTGCCCTGTTGATTTCATTTTCTCGCTAGTTAATTTGTATATTAGAGTTTTCGAAGTAATCAGTAATAATGGTGTTGTTAACATCTGAAACCCACTCAGTATAATAATTCCTGTGATGCTATTACATGATCCAAACAATACAAATTGAATTGTTAATGCAGTTGCAGAGATTTTAAGTAAAAGATGATGGTTAATATTCTTCAAAAAATAAGCTCCAAATAAATAAGTCGGAATCTCTATAACAGACTGAATTGACCATTTATACCCAATTTGCAAATTTGTGGCTCCGAGTATTAACATTTTATCCACAACCACAATATTATTTGTTATAACAGCACAATACATTAAGAAAAGAATAAAAACTAATAAACTATATTTCCTATTTATAATTAATTGCTTTATATCGGACATACCTGCTTTATCTTTGCCCTTACTATGAGTTCTATTTACATCCTTTATAAAATACATAATTACTATTGAAATAATACATAAAAATAATATTCCGTCGCCTGCGCCTTTGTATCCAAACTTAAAAATAATCATTGGTATTATAAGACTTCCCAGTGCCCATCCAATGGATCCAAAAGCCTTTATAAAAGAAAGACGCTCCCTTAAATATTCGTTGCTCGAAAGTATCCAAGCATCGCTTAACCCGCAAGTAGTGTTAATGAGTCCTCCACTAAAACCAATAGCAATCATATGATAAACAAAATATTGTGTTTCCAATGCATAAAATAAATAAGCTGCTACCGCATAAATCACTAAAGCAGCTACCATAAATTTCTTAACTGTTCGATATTTATCTGACAAAAATCCAAATATCATTTGCAATATAATGGTCATAACAGCGAGGGATGATAACAGTATTCCTCTTTCCATTGAATCATAGCCAATTTTTGATAAGAAAGGTATAAACTGAGTCATCCCAAAGGAAAATGATACATATGAAACTATATATAATAATATATACAAATATTTTTGTTTTTTTTCTTTCACTTTGTTACTCCCTAAATGTAATAATTTTATAAGTTATAAAACATATTTAGTTACAAATATTATTTTAATATTGGCCAGTACTCCTTATTTGCTAAAATTAGATCATCTAAAATTAATTTTGCGACTTTCGCACTTGGAACTGTTTTTGACATTGTGATAGCTTGCCATAATTTCAGATATGATCCATCAATCCAAGCTTCAACAGTTAATTTCTCAACGGCTACTTGTTGCTCCATTAATCCCTTTTGGAAGGTTGGAATTGTACCAACCACCAATGGTTCGAATCCATCCCTACCTACGATACAAGGAATTTCAACCATTGCAGTTTTATCAAAATTCTCGATTGCACCATTGTTTTCAACAATCAATAACATTCTTTCTTTTGTATTGTAAGCAAGTGCTTTTGCAAGATCAATAATATAAGAGGAGTGTTCACTTGCTGTTATTTTAGTGTTTTTTGCTGATCCGTCTTTTGTAATATTATTACAAGTCTCAAAAATATCCTTTTCGCGACGATCAATCACTTCATTGGCCCTTGTATACTCTTTATTAGAGTGGGCAACAGTTTCATCAGCCATTAGATAATATTTCAAATAGGTATTAGACAACATTGTTGGCTCAATTTTTAAGAGATCTTTTGCAGCCCTCATTGCCTCAAGCCAGCTTTCTTCTTTATGTTGACCTGGTAGTAAATCTTCGGTTAAACCACGTCTTCTAATATGCTCTTTTATTTTTTCCATTAAGTCATTTCCATCATTATCCTTTATGCTCGTCCACCAACCAAAATGGTTTAACCCGTAATATCTTACCTCCATATCTTTTCTAGAGTTTAACTTTAATATCCTTGCCATGATTGCTTCAAGGCAAACAGGCATATCACAAATATTTATAATTCTTGAATTCGGCTTTAATTGTCTAGTTGCTTCTGCCACAATTGCTGCAGGATTTGAATAATTTAACATCCATGCATTAGGTGAGTATTTTTCCATATAGTCAATCATTTCAATAATAGGTCCAATTGATCTCATACCGTAAGCAATTCCACCTGCACCGCAAGTTTCTTGTCCAACCACATCATACTTTAATGGAATTTTTTCATCCAATTCACGCATGGCATACTTCCCAACTCGTAGTTGAGCCATAACAAAGTCTACGTCTGTAAATGCTTCTTTTGGATCTGTTGTATAGGAGAATTCAATTTCTGGAGCTCTTTCCGCTATAATAATTTTACAAGCCTCTGCTAAAGTTTTCTGTCTTTTAGCATCATTATCATACAATTTAATTTGCCATACTGGAAATTCCTTTATATTTTGTAGCAATGTCATTACAATTCCTGGTGTATATGTACTTCCGCCACCAGCTATTAATACTGAATTTTTCTTCATTTTTATTCCTTCTTTCATTATAATAAATTTTCAAATTCCTCTCTTACTGTTGCTACAGACAAGCCAACGATAACTTGGATTGCATCTTTATTCTTAACAAGTCCATATGCACCTGCTTTTTTAAATACTGATAATGGAGCAATTATAGATGGATCTTTAATTGTAAGTCTTAATCTAGTTGCACAATTAGTAACATCTTCAATATTATCTTTACCACCTAATGCTTCTAAAAAAAGTGCAGCTTTCTCAGAATTCGCGTTCTTTGATTTTTTACTATTAGTTTTTGAGGTTTTAGATAAATCACCTTTTTCTTGCTCCTTCATTTCTTTATATTCTTTTTTTGAATATAATTTTGCTTCCTCGTCATCACTTTCACGCCCTGGTGTTTTAAAGTTAAACTTTCGAATTAAAAATACAAATACAAAGTACCAAATTGCAGAAAAAATCAAACCAATAATAACTTGTATTATATACGTATTTAAATGGTACTTTCCGAGTGGTATCCAATTTAGTGCAAACCAGTTAATAAGCCCTCCCCCGAAATCTCCAACAACACCAAAATGAAAACTTATGGTAGCAACAGTTGCTGCTAATAGTGAATGCACAAGGAATAGTACTGGTGCAATAAATAGAAATGTAAATTCTATAGGTTCTGTGATACCTGTAAATATTGCAGTTAATGCAACCGGTATCATTAAACCTGCAACTATTTTTCTTTTTTCTGGTTTCGCAGTTTTATAAAAGGCTAAAGCAATACCTATTGAACCAAATACTTTAGTCATACCTGACAATGAGAATCCAATTGGATACATCTCCTTTAACGATTTTGCAGTTGTTGCAAATTCTTTTAAATGTGTTGGCCAATAAACAGCTGTTCCACCTTGGACAACCGCATTATCATATACAAATGGTGCATATATGAAATGGTGTAATCCTGTTGGAATTAAAATTCTTTCTAAAAAAGAATATACCCAAATACCAAATTCTCCTGAAGAAATAAAAAATCCCTGCATAGATCTTATTCCAATTTGCACTTTAGGCCATAGAGTAGCAAATGCTAATGCAAGTGGTAGCATAAGAAAGAATCCTATCATCACGATAAATGATGAGCCCCTAAATATACCTAAAACATCAGGCATATTTGTATCAAAATATTTATTATGAATATAAACTACAATTCCTGCCACGATTAATGCTCCGATCATTCCTGTATCTAATGTTTTAATCCCGGCAATCATAGTAAGTCCACTTGAATTCCCAACTTCCATTTTCATATTAACTCCAAAACTTGCACCCCAATAGGTTAGTATTGAAGATAAGAAGTAATTAAAAGTTAGATAAATTACAAGTGCCTCTAAACAGGCTCTTGCATTTTGCTTTGTTGCAAGTCCCACTGGTAAACCTATTACAAAAAGTAATGGTAGCTGATTAAATATAGCCCATGAACCCGAGGCAATAACATCCCAAACCTTGTACCAATTTCCCGATGGATCTGCTAAGCTTCCCATAACTTCTGTGTTTTTAAATAAGATTGAGAAGCCTACTGCAATACCAGCAAAAGCAAATAATAATGTTGGAGTAAACATTGCTCCCCCAAAACGTTGAATCTTTTTCATCATAATAATATTTGATACCTCCCCTTTTTTTTAGCAAGACACCTTGATAGGTAAATAATATCACATCTAATCCTGTTATCAACATATGTAACCGTTTTAGTTCATCTACACTAAAAGCTGTGTTTTATCACATTTTATGTGATATTTCACAGCTACTCCAGAATTACTAAAAAAATAAAACAGTTTCTTTATTTAATAAATAAAGAAACTGTTTTCCTATACTCACTTCATTATTACATTACTCGGAGATGGTCAATCATTGAAATTCATCTTTTAAGTAACCTTATTATTTTTATACAAACTGTAACTTACAAACAAAACTTCAGCCAAAACATATAAAATTGAGGTTGATTCAAATGATCTATAATTGCAATCGAAATTTATTTCAGATGTTGTGATATAAATACTCTCATCACTTAAACTCGCAAGGGTATTATCTTTTAGTTTTGTGATAGATAATATTTTTACATTATTCAAATTCATTTTTTTAGCTAGTTCTACCACTTTGCTTGATTCTCCATTTAAAGATATTAAAATAACTAAATCTTTTGGTGTTACTAGTTTAAAGAATGTTGCATCAATAGATAACCCTTCAAAATCGTATAAACACTCTCCCCCATGTAAAAACATCATCTTTAGTTGCCTTGCAACGGCCATTTGAATATCACCTGATCCATACACGAAGACTCTATTTGCCTCATAAATTAATTTACATGCACCAGTAAAATCTCTATTGGATATATCAGTAATGGCTCTTGTATAGCCATTGCATATAGTTTTAATAGCTTCTGTTTCTACCTGTACCTCTACCGATGTTTCCCATTTAAGATATATTTTCAATTCACTAAATCCTTTTAATGAAAGTTTTTGTGCGAATCTTAATATTGTAGTTCTTGATACATTACATAACTTGGCTAATTCTTCTATTGTTAATTTACTGCACTTCTTTTTATTACTAACAATATACCTCCAAATATAAACATCATTCTGGTTTAATTGATCGTAATACTTATTCACTAGCTCTTCTAAGCGCATTTCAAATGAGCTCCTTTCAATGTTATTATACGCTGACGTTGGTCCTTATGGTCTGAATTGTTGGTGCCCTCCACTCTTGAATACCTTTTCATTTTTCACATTCACTTTTTTATTTTATTATACCTCATAAAAAGATTTTCGTGTACTATCGGCCTCACCTATCTCTCTATGATTTCCATTCTATCTCTTCTATGAAGTAAAAACATCAATATATAAATAATAAACTTAATTACATGTATATATGAAAAATTAAGGTAATTATAAGTTAATTTCCCTAATTATGCATAATACTGCGTTTACAAACCTGCCTTTAAATGCTAAAATTATATCGCATAAAGAATTGTTACAAATATATATAACTATAGAAAATATTCTTTATCATCTAAGGGGGACCGATTTAAAGTATGAGTATTAAAATAAAACTAATTATAAGTTACTTAATATTAATTATCCTATCAGTAAGTTTTTTAGGAATTTTAATTGGAAATATATCTAAAGATGCTGTATTTAAAGAAGTTAAAGAAAAAAGTAAATCCGTAACAGAATTAATTAATACTACGATAAGTGTAAGAAATAATTCCATTATAGAAAAATCCTATAGTGATTTGAATTCTGCTACGAAGTTATTATATAGTTTAGGTAATATAACTGTAGCTAATACTCAAAATATACGAGTAGGGAGTTATGATTTACCAGCTTTATATGCCGGTTCTCAAAAGCTATCATTAGACACTAAGATTGTTGATGCTATACATGAATCTACAGGCACTAATGCTTCTATATTTTTATTGGCTAATAATAAGTTAATAAGAGTATCCACAACCCATACTAAAAATGGTAAAAGAATTGAAGGAACATACTACTCTTCCGACTCACAAGTTTATAAAAAAATAATTAATAATCAAGAATTTCTTGGTATAACATCAATTGGAGAAGAAAATTCACTGTCAAGATATAAACCATTAATTAATAAAAATAAAAAAGTTATAGGGGCTATTGGTGTAGGGAATACTCTACTTAATGATTATTTAGAAAAAACTTTAAAAGATATTAAAATTGGGAAAACAGGTTATGTTTACATAATAGATTCTAATGGAAATATGATTCTTCATCCTGATGAAAAAGGAAAAAATGTAAGCCAATATGATTACACTAAAAAGATAATTTCAAGTAAAAATGGATTAATTGAGTACACTCATAAAGGAGTTCATAAATTAGGTTATTTTATGTATTTTAAATCTTGGGATTGGTATATTGTCACCACCGCTAACTATGATGACTTAGCCTCCTCAAGTGAATCAATTTTGTATACCACATTACTTAGTGGATTATTGATGATTTTATTAAGTGCTATTATAGCTGTATTTTTAGCGGATAATTTAGTTAAACCCATTAATAAATTAAAATCATATATGGAGAAGGCTGGTAAAGGAGATTTAACAGTTCATTCAGACATAAACAATAAAGATGAAATAGGCGTGCTGTCAGATAGTTTTAACAACATGTTAACTGAAAATAGGCAATTGATAGAAGAATTAGTACAATATGATAAATTAAAAACTGAATTTATTGCCAACATGTCCCACGAATTAAAGACGCCTTTAAATATAATTTTCTCTACTGCACAGTTATTTTCTGTATATCTAAGCAGAGATCTAAATTCAATTAATGTTGAGAAATTAACCGAATATACAAATTATATGAAACAAAATTGTTATCGACTTCTAAGACTTGTAAATAATATAATTGATATTAGCAAAATCGATTCTAACTTTATGGAACTTAATTTAAAGAATCAAAATATAGTACAAGTCGCTGAGGAAATAGCACTTTCTACTATTCCGTATGCTGAGGGGATATCTAGGACAATTATTTTTGATACAGATATAGAAGAGAAAATCATGGCTTTTGACGATGAAAAACTAGAGAGAATTTTACTTAATTTGATCTCCAATGCTACTAAATTTACTAGACCTAGAGATACAATTGAAATTGGAGTGTACGATAAAGACAATCACATTATAATTTCGGTGAAAGATAATGGAATAGGAATTCCTGAGGATAAATTATCACAAATATTTGAAAGATTCAAGCAGGTAGACCCTTTACTAAGCAGAGCACATGAAGGTAGCGGTATAGGCCTTGCTATAGTTAAATCTTTAGTTGAAATGCATGGAGGCACCATTTCTGTAAAAAGTAAGTATCAGGAAGGTACAGAATTCACCATAAGTTTGCCTGTTACGCTGACTTCAGATAATGATAATCAAAATCCAAAAATAGGTTTAATGAATAGAACTAATAGTGAAAAAATTCAGATTGAATTTTCTGATATATATGAATAAACTTTATAGAAATTCTAAACGGATAGTAAAGACATTTGAATAAATACCGATAATCACTTATACCCTGTTTTACAAACCAATACTTGAATTTTATATTCAAATTCCTAAGTGATAAAGGGGGTCCACATCATGTATAAAAAACTTATATCTGTAATTATTTTTTCTGTGTTTGTTTCAGCTGCTTTATTAGGATGTTCAAAAGTTTCTAGCAGCAAAACTACAACTAATTTGCCAGTGGCAACCTCTGAAAAGAAAAATATTTTATTAATTATGAAAACTCTCACTAATCCTTTTTTTATTGAGATGGAGAAAGGAGCAAGGCAAGCTGAAAGTGAGTATGGCATAAAGCTAACTGTTAAAACAGGGGCAAAGGAGACCTCAATTGAACAGCAAATTGCCCTTGTCGAGGATGCCATAACTTCCAAGGTAGATGCTATTGTAATTTCACCAGGAAGTTCCACAGAATTAATTCCAGTATTAAAAAAAGCTCAAGATGCTAAAATACCTATAGTAAATATAGATAACAGATTAGATCCTGATTTGTCTAAAAAGAAGGGACTTGTAAATGTTCCTTTCATTAGCGTTGACAATAAAATTGGTGGCTACCTTTCTGCAAAATACATAAGTGATAAAATCAAGAAACCTACAAAGGCAATTATTATAGAAGGTATTCGCGGTGCTGATAACGGTGAACAAAGGAAGCAAGGAGCAATTAAGGCTTTTGCTGAAAATAAAAATATAACACTCGTAGATCAAGAAAGCGCAAATTGGAATATAGATGAAGGTTATTCAGTTGCTAAAAAATTATTTGATGAAAATCATGATATTGGAGCTATTTTTTGTGCTAATGATATGATGGCTTTAGGCGTTATACAATATTTAGACGAGAATAACCCTAAAGAAGATGTATTGATAGCTGGTTTCGATGCTCTTTCTGAAGCAAAAACTGCAATTACCGACGGTAAAATGAGTAATACTATAGATCAGCAGGCAATAAAACAAGGTTATACTGGAGTTAAAATCGCTTTGGATTTAATTAACGGAAAAAAACCAACGAATTTAGTTACTTTAGTAGATGTAAAGGTTATAAATTTAAATAATGTAAAATAGAATGGGGCTGGTTTTATGTTTAAGAGATTTTCACGCCTTTCAATTAAGTATAAATTTCTTATATATATTTTGCTTATAAGCATATTGCCACTTATAATACTCGGATCGATTTCTTATACTACATCTAACTCGATAATTACTGAGGATGCTAAGATGGCTTCAAATCAAAACTTAAATCTTGAAAAGCAGTATACGGATTTAATTATGGAAGATGTTGAAAGCCTTATTGCTAATCTATCTGGCAATGAGGACATAAAAAATAGTATGCTCATTAAACCTGATAAAACTAATGATTATAAGAAATTGGTTACTCAGGTTCAAATTAGTACCATACTTAGTGGATATATTAACCTAAAAGGTTTAGTATCTATCGATATATTTTCTAATTCAGGTTCTCATTATCATATTGGTGATACTTTAAACTTTCAACAAGTTGACACTACTTTAAAGGATAAGCTTTATAAAGAAGCGCTTGATTCTTCCAAAACAGTTACATGGCTAGGTGTTGAGGATAATGTAAACACCACTTCTACATATAAAAAGGTGATTACAGTGACCAAAGTGATTAAAGACCTAGACCCTTTAACTATGGAAGAAAAGCCTCTAGGTTTAATTCTAATTAACTATGATGTAAATGTACTTAATAAACATTTCAATTTAAATCAAAATAACTCTTTTTACGTAGTTATCGATAATAAAAACAGAATAGTTACTCATCCGAGTGTTGACTATATTGGAAAGGTTCTTAATGATAAAAATCTTCTAAGCAAGTTAGCCCAAAATAATAGTAGCTTTACCCATGATTTAAACATAGATGGTTTAAACAAAGGTCAGATGTTAGTTACCTATGAGAAATTTGATAAAAGCGACTGGACTTTAATTAATTTCCTCCCAATTAATACAATTACAATGAAAACATCTAAGATTAGAAATATTATATTTTTAACCTTAATTCTCTGCTTAGGTATGGCTGCTTTAACTGCTTTCTTAAATTCTAAACAGCTATTACAACCAGTTAATAAAATGACTGACCTCTTTAAGGATATTCAGGCTGGAACAATAGATTTGAACCTACGTTTAGAGGTGGGTACTGATGATGAAATTGGAGAACTTGTTAAATGGTTTAATACCTTTATTGAAAGTCTTGCTGATAAAAAGAAAACAGAGCTAGAACTGATTTCGGCTAGAGAAGAAGCCATAGCAGCCAATAGCGCTAAAAGTAATTTTTTAGCCAATATGAGCCATGAAATAAGAACTCCTCTTAATGCTATTATCGGAATGACAGATGTACTCTTAGACACACCTTTAAATATTGAACAGAAAAGTACTTCATTAGTTGTGCGTGATGCTGGTCACTTATTATTAAGTGTAATAAATGATATATTAGATTTTTCGAAAATTGAGGCTGGGAAAATGATCTTGAATCCATATGAGTTTAATATAAACTCAGTAGTTTCAAACATTGCTGAAATACTTACTGTAAAATCTAAAGAAAAAATGATACCAATAAAAACCTATGTAGATCCTGAAATTCCACTTTTATATGGAGATTCAGATAAGTTAAGCCAGATTCTAATGAATTTGATCTCTAATGCTATTAAATTTACTGAAATAGGATATATTGATATTTCCACAAATATCAATGAAGTAAATGAAAATACAATGACTTTATTATTTAAGGTTACAGACAACGGAATTGGAATATCGGCGGAAGCTCAGAGCAAGTTGTTTAATCCTTTTATACAAGGAGATAGCTCTACTACTAGGAAATATGGTGGTACAGGTCTAGGTTTATCAATATCTAAAAAACTTGTGGAAATGCTTCAGGGAGAAATTTCACTATTAAGCAAACTTGGAGAAGGCTCGACTTTTTCCTTCACTGCTGTATTTGAAAAAGCCCAGGTACAATCCAAATTAAAAGATGATAAAAATTCTTACAATAAAAATTCTTACAATAAAAATGATTTTGACTCTAATTTTGAAATAACAAAAGATACATCAATTTTACTTGTAGAAGATAATATAACAAATCAAAAACTAGCATTACTTCAATTAAAGAAACTAGGCCTTATCATAAAACTTGCATCCAACGGACAAGAGGCTTTAGATATGGTATCCCTAAACCATTTTTCTCTTATTTTAATGGACTGTCAAATGCCTATTTTGGATGGATTTGAAGCAACTCGTAAAATTAGAGAGATTGAAAAAGTTAAGGGTGGCCATATCCCAATAATTGCCATGACAGCAAATGCAATGCAGGGTGATAAAGAGAAATGCCTAGAGGCTGGAATGGATGACTATATCAGTAAACCTGTAAAAGTCAGTGAATTACATGAAAAAACAAAAAAATGGATTGCTTATATTAACAGGAGGGACTAAATATGAAGAGTGGAATTTATGATATTCAAGGACTGGCGAACGGCCTAGAATTAGATTATGAAGATATTACTGATCTATATATCTCTTATATAGATGAAGTGGACAATCATTGCAAAAGACTTAATGAAATCTCTTATAAAAAAGATTATATTAAATTAAAAATGGAAATCCATAACGTAAAAGGAGTAGCCGCCAATTTGCTACTTAAAGATGTATTTGATGAAGCTGACCAATTCGAAAGGTTATTAAACCAGGATAATTTCACTAGTTCAAAAGATCATGTGGAAAATCTTTCAAAGCTACTAATTAATTCAAAGGCTAAGATAATTTTTAGCTTTGCTCAAGTAAATGTAGTACTATAATAGTCAAAGTGGACACTCTAAGGTGCCCACTTTAACTATTATAAATCCATTAACGATTCGCCAATTTTCTTAACTTCATCTTTTTTTGCTATAAATAAATCAACTAATTCAGAATCAAAATGTATTCCTTTTTCATGAACTATATAAGCCATCGCTTCATCAAAAGACCACCGCTCTTTATATGGCCTTTTCGAAAGTAGAGCATCAAAACAGTCTGCTATTGCGAGTATTCTTCCATATACAGGTATTTCTTTGTTTTTTTGTCCTTTCGGATAACCAGTTCCATTAACCCACTCATGATGGGATAATGCCACAATTGAACCTGCCTTTAAATACTTACTAGAAGTGTTTTTCAATATTTTATATCCATTCACAGCATGTTGCTTCATTATCTCAAATTCATCAAAAGTTAATTTCCCAGGCTTTAAAAGAATAGTTTCTGGTGTTCCGACTTTACCGATATCGTGAAGCTGAGAAGCATAAAATAAAACTTGTATTTCCTCTTCACTCATCCCAAGCTCAGTAGCTAAAAGCTTCGAATAGTAGGCTACTCTAAGAATATGATGCCCTGTTTCAATGTCTTTAAGTTCAGATATTTTTCCAAGAACCATTATAGTCTCTTCTTCTCTTTCAAGAATTTTTTGTGTAGCTTTATTTACTTCTTCTTGCAATAATAACGCCTTATCTTGAACTATTCTTTGGAATTTTCTCATTTCTAATAAATTTCTTGTCCTTGCAATAAATTCTATTGAGTTAATAGGCTTAATTAAAAAATCTGTTACTCCTGCTTCTAAAGCATCGATTTTTATTTTTTGATCATCAGAAACCGCGGTAACCATAATAATAGGAGTATTACTATTTTGCTTTCTAAATTCTCTTATAAATTCTATACCATTCATTTCAGGCATCATATAGTCAATAAAAATAATATCAGGTTCGTTTGCACAAGCATCCGATAGCGCTTTTACCGGATCCGTATAGTTTGCTATGTCAATTGGTAACTTTCTTGCATATTTTTGAAGAAGCATAAGATTTATATGATTATCATCTATTGATATAGCTTTAAAATTATCCAATATAACCACCCCGTATCATCTTTTGTATAATATTCTAATTATACCTTTATTCTGAATATTTTTCATCAAATTTATAAAAATTAAATTATGTTTATAATGTGTTTTTATTTACTCCATGCTATAATGTAACGATATTAAGGATGTAATATTTATACAAGGAGCAAACATATGAATACTATTAACTCACAGTTTACAATGTCATTAAGTATTATTTTATTAGGATATTTATTAAAGAAAACAGGTATCTTAAAGGAAAGCGATGGGGAAGTGATTTCAAGGTTAATTTTTAATGTTACCCTTCCCTCCATAGTAATAAATGTTTTTAGTACAATGACCATAGACAAAAAGCTTCTACTTGTACCTGTAATCTGCTTTGTGTACGGATTATTTATGGCAGTAGTTGCTATCATTGTATTCAGAAAAGAATCCAGACGAAATAAAGGAATGCTAACAATGCTGGTGCCTTCCTTCAACATTGGACTTTTCGCATATCCACTGGTAGAATCAATATGGGGCAAAGAAGGTCTTAAATACTTTGGTATGTTTGATATGGGTAATTCCTTCATAGTTTTCGCAGTTTGTTATATTATTGCAAGCATCTATTCAAGTAGCGAAGGCGAAATCTCATACAAGAATATTTTTTCTAAAACACTACACTCAATACCTTTTCTTACATACATTATTACTTTGACAATTAATCTTTTGGGATTTACTATTCCAAAGCCACTTATAGAAATTACAGGAATTCTATCAAAAGCTAATATGCCCCTTGCATTGTTGGTTCTCGGTTTATACCTTAGCTTCTCCTTTAAAAAGGAATACTTGAAAAATATGGCTAAAATAATTGCCTTAAGGTATTTGATTGGGTTTGGAGTTGGTATATTTCTTTATAATTTAGTACCAGATACAATGTTCAAAATAACAATGCTACTTGGTTTTATATTGCCAATAAGTTTCACAGTAATTCCTTACTCAGTGGAGTTTGATTATGATACTAGATTTGTAGGAACTGTTAATAATTTTACAATTATAATAAGTTTTTTACTTATATGGGGTATTGTTGCTTTTATTTAACTAACAGAAGATTATTTAGTCACTTACTCCTCGTCACAATTATTATATTGATTAAAATACATATTGTAGTATTTACCTTTTTTATTAATAAGCTCCGCGTGGTTTCCCATTTCAATGATTTGACCATCATCTATAACCATTATTTTACTAGCATCTCTTATTGTACTTAGCCTATGAGCTATAATAAAACTAGTTCTTCCATACATTAATTTAAGCATTGCTTCTTGGATTCTAAGTTCAGTTCTAGTATCAACACTGCTGGTAGCCTCATCAAGTATCAATAAGGATGGACTGGTTAAAATTGCTCTTGCAATGGCTAAAAGTTGTCTTTGTCCTTGACTAAGATTGCTCCCACTCTCAGAGAGTAGTGTTTCATACCCCTTAGGAAGTCTTTTTATAAATTCATGTGCATTTGCCATTTTTGCTGCACTTATTACTTCTAAATCCGTTGCATCTAGATTCCCATATTTTATATTATCTTTTATACTTTCGGAGAAAAGATAAGTATCTTGAAGAACTATACCAAAAGTCCTTCTAAGGCTATCTCTTGTATATTTTCTTATATCGACTCCGTCAATATATATCTCTCCACTTGTAACATCATAAAATCTTGAAAGTAAATTTACAATTGTAGTCTTACCTGCTCCTGTTGGACCTACAAGGGCTATACTTTCTCCTGGTTTTGCTTCAAAGTTAATATTTTTAAGAATCTCCACATCTTTTGTATATCCGAAACACACATTATTAAATTGTACATGTCCCATGGATTCATTAAGCCCTTTTGGATCTTGGGCGTCCTGAGTCTCTTCAGGAGTATCTAATATTTCGAATACTCTCTCAGCTCCTGCCACAGCAGATTGCAGCGTATTAAATATATTTGCCATATTATTTAGTGGACGTACGAATTGCCTTGAATAACTTAAAAAGCTTGCAATTACACCTATGGTAATCATATTTTCTACAGCTAGAACACCACCTACTCCAGCTACTGCTGCAAAACCAATGTTATTTATAACGTTCATAATAGGCATTAAAAATCCAGATAAAACTTGTGCTTTGAGTCCTACATCGCATAATCTTTGATTTATTTCATTGAATTCCTCCACAGCTTTATCTTCATGGTTAAAAGCTTTTACAATGTATATTCCGGATATAGTTTCTTCAATTTGTCCATTAAGTTTACCTAGTTCCTTTTGCTGAGCTTTAAAAAGCTTCCCCGTTCTTTTTGCAATTGATTTAGTTAATAAAAATACTAAAGGAACTGTAATTAAACTCGCCGCAGTTAATATAGGACTTAAAATTATCATCATAATGAATGACCCTATTATAGCAATAATCCCTGACATAAGTTGAATTGCTGATTGAGAAATAGTGGAACTAACGTTGTCGATATCGTTTGATAATCTACTCATAATATCTCCATGACTGTTTTTATCAAAAAACGCCATTGGGAGCTTTTGAAGTTTTAAAAATAAATTATTTCTCATAGTTTTAACTATCCTTTGACTGGAACTCGCCATAGCAAATCCTTGAAATAAACTTATAGCAGCGTCCGTCAAATATGATATTAATAAAGCAATTACTATTATGCTTAAAATATTAAAATCAACTTCGCCAGTACTCTCCGTCATAGCATTCACTGCGCTCCCTATTAGATACGGCCCTATAAGTACTATGGCAGAATCAATCAATATAAATATGAATATCATTATTAATGTTTTTCTCTCAGCTCCAAAATAACTCCAAAGTCTCCTTAAAGTTTTCCTAAAATTCTTAGGTTTTACAACAGGTGACATATTTCTTCTTCCACCTGTAAATTTCATATCCACATTATTATTTCTATCTCTATATTTATTATCTTTCATTCTACATCATCTCCCTTCCAATTTGAGAAATGAAGATATCGTTATATACATCACAACTTTTTAAAAGATCCGCGTGGCGTCCTATGCCTTTTATTTCGCCATTGTCTATTACTATAATTTTATCAGCTCCCATAACAGAAGTTATTCTATGTGCTATTAATATACAAGTTAAATTCTTAGCATATTTTTTTAAACTTTTCCTAATTTTCACCTCAGTATCTGTATCTACTGCACTGGTTGCATCGTCAAGTATTAGAATCTCAGCTTTTTTTACAAGCGCCCTTGCTATAGATACACGTTGCCTTTGCCCCCCAGAAAAATTAACACCACCTTGTCCAATTTTTGCATTATACCCTTCTGGAAGTTTATCTATAAATTCATGGGCCTGGGCAACTATTGAAGCCTCTTTTATTTCTTCAAGACTTGCAGAAGCACTCCCCCACTTTATATTATCTATTATTGTGCCAGAAAACAGGAGTGCCTTTTGTGGCACTACGGCAATCTTCTCTCTTAGGGTCTTTATATCTAATGTTTTAATGTTTACTCCATTAACTTTTATTTCTCCGCTTAATGTATCATAAAATCTAGGAATTAAATTCACAAGACTGCTTTTACCTGAACCAGTTGATCCTATTATTCCAACAGTTTCTCCCTGAAGGCAAGTAAAAGATATATCCTTTAATGTAGGCTCTTTATCCTTATTATAAGAAAAAAATACATGCGCAAATTCAACTCTTCCTTGAACGGTAGAATCATCCATAATTTCATTTCCGTTAATCATGTCATCTTTTTCTAAAAACACTTCACTAATACGCTGCGAAGATGCCCTAGCACGTACAAACATTGTAAAAACATTAGATACCATCATAAGTGAAAATAATATTTGTGTCATATAATTTGTAAATGCAATTATTTCCCCTACATGCATATTACCTTTGTTTACATTTATGCCACCTATCCAAATCACTAATACTATTCCACTGTTTACTACAAGTCCAATCATAGGAGTAAATATTGATGTTACTTTCATCGCTGCAGTGGAATTTTGCGTAAGCAAAGTATTCTTAATATTAAATCTTTTTATCTCATATTCAAATCGATTAAAAGCTTTAACAACTCTTACCCCCGATAAATACTCACGCATTACCCCATTTACACCATCAAGTGACTTCTGAACCTTAATAAAGTACGGATATCCAAGCTTCATATTTCCATATATAAGAATAGCTACAACTGGTACAATACCCAGGAGAATCATAGACAAGCGTAAGTTTAACCTTGCAGCCATTATAATGCTACCAATTCCAACAATTGGTGCTTTAACAAATATCCTCATAAGTCCATTTACAAAATTTTGAACCTGCGTTACATCGTTTGTGAGACGTGTAACTAAAGTACCACCTTCAAACTTATCAATATTTTCAAAAGAAAATCCTTGAATTTTCTTAAATAAATCAGATCTAAGTTCTGCTCCCATCTTTTGTGAAACATGGCTAGCGATAACATTACGAACGCATGCGGCTATTGCCCCTAGTCCTGCAATAATGAGCATAACCATTCCCATTTTAATTACATAATTTAAATTTTTACTTGCAACCCCTACATCCACAATTTTAGACATTATTGTTGGTAACAGCAAATCACAAAACGCTTCCAGTGTTACGAAAAACACTGCGGTGCAAAATCCCATCCCATACTTATGTGCATACCCCTTTAAGTAAACCAAAACAAATCCCCCCCATGTTACAATGATATATAATCTATATCTATTATTCTCTTTAAAATTAGTATTTAATACTAATTTTAATCTATCCAAAATAATTAATCAATGCTAAATACAATAAAAGGGAGTTCATAAATGAACTCCCTTTTACCAGTCTTATTTTTATTAAATTTATATTCCATACTATAATTATAATTTATTTACCAAATAAGCCTTGACCACCTGATGCTGCACTTTGTGGTCCGAAGGTTGGTGCTCTCCTAGTATTTTTTTGAGTTGATGACTTAGCTTTTTTTTCTTCAATAATTTTTTTCATTAACTCCACGTTTTTACAATTATCATTTTTCATTTTCTTTACCTCCATTTTTTGTTTTTACATATTTTTCATTCTTAAAAAATTAACTGCTACCTTCTACATTAATATCAGCAATTAATATTTGCAAGATATAGTTTATTATTTTATTAATCTATTATACCCTAAAAACAGTAGCATATGATATACTAATTTGTATAAAACTAAGGGGAGTTCACAAAGTGAGCTCCCCTTAGTTTTATAACATATTAATAAATGTTAAATTGCCTATTATTATGGAAACTGGTTGTGGTAAAGTAAGGCCTGAAGGTTTGCCACCACTATAAAAAAACAGTGCATTATTTGTTGGATCGTTTCCGCTTAGTGCTTCTTTTGCAGCTTGTACAGCACTTGAATATGCAGGTCTATCAATATTACCATTTAGAACTGGCGTAAATTCATAATGAGCATAGGTCTTTTGATAGATAACCTCTCTTATAGAACTCGGAAAACTACTGCTCTTAACTCTATTTAAAACTACTGCGCCTACAGCAACCTGAGCATTATAAGATTCTCCTCCTGCTTCAGCAGTTATTAATCTAGCAAGCAAGTCCAAATCACTTGAATTGCTAGTAATAGGAGTATTTGCTTGAGGAGTATTACTTACTTGTTTTTTAGCTTTTTGGGAATTAATTAACGCTTGTTTTTCTTCTGCCGCTTTTCTTGCTTGTATAGCTTGTCTTACTAAAATAGCCTCATCTATTACCAGTTGAGCACCATACTGCTTTTCCAAAGCTTCTAATTTTGATGATAATACATCTTGGTCTGATTTTTGCTTTATTAAGGTAGCTAAATCCTTTTTGTTATCACCTCTTAAAGCTAATAACTTTATATTTCCTGCCTCTAATGCCTCTTTTTTCACATTAATTGCTGCCTGTTTTGTTTTCAAATTATCAATAATATTTTGATCAAAGGTTACTATTCTTCTAATATTTTCCACTCTGGATATTAAATCATTTATACCATTTGAACCTAGTACAACCTCTATATAGCTTGATGTGCCATTCATATACATAACTCTCATTCTTTTATCAAAAATAACCTGTTCAGCTTTTATATTAGTCTCTGCTTTTACAATATTTATTTTTGTTTGTTTAATATTATTTTGTGTTATAGTTATATTCTTCTCATTGCTACTGATTTTAGACATAATTATTTTATGCTGCTTATTCACACTCTCGACTTTATTTTCAAGGTCGTTTCTTTGAGCTTGAACCTGCTTGATTTTCGCCTTATCTGAGGTTACATCTGCATATACGCTAGTAGAACTAACGCACATAATTACACCAATCGCCATTACTGCTGAAACTATTTTTTTAAATTTTTTACTCAATTCTCTATCCCCCCTACATAACATTTTATTTTTAAATATATTATGTTTAAAAGTTTTATCATCTGAATATAATAACATATAGAGATAGGTTCAGCAAATATTGGCTCTTTAAATTACTTATGTTGGTTAATTAATCATTTTAAAGACTCTGCTATCTTTCTATAATTTGGAATGTCGATGTCATACTTTTCAGCAATACGCACAATGTTAAATATTAGTTCATCCTTTTCACTGTTTGTGCCAGTCTTAAGATCTTTTTGCATGGAGGCTGTAGTATCTAGACTAAACCCACTTAAAATAACAAGATTTTCTTTTACTAAATCGGTGTCCAATTTAATATTTAATACAACTGCGATCTTTTGCAATTCCTTAAGCAGTAATATAAACATATCTCTGCATTCTCCATCCTTTTGAAATTCACCTGCCATAGCATCAAAGTATACCCCCGTCGCAGCAAAAGCAGATGTAAATGAAAATTTTTTAAATAAATCTCGGCTTATATTATCCGATATAACTCCCTCAATTCCTGATTGCTCAAGATCTAACTTAATTTTATATAACAAACCCATATCCACATTTGTGTTTTCTTTAGCCCCAAAAACAACTCTAAAAATCTTGATGTCCTGTGTAATTACGCCAGGTGCTGATATGTATGCCCCAATATAAATACAACCATCAAGGACAGTTATACCAGATAATTCCTTCGATAATTTTTTTTCAGTACTTAACGCATTCAAAATAGGAATTACAATTGTTTTCTCATGAGAAGCCTTCTTTATGGTGGAAATAATCTCGTGCAATGAATATCCTTTAACACATATGAAAATCACATCAAACTTTCCAAACTCTTCGTTACTATCGTATGCCTTAACATTTTCCAGCTTTATCTCACCATTTTGCAACGAGTGAATAATAAGTCCTTTTTCCTTTATAGCCTTTAGATGTGTACCCCTTGCTATAAATGAAACGTCTTTTCCGATTTTGGATAAATACCCACCAATACATCCCCCTGTGCCACCTGCACCAATTATTAAATATTTCATATGACAACCCCTCCTGGCATTATGTATTAGAGTAAACTCTATTCTTACATGTCTTTTTTTATTATATTATAACTCATAGCAAAAGGGAATCCATCTTGATATGAATTCCCTTTTACCAGCGTTTTATGATTTTAGTTCCATGTATTTGAGGCTATTTTTTCAAAGAAAACTTTGTGACACTCTAGATTGACAAAGATATAGTTGCTTCATTATAATTTTGTCAGCTTGGGCTTGCGTTATTGTCCCATTACTTACAAGGGCTGTTTGTGGATTTATATGTTTTATCTTATTACTATTTATATATATTTCTTTTTCTCTCTCAGTAAGATCTTTAGTCTTTTGTGAACTTGTTTTTCTTGAAAACTCTGTTTTATTTAGAACGTCTTTAATTCTATTTGCCTCAGTTTGTGTTATAGTGTTCCCTGTTACAATATTTGTAGCTAAACCAGGATGTATTCCATCACCTATTTTTATGGACTCATTTGACAAAGATAGCATTCTATTGATATTTAATGGGTTTGGAGTTGCAGCAAAAGTTATACTCACAGATGATAAAAGTATTCCGCCTGTTAGTAACCCCGTTATAATTTTCTTCTTAAAAAAAATATATATCATAAATATTTACCCCTCATAATTTATTATTAATCTTTATAATTTATTATTAATCTTTCTATATTTGTAATCTTTCTATATTCCAATCATAACGGTTTTTGATGCCAAAAAGGTGTCAATATGATGTCTATTTTGTTTATTTTATGTTAATTAGTAAATTTTGTTATCACCATTATTTTTATCTACATTTCTAATTGTTTTGTTTCTGTCATCTTGAGATTTATTTTTTTCCATGGTGTGGTTATTAATATTTTCGTTGTTCTTCTTTTTTACTTCTTGATTACTTCTAGAGGATTTTTTCTCAACTGTATTTGTATTTTTATTTGTTTTAGTTTTTGTATTTTTATTTGTTTTTGTATTTTTATTAGTAATAATCTTTGTATTAGTATTACTATTTAGTGAGGGTTTCTTTACTGTATTATTTTCAATATTTAAGTTTTCAGTGGAGTCCTTTTTTTTGTAACTACCATTCTTAAACCTAGAAGTGTCTATTTTTTTATTATTTGCTGTAATATTTATGTTTTTATTAGTGTCTAAAGACGAATTAATATTTATGCTTAAATTATTACTATCTACAACATTCTTAAACTTAGATATATCTATTGTACTATTTTTATTGCTTTCAAAATCTACATTAATAATTTTTTTATCAATTATATATTTATCATTTATAAAATCTTCAGTTTTAGCTTCTATAACTAAAAGTTCCAGACCATCATCTATAGATTTATACTTTAGTTTGATATTATTAAGTATTAATAACCCATCTGAATTTAATGCTTTTGAACTAATAATTTTATTCCACCTATTAGCTTCAAGGGAAACAGAAGGATTAATACTAAGCACTACCGTTGTAACAGGAGTATAGTAATCATAAGCAACAACACTTGAAATAAATATAAACATTAGCGAAGCTGCAATTAAAGCATATTTATATATCAATAAGTTTTTCCTATATAATTCTCCTGTGTGAATTTCACCTACCTTAGGAAATGCATTATTAGCCTTTATATATACAAACTCTCCACTAGAAGTCATAATTCCAACTTTCCTATTCACAACACTTATTACAATACCTGTTTTAATCATTAATTTCACCTTCTTTTATATTTAAATAAGATTTCAAATACACATATTCTGGGTTTATAATTATCAATATTAAAGAAATTATATATATTCTCCATTTTTCAATAAGTTTTATATTAGTAGCAGTTAATATTATTACTTCTTTAACTGGTAGTCTTCTTTTGACCATCAAATGACTTAATATTGATTCTTCTCTAGCGCATGACCATGCAACATTTAATAAATTATTCCTTGTATCCGTATGAGATGGTGATAATTTAATGAGAGACTTAAAGTCAATTTTAAATTTCAATAATTCCTTAGAAAATAAATTTATTTCATCAACTCTAAATTGATTCTCTATTTGAATTTCATAATTGTTAATAGAATTTTTTCCATCTATATAATCCACACTTTCATCATTGTTCTCAAACAACAATTTAGGAGAATTTTTATTTTTTCTAAAAAAATCTATCAATGCATTTTTAATAATAACTCTACCAAACCCATAAAAGTTCCCTTTAGTTTTATCATATCTGTCGCAGGCTATGTTAAAAGCCATAAGGGCTATACTAAGTTCTTCATCATTTTCCCAAATCAAATGCCTTTTGCACAGTTTAATTGTAGTTGAATAAATGAAACCTTTATTGTCTTCAATAAATTTACTGCGGTTTACGGGAAATAAATCATCTAATTTAAAACTTTGTTCCTCATTTGAATCTACTGCCGTTTTTTTATTTTTATAGAAGAGAAGTTTCAAGTTCATTTGTCCACCCCTTATATTCTGTATACGCAAATACAATTAATTTTAAGAGGGTATAAAAATAATTAAAGAATTTTTTTTTGTTAAAAAAAGCGGAAATCCCTCAAATAAATCATATCATGTATCATATATAAAAGTGAAGTCAAAAAAATGTAAAACATTAAAGAATTACATTGAGTTAATACATATTCAATTTTTTAAACTGCTTGTATATTCTCTTTTATATTGGTAATATAGGAAGTAGTTAACTTGTACAAATCTGTAAATGAGAAATGCATGATTATATAGTTTTTTTATAAAATACGGTATTATATTTATCCTAATCTAACATTAGATAAAAGAGATTGTAATTATGCCGCTTTCTTAAATAATAAAAGAAATGAGACGATATTAAAAATGGAAACTCTTAAACCAAAAACCCCAAAAAAGCTTCTAGGCTTATTAGCTGGAGTAGTTGTACTTATCTTACTAGTCGCAGTTTTTACAATCTCATCTTACACAAAATCAGCAGCTAAAAAAGAAAATGCAAAAATTGTTGCTGCAAAAGTTGTTGCTGATAAAAAAACAGCAGATAAAAAAACAGCAGACGCAAAAATAGTTGCCGATCAAGCCGCTGCTGCCGAGCAAAAAAAACAAGCTGAAGCCGCAACTGCAGCTGCAGCTGTAACCGCTGAGGCAACAGCTACCTCAGGTCCCATATCTGATGATCTATATAAATATGAGGTATCAATAGATGGCATAAAGTATGCTTTGCCGGCTAGCTATTCCGATTTCGAAAAGAATGGATGGATAGGTAAAGACTTTGGTACTAAAACAATGGATCCAAACAAATACAATATAGTTAACTTGGAAAAAGGCGACCAAACGATGATGGTAAGTATAGCAAATATGGGGACAGATGTTTTACCACTGTCAAAGTGTTATATTGGCCGGATTACAATAGAAACAATTAATAAAAATCAAAAAACAAACATCCTAATGTCAAAAGGAATTTCTTTAACGTCCTCGCAAGAAGAAGTAATTGCAGCATATGGTAACCCATCTGACAAATACGAAGGAACTACAACTACTAAATTAACCTATAAATCCGGTAGCTATTCAGAATGTGAGATTACATTCGATAAAACTACCAAGATGGTATATTCTATTAAACTAGAAAATTTAGTAAAACCTGCTAATCAAGAAACAACTGCCGCTGTTGATACAGGACTTCCTGCAGTTGTTAAAAATTATAAGGCACCTACAAGTTTAGGTGACGATTTATACGCCTTTCAAGTTAAGTATGCTGGAAGTTTATACAAATTACCAGTACCAATTGCTGAACTCGTAAAAAACGGTTGGGTACTTCAGTCAAATGGCGATAAATTGGTTGCTGCAAAGTCTAGTGCATTTGGGATTGAGTTAAGAAAAGACAACCAGATACTAAGGACACAGATAGCGAACTATAGTGAAAAGGGCGAACCTATAAAAAATTGCTTTGCTACTTATGTTCAATACTACAACAATGGTGCAATGCTCCCTATAGAACTACCAAAAGGAATAACAGAGAAATCCACTATAGAACAAGTTATTGCAGCTTATGGTAAACCTACTAAAGAGGATACCAGCTCCTCTTACAAGTATTATACCTACGGAAAAGTATTTCAAAAGACCACTTTTACGACTAAGGACGGAAAAATCGTAAAAATAGAAGTAGATTATGCACCAAAGGAACTAAATTAATAGACTATACAATTCCTATCTAAACAAAATATAAAATACTCTTTCTTGCAACAATTAAGATAAGTTAATTATCTAATATTGCAAGGAGGAGTATTTTTAAGTTTTTACACTACTTGTATTTTATTATTTATTTTGGTAATATAGGAAGTAGTTTACTTGTACAAAATTGTAAATGAGAAATGCATGATTATATGTTTTATTTATAAAATACGAAATTATATTTATACAAATCTACTATTGAATAAAACATATTGTAATTATGCCCCTTTCTTAAATAATAAAAGAAATGAGACGGTGTTAAAAAATGGAAACTCCAAAACCAAAAACCCCAAAAAAACTCCTAGGATTAATAGCTGGAGTGGTTGTACTAATCTTGATAATCGCAGTTTTTACAATCTCATCTTACACAAAATCAGCTGCTAAAAAAGAAGAGGCTAAAAAGGTTTCAGCACAAATAGTTGCTACTAAAAAAATTGCTGATAAAAAAATAGCTGACGATAAAAAAGTTGCTGATCAAAAGGTCGCTGCTGATCAAAAGAAGCAAGCCGAGGACGCAGCCGCAGCTGTAACCGCTCAATCAACAGCATCTTCAGGTCCCATATCTGATGATTTATATAAATACGAGGTATCAATAGATGGTATTAAGTATGCTTTGCCTGCTAGCTATTCAGATTTCGAAAAAAACGGATGGATAGGTAAAGACTTTGGTACTACTACAATGGATCCAAACAAATACAATATAGTGAACTTGGAAAAGGGTGACCAATCGCTGATGGTAAGTATAGCAAATATGGGCACAGATGTTTTACCACTGTCAAAGTGTTATATTGGCCAGATTACAGTAGACACAATTGATGATAAAAATCCAAAAACAAATATCAACATTGCAAAAGGAATTACTATAAATTCCTCACAAGATGAAGTAATTGCAGCATATGGTAACCCCTCTGATAAATTCGAGGGAGATACAATAACTAAATTAACCTATAAATCCAGTGATTATTCAAAATATGAGATTACATTCAATAAAACAACCAAAAAGGTATATTCTATTAATATAGAGAATTTAGTACAACCTGCGAAAGTAGAAACAGCTCCTACTGTTAATACAGGACTGCCTGCTGTTGTTACAAATTATAAAGCACCTACAAGTGTTGGTGCCGAATTATCATCCTTTCAATTTAAATATGGCGGAACTTTCTACAAATTACCAGTACCTATTGCTGAGCTCGTAAAAAATGGTTGGGCACTTCAATCAAATGGTGATGAAGTAGTTGCTGCGAAATCTAGTGCAGTTGGCGTTGAATTAAGAAAAGATAATCAAGTGCTAAGGACTCAAATTCAGAACTATAGTGAGAAGGGTGAACCTTTGAAAAACTGTTTCGCTACTTATGTTCAATACTACAACAATGGTGCAGTAATTCCTATAGAACTACCAAAAGGAATTACTGAGAAATCCACTATAGAACAAGTAATTGCAGCTTATGGTAAACCTACTAAAGAGGATTCTAGCTCCTCCTTTAAATATTATACTTACGGAAAAATATTTGAAGAGGTTACCTTTATGACTAAGGACGGAAAGATTGAAAAAATCGAAGTAAATTATGCTCCAAAGGAACTAAAATAATAGCCTATAAATAATTTTATGATACCAAAATATAAAATACTCTTTCTTGCAACAATTAAGATAAGTTAATTATCTAATATTGCAAGGAGGAGTATTTTTTAATTAATAAATAAAAAAATATTTTAAGAGAATACTGACCTTAATTTATTACCCTATAATAGTATCTTCAGATGCGTTTGGATCTTTTAGTGATGCTATGTATTGTTGTTGAGATGCAATAGTTAACATTAAACAACCTATGCCAACAATAAAATTTCCAAGCACGTTTATTTCATCAGCGCTTTTCCCTTTTGAAAACGCTATAGCAATTGCATTAGTTAAAATCAGTAAATCCTCTGGGCTTAAATCATCTATAATTGTCAATCTTACACCACCTAATTGCAAATTATTATACTTAATATATAATATGAGTATATGTTTGAAATATGCATTAGCTTAAATATCATAAATAATAGTATATTTAAAAATAAGAAATGAGGGGTAAATATAATGGAACTTACACATTTAGATGAAAAAGGTGCTGCACGAATGGTAGATGTGGGTGATAAACAAATCACTCAGCGGGAAGCTTTAGCACAGGCATTGGTAACAATGAAGTCAGAAACGCTCACTCTTATTACTACTGGTCAAATACCCAAAGGCGATGTTTTTTCATGTGCTCGAATTGCTGGAATTATGGCTGCAAAAAAAACTTTTGAGTTAATACCAATGTGCCATCCACTACCTATAAACGGTATTAACATAGAACTTTTAGCACAGGCTCCTAACAAAGTACGAATCCTTGCTAGTGTTAAATGTGATTACAAGACTGGTGTTGAGATGGAAGCACTAACAGCAGCATCTGTAGCTGCACTTACAATTTATGATATGTGTAAAGCTGTAGATAAAGAAATGGAAATTGGTGAGATTTGTGTACTAAAAAAGACCGGAGGCAAATCAGGTAATTTTATAAAAAAATAATTATAAAATATAAGCTATGGAGAGGGTTAAAAAATGGATATTAAAATTGCACTCATTACCATGAGTGATAAGGGTTATAACGGAACACGAGAAGACAAAAGTGGGCCTATGATGGAATCACTTTTAAAGGGTCAAGCAGAGATCGTATATAAAACAATTGTCCCTGATGAACGAGATATAATTTCTAAAGAATTATCTCGCATTGCTGACAATGGCCTTGCGGATATTATACTAACTAGTGGTGGCACGGGTTTTGCACCTCGTGATGTTACTCCTGAGGCTACTATGGATATTATAGAACGTAATGTTCCAGGTATTCCTGAAGCTATGCGTGCATACAGTATGCAAAAAACTAATCGAGCTATGTTATCACGTGCCGTCGCTGGCATACGCAAAAAAACTTTAATTATTAATATGCCTGGTAGCCCTAAGGCTGTGAGTGAATGCATGGAGGTTATTCTTCCAATACTTGAACATGCAGTTAAAACCATGCGAGGAGAAACTAACGAGTGTGCTAGAGTATAATTAAGTAATTATATATAATAATTTTAATAAGTATAAAATAAATATATAATTTCATATAAATATGTCACAAAATGTTATAAATACAGCATTAACGACTAAATAACTAAATCTTCGCAGAAAAACAGTTGACTTAGTAAAATTATAGGGTTAAGATTAATATAGCCTACATTAACAAATTATAATTGAGGTGCAAACTTGATTAATAAAAATATTGAATTACAAGAGAAGATTAGAAAATTAGCTGTAAAAATTGTTAAGCACTATAGAGGAAAAGGACCAGATAATGTTAAGGTCAAAATAGAAGATCATTTAATAACTGTAGAAATTAGAGGAGTTTTTTCTGATTTATCAAAGATTCTCATAAGAGAAGGCGCTGCACATATAGTTGATGATTATTGGAAAGTTGTAAAACCACATTTAGAAAATGAATTTCTAGAAGAAGTTTATGATGTAGTCGGAGGTTCATACGACTACGAATTGGAAGTAATTAGCCTTAAGGACCTGGATAAATCAGTTACATTAAAAATTAATAGAACTATGGTTTGATTATAAAAGAAAGATATATCTTAGCTTTTTAATAAGCCAGTACTTTGCGTTTAGACGCTTTGTACTGGCTTTTTGTTTTTTTAAATATATATACAAATAAAAGGAGATTGAAAATAATGGAAGAAAAAGTTTTAACTGTATGCCCGTATTGTGGAAGTGGCTGCCAAATGTACCTTGTCGTAGAAAATGGAGAAATAATAAGAGCAGAGCCTGCGGACGGTCGAACTAATGAAGGTAATTTATGTTTAAAGGGCCATTATGGATGGGATTTTTTAAACAATCCAGAGATATTAACTCCAAGAATAAAAAATCCAATGATAAGAAAAAATGGTGTTTTAGAAGATGTTTCCTGGGAAGAGGCAATAAAATTCATATCAACAAAACTATTAGCAATCAAAGAAAAATATGGTGCTGATTCTATAATGGGAACTGGTTGCGCCAGAGGGTCAGGAAACGAATCTAATTATATAATGCAAAAATTCATGAGGGCAGCAATTGGAACTAATAATATAGATCACTGCGCTAGAGTCTGTCATGGTCCATCGGTAGCTGGGCTCACATATTCACTTGGCGATGGAGCTATGTCAAATTCAATTCCAGAAATAGAAAATTCAGATTTATTGTTTATATTTGGATATAATCCTTCTGATACACACCCAATAGTTGCAAGAAGAATAGTTAAAGCTAAAGAAAAAGGAGCAAAAATAATTGTAACTGATCCAAGAGGAACAGAGACTACAAAGTTTGCAGATCTTTGGCTCCAATTAAAAGGCGGAACAAATATGGCTTTAGTAAATGCCTTTGGTAATGTTTTAATTAATGAAAACTTATATGATGAAAATTACGTTGCCAGCTTTACAGATGGTTTTAACGAATATAAAGAGTTTGTAAAAAAATACACACCAGAATATGTTGAAAATATTACAGGCATAAAAGCAAACGATATAAGAAAGGCCATGAGAGAATATTCAAAGGCAAAAAACGCAACTATTCTTTACGGAATGGGAGTTTGCCACTTTTCCCAAGCAGTTGATGTTGTAAAAGGCCTGGCTTCAATAGCACTTTTAACTGGAAACTTTGGTAGACCTAATGTTGGAATTGGACCAGTACGTGGCCAAAACAATGTACAAGGTTCTTGCGATATGGGAGCATTGCCTAATGTATACCCAGGATATCAAAAAGTTACAGACAAAAAAGTACAAGCTAAATTTGAAAAAGCATGGGGTGTTAAACTTTCAGGTAATATTGGACATACTCTAACAGAAGTACCCGAATTAGTTCTAGAGGAAGATAAACTTAAGGCATATTATATATTTGGAGAAGACCCAGTTCAAAGTGATCCAAATGCTGCTGAGGTAAGAGCAACTTTAGATAAGCTTGAATTAGTAATTGTTCAAGATATATTCATGAATAAAACAGCATTACATGCGGATGTAGTTTTACCTGCAACTTCTTGGGGAGAACATGATGGAGTATTTTCTTCAGCTGATCGTGGATTCCAAAGAATTAGAAAAGCAGTTGAGCCAAAGGGTAATGTAAAAACAGATTGGCAAATAATTTGTGAAATATCAACTGCAATGGGATATCCAATGTCATATGATAGTTCAGAAGAAATTTGGAATGAAATGATAAATCTTTGCCCAGATTACACTGGAGCAACCTATGAGAAAATGGATCAACAAGGAAGTATTCAATGGCCTTGCCCTACAAAAGAACATAAAGGAACATCATATTTATATGAAGGCAATGTATTTAGAACCGAAAATGGAAAAGGAAAACTCTTTGCCTGTGAATGGAGATCACCTATGGAAGCCTTAGATGATGAATATCCATTAAGTTTATCTACCGTACGCGAAGTTGGACATTACTCTGTAAGAACAATGACCGGAAATTGTCGTGCCTTAAGAGCTCTCGAGGATGAGCCAGGTCATATTCAAATAAGTGTTAAAGATGCACAAAAACTTGGAATAGAAGAAGGACACTTAGTTCGAGTAACTTCAAGGCGTGGAAGTGTAATGACAAGGGCAGCTATTAGTGAAAAAATAAAGGAAGGCTCTACCTACATGACATACCACTGGTGGGTTGGTTCATGCAATGAATTAACTTCTAGTAATTTAGATCCTATTTCTAAAACTCCTGAATTTAAGTATTGCGCAGTTAACGTTAAAAAAATTAATAACCAAGTTTTGGCTGAGCAAACTGTTAAGGATGATTATGATAACATAAAAAGGAAGATGAAGGTACAAAAATAATGATTGAAGTATATGAAGCAAAAAAAATAATCAATGATGAGGTAAAGTTATTAGAGCGTAATTGTATAGATGAAAAAGTATATATACTTGATTCTCTTAACAGAGTTTTGTCTGTTGATATTTACTCAAATGATAACTTGCCCCCTTTTGATAAATCAGCAATGGATGGTTATGCCATAAGAAGTTGCGATACCCAAAATAAAGAAAATGTAATACTTAAGATTAAGTCATTAATAAAAGCTGGCGATTATTGCACTCAGTTTTTAAAAGAAAATGAGGCATTCAAGATTATGACTGGAGCTATGGTTCCGAGTGGTGCCGATGCAGTAATACAAATAGAAAAAGTTACAACAGATAAGGACAATCTTTATATTTCCGGTCAGGTTAAAAAAGATAATAATATTATAAAGTTTGGAGAAGAAATTCTAGAAGGAGATATAGCTTTAAAAAAAGGCTCGCTTGTAAGGCCGCCAGAAATTGGCCTCTTAGCTTCTCTAGGATACGAATTTTTTAATGTTTATAAGTCACCTACTATTGGAATAGTAATCACTGGTGATGAATTGCTTGATATAAATTGTGACCTTGAAAAAGGCAAAATTAGAAATAGCAATGAATATTCACTAAAGGCTTTGATAAAAAGTGCAAATGCAGAAGTATTTTCAGTAGGAATAGTAAAAGATGATAAAAAAGTTTTAAAAGAGAAAATCCTACTTGCTTTTGAAAAGTCAGATATTGTCCTAAGTTCTGGAGGCGCATCTGTTGGCGACTATGATTTCGTATTAGATATTTTGCGCG
Source organism: Clostridium lacusfryxellense (assembly GCF_018861735.1). Taxonomy (GTDB): domain Bacteria; phylum Bacillota; class Clostridia; order Clostridiales; family Clostridiaceae; genus Clostridium_AD; species Clostridium_AD lacusfryxellense. Next base: position 38,810 of record NZ_JAHLEB010000001.1, on the reverse strand, counting down.
AAATTAAGGCAGATATTAAATTTACGTCTGTTGCTATTAAGCCCGGAAAACCATTAACTTTTGCGGTATATAATGATAAATTATTTTTTGCTCTGCCAGGTAATCCGCAAGCATTAATAAATACCTTTGAAGAATTCGTAAAACCTGCTATAAAATCTATGATAGGCAATACGCAAAATGAAGCTGAAGAATTTAAGGTATATGTTAAAGATGATTTTAAAGCTAAGGTCGGAAGAGAAAAATATGTGTTTGTTAATATAAAAAAAGAAGATGGAGTTTACAATGCATATAAATTGGGATCCCAATGTTCCAACCACCTGCTCGAAATGTGTAATTCCAATGGAGTTATAATTATTCCTAAAGAATGTGGAAATGTAAAGGTAGGGGATGCTATAAATGGAAAATTCATTTTTAAATAAAAATAAACAAACTTTAATCCTTTCCATAGTAGCCACAAAATCAAATACTGGAAAAACAACTTTGATTGAGAAACTAATTATTAAATTAAAACTTAGAAACTATAGCGTTGGTGTTTTAAAACATGATGCTCACAAGTTTGACATAGATAAGGAAGGCAAAGATAGCTTTAAGTTTAGTGCAGCTGGTGCAGATAACGTAATAATATCCTCATCTAATAAATTGGCTATGATTAAAAAATTAAGAGCAGAAGTACCAATAGATGAAATTCTTCTGCTTTTTAAAGACATAGACATTATTTTAATAGAAGGATATAAAAACAACAATTATCCTAAAATAGAGGTTCACAGAAAATGTGTAGATTCTAACCTCCTATGCACAAGTTCAAATTACAAGTTATCTGAGTTTATTGCACTTGCTAGTGATGAAGAATTAGATGTTGGTATTCCTTTATTAGACTTAAATGATATTGATACGATTTGCGATTTTATAGAAAATAATTTAATAAAAGGAGAACATAATTATGAATAAAACAATAGCGTGTAAAGTTATTAAAGTGGTTGAAGATAAGTCATATGAATGCGATGAACTTTTGGTATGCGAATACTCCTTAACAATATTTCTAAATAAAAAGAAGTTAGCAACCTTGTTATGTAGTCCTGAGAAATTAAGGGAATTAACCTTAGGTTTCCTTAGAACTGAAAGACTAATCACAAGTTTGGATGATATTACTAATTTTGATTTAGATGAAGAAAAAGGAATAGTTGAAGTCGAAACTATTAATAAAGACACCTCTAGAGAAAGCTTTTACTCAAAAAAAGTAGATCTTGAAAGTATAAAAAGTACAAGCAGTAAAGTGCCTGGAGCTCAAAACTTTTTAAACGAGGTAAACTGTGAGCCTGTAGTAAGTGATGTGCGTTTAGACGTAAATAAAATTTATGATTTTATGACAAAGGACTTGGATTATTCAGAGGTTTTCAAAACTACTGGTGGAGTACATTGCGTTGCATTATGTGATGCTGTGGAAATTAGGGTTATTGCAGAGGATGTAGCTCGTCATAATGCCCTGGATAAGGTAATTGGAGAAGCATTGATAAATGATATTTATTTAAAAGACAAGATAATTATCCTTAGTGGAAGAGTATCTCTTGAAATGATACTTAAAGCTGCTAAATTACAAATTCCTGTTATAATTTCAAAATCAGCTCCAACAAGCCTCTCTGTATCATTGGCTAAGAAAGTTAATATAACTTTAGTTGGTTTTGTACGTGGAAATAAAATGAATATATACTCAAATGGAGAACGAATTAACCTATAGTAGTATTAGTTTAGAAAGGTGTGAAAGATGTGGAACTAACAACAAATTCTTTTGTAATTGCAGATGCTAAGAAATGCATTAACTGTAAAGTTTGCGAACTAGCATGCGCAGCTGCACATAATAAAAATACATGCAAAACCGTTGGAAATTTAGAAATCCCTATTATGCCAAGATTATTTGTAACCCAAGTAGGAAATATAAATATGCCAATTCAATGCCATCATTGTGAAGATGCTCCATGCGCTAAGGTATGTTTAGTAGGTGCAATAAAAAATACAGATAATAAAATTGTAATAAATGAGCAGGAATGTATAGGCTGTAAGGCTTGCGCTATAGCCTGCCCGTTTGGAGCAATAGAGTTATCAACATCTTATAAAAGCATTGCTAATAAATGTGATTTATGTAACGGAAATAGTAAACTCGCCTGCGTCGAGGCATGTCCTAATAAAGCATTGTCTTTAGTTAATTTAAAAGAACTAAAGGAAAATCGCAATAAAAAAGCGTTGCTAAGTTTAGTGAACATGGGAAAGGAAATTTAAATGTTAACTAATAAAAATATAAAAACTAATAAAAATATAATAAATATTAATAAAGAATTATGCACTGGTTGCAGACGTTGCAGCGATGTCTGTCCTGTAGATGCAATAGATGGCGCAAAGGGAGAACCTCAAAGCATTAATAGAGATTTATGTGTACTTTGCGGGCAATGTGTTCAGATATGTAGTGTTTACTCATTAAAAAACAACAAAAATGATGAACCTAGTTTTGCAGCTTATAATAATGGACGCTTAAATGAATTAAAATCTGCTTTAAAAAATCCTAATCTTATTAAAATGGTTCAATGTGCTCCAGCAGTTAGAGTCTCAATCGCAGAAGATTTTGGCTTAGAGCTTGGTGCTTTAACTCCAGGCAAACTTGCAGCTGCACTTAGGTGCTTAAATTTTGATAGAATTTATGATACAAGTTTTGGAGCAGATATAACTATTATGGAAGAAGGCACTGAACTAATAAAAAGAATCATTTCGAATAAAAATTTGCCAATGTTTACTTCTTGTTGCTCTGCCTGGGTAAAATATGCAGAAGATCAACATCCAGAAATATTAAGTCATCTCTCAAGCTGTAAATCTCCTATGCAAATGGCTGGAGTCATAATTAAAACTTATGGAGCAGAAATTGAAAACATAGACCCTTCTAAAATATTCAGTGTAGCTGTTATGCCATGCACTTGTAAGCAATATGAATGTGATAGAGAAAACATGTATTCTAGTGGATTTAAAGATGTAGATTTAGTTATAACTACAAGAGAACTCGCTTATCTTATAAAAGATGCTGCTATTGATTTTGCAAATATAAAAGATGAAGAATTTGATAAGCCGCTAGGCGATTATTCTGGAGCTGGAACAATTTTTGGTGCTACAGGTGGAGTTATGGAAGCTGCAATAAGAACAGGATATGAATTAATAACAAAAGAGAAAATTGATGATGTTAACTTAAATTTTATTAGAGGTCATGACGGAATAAGAACTGCCACGGTTACGGTAGGAAGTTGGGATTTAAAGGTTGCTGTGGTTTGTGGGTTAAAAAATGCAAATAAAATAATTCAAAGTATAAACGATGGAACATGCGATTATCATTTTATTGAAGTTATGGGATGCCCACAAGGATGCATAAGCGGAGGCGGACAACCTAAAATTCTTTTAGACGAGGATAGAGAAATAGCCTATGAGAAAAGAAAGGCATCTCTCTATAAGCATGATAGTGATATGTTAATACGAAAGTCTCATGAAAATCCTCATATAAAAAAATTGTACAAAGAATTTTTAGGTGAGCCTTTAGGAGAAAAGTCCCATCATTTATTACATACCAAATATAAATATACAAAAATATAGATTAATTAAAATATTAATAACGAAAATATAAAAAATTAATTAAATAATAAGGAGATCACAATATGAACAGTTTTGTAATTGCAAATCCAGATAGATGTATAGGTTGTAGAACTTGCCTAATAGCTTGCGTTGATGCTCACTCAAAAGAAAACATTTTTTTATTAAAAGAAGAAAACATTGAATTTAATCCACGCTTAAGTATAATAAGAACAGCAAATGTAACTGGCCCTATTCAATGTAGGCAATGTGAGAATGCAGCTTGTTTAAATGTATGCCCTAATGGATCAATAACTAATAAAGATGGTGTAGTAACAATTAACAAAAATACATGTATAGGTTGTAAAACCTGCGCTGTTGCATGCCCTTTTGGAGCTATAGAAATGGCAATGATAGACGATAAGGTTATAGCAAACAAATGTGATTTATGTAGTGGCCGCGAAAATGGACCAGCCTGTATTGAGATTTGTCCTACATCTGTACTCAAACTTGTAAAAGCTGATGAAATTAAAGAGTCTATAAGTGGTAAAAGAATTCGTAGCTTAAATGATTTAGCTTTTTTATCAAACGAATTATAATAACGGTATATTATGAATAAATTTAATACTGCAGTAATACTTGCTGGTGGAAAAAGCTCACGAATGGGTTTCGATAAACAATTTTTAGAAATTAATAAAAAGAGACTTATAGATGAACAAGTCCTTAAATTACGCGAACATTTTGAAGAAATCATTGTTGTTTCGAACAAAATAGATAGTTATTATGATGTTAACTATAAACTTGTTTGTGATGAAATAAAAGATATTGGACCGCTCGGTGGACTTCATATAGGACTAAAAAATGCTTCGAGCAAGTATACTTATATAACCGCCTGTGATATGCCCATCATTAATAATGATTATATAAAATTTATGAAAGAAAAAATAAATGATAATGTTGAAGCTTGTGTTACAAAAACAGGTAACAGAGTAGAACCCTTTAATGGGTTCTATTCTACAAACTTAATTCATAAAATTGAAGAATTAATTTATAAAAAACGTACGTCCATGCTCTCCTTACTTCGTAACATAAATACCATCTACATTGATGAGGAGGAAGCGAAAAAAATTAGTGGAAGTCTAGATATGTTTATAAATTTAAATGATACACAAGATTTAGAGAGTTACATTAATTATGCACAGGATAATTAGGAGGTTTAAAAGTATGCTTGATTCATATGGAAGAGATATAAACTATCTTAGAATATCTGTTACAGATTTATGTAATTTAAAGTGCAGATATTGTACGCCTTTAAATGGGTGTGAAAAAAAAGAACAGAAAGAGATTTTAAGTCTGAGTGAAATAAAAGATATAACTGAAGCTTTTGTAAGTCTTGGCACTCAAAAAGTAAGAATAACCGGTGGTGAACCACTTATAAGAGAAGGTATAATTAATATAATTGAAAGTATAGGTAAAATGGACAAGGTTAAAGATTTCGCCATGACTACAAATGGAATTTTGCTTGAAAAATATGCTAAAGATTTGAAAAGTGTTGGACTTAATAGAGTTAACATAAGCCTTGATACTTTGGATGATAAAAAATATAATCATATAACAAGAGGTGGATCCCTAAAAGAGGTTTTAAAAGGTATAGAAGCAGCTAAAAAGGTTGGAATTAGTCCAATTAAATTGAATGTGGTCTTGATAAAAGACTTTAATGAAGATGAAATTAACAGCTTTGTTAGCTTAACTAAATATGAAGATATAGATGTTAGATTCATTGAGCTTATGCCTATTGGACAAACTTATAAATGGTCTTTAGAAAAATATAAATCTAACTCTATAGTTCTTGAAAAGAATAAAGATTTAATAAAAATTGAGAGTACAGATATTTCTTCTCCAGCTACTTACTATAAACTTCCCGGTGGAAAAGGAAGAGTAGGTCTTATAAACCCTATCTCATGTAAGTTCTGTGATAAATGCAATAGAATTAGGTTAACAGCTGATGGAAAAGTGAAATCATGCCTTCATTCTAATGAGGAAATAAATTTAATTAATAGGTACAGAAATGGTGAAGATATAAAAAAAATCATATACGATTTGATAATGAGTAAACCCAAAGAACATGGTTTAGAAAATGGAGATTTTATATCACGAAATATGATGGCTATTGGAGGATAAATATGAAAAAACTAGGTATGGTTGTATCTATTAATATAAGCGAAAAAAAAGGTGTGGTGAAAAATCCAATAAAAAGTGGAAATTTCATTACTCAGCATGGACTTGAAAATGATGCTCATGCCGGAGATTGGCATAGGCAAGTTAGCCTCCTGGCTACAGAAAGCATAGATAAGATGATAGCTAAAGGTGCTAAAGGATTAACCTATGGTAAATTCGCAGAAAATTTAACTACCCAGGGGTTAGTTCTTTATGAACTTAAAATAGGAACAAGATTGATAATTGGAGAAACAATTCAAGAAGTCACTCAGATTGGGAAAGAGTGTCATAACGGTTGCGAAATTAAAAGATTAGTAGGAGAATGTATAATGCCTAAGGAAGGTATATTTACAAGGATAATTAAGGGCGGAATTATTAATAATGGAGATTCAATTTATTTAGATAATACAACAAAATAAATATAAAATCTCAAGTATGTTTAATTAAAAAGCATGGCCGAAGCCATGCTTTTTAATTGTTTAGTTTATTCCATATTTCATTAGAAATTTTAGAATCTATTTTAAAATATACATTTGTAGATCCATAATAAACATATCCATCTTTTAAAAAAGTTAATGTTACATTACAACCATCATTTAAGGTCAAAGTTATTTCTCTATACTTCTCATCATTTTGATAATCACCTAACGTGGTCTCAATACTCTCTAACATGTAAGGAGTTGATTTATTTAGTTCTTTTATAAACTTTGCACTAATCAAGTTATTTTTAAGAACAATTTCAATTATACTGTTTTTTACAAATACAATTAATTTCCTCGGAAATATTTCACCATTTGTGGTCGACTTAACTATAAACTGATGTAATATGTAATATTTTAGGTTGTTAGAGCATGTCCATGTAGTATAAATAATTAATTGTGCTGTATGCATTGTTTTTAGCTATCTAGTAAAGATATTTATGGTATAATAATGTCATATTGGTATAATATCCGATCATAAAGAGTATATAATTATCAATAAGTATTTTATTTTGTATAATGCATATTGCATATCTTATATTCACATTTCATTTAAAATTTCAGAAATTTTTAGAATAGTAGATATTCATATATTAGGTTTGCATACGTTTTAAATGTATGTAAACCTATTTAATGCTTAACTGTGTTTTCAATATAAATAAACAGTAAAAAAATGTATTAAAACTGCTGTTTATGTACGTTTTTTTACCGTTCATGTAATAGTTATATACATCCAAGGTTCAAAGAATTATAATATAATTAAATATTACCATATTTAAATTAAATTTATATTAAAAGAGGTGTCTCATGGAAATACAAACAACAAAACGCAAGAAATCTGTGAAAGCAATTATTATTTCTTTTTCTATTCTGTTCGCTTTATATTTAAGTTTTTCAATTTATTTCAGCAATCATTTTTATTTTGGTTCAGTAATTAATGGTGTTAATGCATCTGGTAAAACCGTAGATAAGGTAGATAAAGAATTATTAACAAAATATGCAAGTTATACACTTGAACTTAATGAACGTGGCGGTGTTAAAGAACAACTTAAGGCTGCAGACATTGGACTTAAGTATAATTCAAATGGCAAAGTTCAAATGCTCGAAGACAATAAGAATTCTTTTGGGTGGTTCTATGAAATATTTAATCCAAAAAATTCCGAAATATCTGGATTAGTGACATATGATGAAAAATTATTAAAATCACGTTTTGATAAACTTTCAGCAATAGATAGCAAGAAAACAATTGAACCTCAAAATGCTAACTTTAAATATACTGATGATGGCTATGTGGTTGTAAAAGAAGTTATGGGAAATAAAATTACTAGCAAGCAATTATATACAAACATAATAAGTGCTATTCTTACCGGAGAAACAAAAATGGATTTGGAACTAAAAAATAATTATGTAAATCCAAAATACACTTCAACTTCAAAAGAAATTCTAGCTACTAAAATTTTACTTAATAAATATATAACATCAAATATTACTTATACTTATGCTAGCGGCAACCAAGTTATAGATAAGTCTGTACTAAATAAATGGCTGACAGTTGACAAAAACAATACAATTATATTTGATGAAGTTACAATGAAAACCTACCTAACTGAATTAGATAATCATTACGAGACATATGGCACAGAAAGAGAATTTGCTACCTCAGTCGGAAAAACCTTAAAAGTGGGTGGCGGAGATTATGGATGGAAAGTTCAACGTGCAGGAGAAGTCGCTGATTTAATCGTATCTATAAAAAGCGGACAAACAATAGCTAAGGAACCCCGCTATACAGAAAAAGGTTTAAATCATGATCTTAATGATATAGGAAATACTTATGTCGAAATTAATATGACAAAACAGCATATGTGGTTTTATAAAAATGGTAACCTTATAGCAAGCGGAGATGTAGTTACTGGTAAACCAACCAAAGATCGTGCAACACCAACAGGTATTTATAAGCTAAAATATAAAGCAAAAAATGCAACATTAAAGGGAGAAAACTACAGTACTCCTGTAAGTGTTTTTATGCCTTTTAATGGTGGTATTGGAATACATGATGCAACTTGGAGAAATAAGTTCGGTGGGCAGATATATTTAACAGGCGGTTCTCATGGTTGTATAAATTCACCACCTGCACTTGCACAAAAAATCTATGATAATATAAATGCTGATACTCCAGTTGTTTGTTACTTTGAGTAATTTCATATAAAATTTTTGATTTATAAATTTAGGATTGTGTATTACCGAGGAGTTCCATCTCTCTAATGCACGATCCTCTATTATCTTTCGATCGTTTGATAGTCTTTATTGACTAATAATTGTTAGTAAGTTATAATATTGTTAATAAGAATCAATGTAATCTCTCAATGTTAGATTTAAGTTAAAAAAATTTTAATGAGAGTAGGGATGATAATGAAAATTGGAATTAAATATTGTGGTGGGTGTAATCCAACCTATGATAGAACCGATGTAGTTTCAAGAATAAAGCTACATATTGGAAAAGGTGATATCGTTGAAACAGCTAAACAAGGTGTTAATTATAATATAGTAGTTCTTTTATGTGGATGTGACAAGGCCTGTGCTAATTATCAAGATATACAATCCAACCATGAAACAGTATGTATAACTAGTGAAAGTGACAGTATTAAATTACTTAACATGATAGATCAGAGGATGTTATCATTATGAAAAAAGCTCCAAATCGTAGTTTTACTATTCTACGCTTTGGAGCTTTTTTTATTTTCAACTATTATATTTCTATTCTTATTATGATTTTTAATGTTATTGAATATTCTCAACAAATTGAATTTTTAATCCATTTGGATCTAATACGTAAAAAAACTTTGTATGTGGATTAGGCTGAAATGGTCCACTATAAATATCTAAACCTTTTTCTTTTACAAAAGTTATCATTTCATCTACTGATTTCACTTCAAATCCAAGGGAAATGTCTTGCCCATAGCTGACTTCCTTCGAATCTCCATTACATATAAGTTCAATCTTTGTTTCCCCATCACCTAAAAAAGCAATTTCTGTCCCAGGACCTGCATTAAATCTTCTACCCACACTAAGACCAACTATATCTGTATAAAACTTTAAAGATTCATCTAGATTTTTAACAATTAATGTACTCCAACAAAACTTCATAATTTGATTCCTCCCTTTTAATATATTATATCAAATTCCAAATAAAACTACTATCCATAGCAGTTGCATTAACCAGACGCTTAGTATATTTAGCTGTCATTAAAGACAATTCCTGTTATTCCAAGTCCTGGACCATCTCCAATAGTAATGATGCTTTCTTTAAATATAACACCTCCAATAATTGGATCCCCTTTGCATAGAACAGGTCCATCCAAATCTATTTTAGTTATAACACTTTTTGCAGCAGCTAAGTGAGCTGCTGCCGTTACACTAACTTTCGCCTCCAGCATACAACCTATCATACACTCAACTCCGTATATTTCTGCAATAGTACAAATCTTAAGCGCATTATAAATACCTCCTGTTTTCATTAATTTTATATTTATAAGGTCTGCTGCTCTCATCTGCATTATTCTTAACGCATCCCTTGGGGAAAAGACGCTCTCATCAGCCATAACCGGTATATATACATTATCTGAAACGAATTTAAGCCCTTCAAAATCATGTGCTTCTACAGGTTGCTCTACCAATTCAATATCCAGACCTAGATCCTCCATTCTCCTCAATATCTTAACTGCTTCTTTTGGTGCCCATCCTTGATTGGCATCTATTCTTAGTTTTATATCTGGTCCAATAACCTCTCTAACCTTCTGTAATCTTTTTATATCTAGAGCCACTTCTTTCCCAACTTTAATTTTAAGTGTTTTATATCCAAGGCTTACAGCGTCAACGCTATCTTCCGCCATCTCTATTGGATCATTAACACTTATAGTTATGTCTGTACTTATCTCTTTCCTATAACCACCCAGTAATTTATACAAGGGTGTTTTATACAATTGGCCATAAAGATCATAAAGAGCAATATCAACAGCTGCTTTTGCACTTGTATTATTAACCATACATTTATTTAATTTTATAATAAGCTCTTCAAAATTTTCTATTCTCAAACCTATTATAGTTTTTTTAATAACATAATTTATTGCACTAACTATTGATCCCGTTGTATCACCAGTAATAACAGCCGTTGGAGGGGCCTCACCATAGCCAATATTACCACAATCAGTTATTACCTTTACAATTACATCTTCTACACTATTAACTGTTCTTAATGCAGTCTTAAAAGGTCTCTTTAATGGCACTGAAATATACTCGATCACTACATCTATAATTTTCAAATTGCACGTCCCCCTAAAATTAAGTAATTTATATTTTATATGTATAATTTAACTATTCATCTTAATTATGGATTATACTCTTAATTTGCATTATAATATATATAAGGATTTAACTAGAGGGGTGTAAATGTGTATAAGGATTTAAATATGTATAAAAGCGATTATAAATTACCTGATTTTATGAACTTGACTTCTTTTTGGATGAATGATATTACTGATGCAAAACAAGTAATACTTTCTGACGATGCTATCCATAAATTCAATCTTAATCTTAAACCTATGATTACCTCTTTATACAATTTAGCTAATGAAGATGATATAATATCTTTTACTACTTTAACAAAATACATACAATCATATGAACTACCAAAGAAGGATATGTATAATTCAAATGGAGATTTACTCACCGATGATTATTTTAAAGAGATTTTTCATAATACTAATTTAGATGTCATCAAAAAATGCACTCAAATTAGGTACGGTATGAGTATAAGAAAAACTTCAGTTCGAAGTTTCCCAATAGAAACCCCTATTTTTTCTTCTATAGAACATAGCATAATAAATAACTTTGATAGGTTTCAAGAAACAGGTTGCTTTGCCTTTGAAGCCTTATTAATTTACCATGAAAGTTTTGATAAAAAGTGGTATTTTGTGAAATTTTATAATTATTTTGGTTGGATTAAAACCGAGGACATAGCAATATCAGAAGATAAAAAACAAATTTTTGATTATACACAAGGGAAAGATTTTCTAAGAGTTATATCCAAGGAAACCAATTTATCAATTAATGATAAAAACTCTTCTCCTATAACAATAAAATGCGGAATGGGTACAAGGTTATGTATCCTAAATAATAATCACTCCAGTTCACCGGAAAATTATATTGTAAAGTTTCCAACACGTGGCAGCGATGGTTCACTTATTTTTAAAGAAGGCATAATAAGTAATAGCGACGATATTACCTACGGAAATTTACCGTATACAAGATATAACATAATAGATCAAGCACTTAAATTTATTGATACACCCTACGATTGGGGTGATAAATTTTCTGGCAAAGATTGTTCCAGCTTTATACTAGCAGTTTATAAATGTTTTGGATTTTCACTTCCACGTAATGCAGATCAACAGGAAAACAGTTTTTTTAACACAGATAATTCTTTTATATTTAATAAAGACGACACATTAAAAGATAGATACTCTAAAATGGATAAGCTAAAACCAGGTGCCGCAATATTTCAACAAGGACATGTAATGATGTACCTAGGAAAATATAATGATACTTATTATATGATTCATAGCTTTTCAGGGTACAGTGTTAAAAAAGACTCTTCTTATGAGACACGAAATGCATTGCTAGTTGCAATATCCACCATAGAGCTGCTAACTGCAAGTGGCCTACCTATTATTCAAAAGTTCACTTCCTGTGTACAATTCCAATAAACTTATAAATGAATTAAATTATTTATATGTTAAATAAAAATTCTCCCTTTACTTTGAAAGCTTTGATAATTTCAGAATCAAATACGTAATAATCGGAGATAATATATTATTATGTCTATTAATCTTCTATTTAAAGGGAGTGTTTAAATGTACCTTATCTTTCTTTCGTTATTTTCTGTTTGTATATGTTACAAATTAGGTGATTGGAGAAATTGGGAAAAATATTATTCAACAACGCTATTTTTTATTTTAGGTAGTCTAACTTGTGCCTTTTTAACTTATAATAATCCATTGTGGTTATATGAATCAGTAATTATAAATCATACCTTTACAGATTTATTTTTTTTAGTTACCGTATATCCATCTACAATAATGATGTTTATTCCTCATTTACCCAAGAAAATTACAAAAATATTTCTCCATGTTTCTATTTATGTTTCTGTATATACAATTTTTGAATTTATAGCTGTTAAATTAGGATATTTCTCATATTTTAATGGTTGGAATATATGGTACACCCTTATATTTAATTATATAATGTTCCCTATATTAATACTTCATTATAAAAAACCATTATATGCTTGGGTTATTGCAATGGTTATTCCACATATTTTATTTTTTATTTTAAAAATACCGTATAAAGTTATTAGATAAATTATATGCTTAGTATTAGTATATAAAAATGTGCCTTGTTTTAAAAGTAGATATTGGGGGTAATTATGAATAGCTTAGTTGTATATAATATGGTAGAAAAACTTAAGTATAAATATATGAAATTATGGTGGTCTACTAACAAATGTTTTCCTGCCTTAAGCGGAACATTTAGCCTCAAAGAAAAATTTCTAAAAGAAAAACATATGAATAAGTTCTTGAATGACCTATTTACTCACTTAAAACAATGCCCTAAGGATGAAAATCAACAAGTAGCTTGGAGAGTTACTCTGTGGGATATGATAAAAACTTTTGGCCATGATTCAGGTTTTACTGAAGATGAAATTAACGGTGATTTTTCAAAATCACTTCCACTAATAACACATAAGTTTATTTGTAATGTTAAAGAATTTGATAATACTATAAGCTTAGATAAGATGGTACAGGCCTTAAGAAATGTTTGGATTATGAACATACTCCAAGTTCTTTTTAACACAAAGGTCGAATACACACCTTCTGTTTTTGCTTATAGTATGCTTTATCCATATACTGATAATTATTTAGATAACACTGAAATATCCTTTCAAGATAAAAAATATATTAATGAAAGATTTAAATTAAGATTGGAAGGTAAAAAAATCAAATGTAGTAACACACATGAAGAAACCTTATTTAATTTAATTGAGATGATTGAGGATCAATATCCTAGAGCGTCATACACAAAATTATACGAAAGTCTTTTATGCATACACTCTGCTCAATGCAATAGTCTTACTCAACATAAAGTCATAACCTCACCTTACGAGCTGGATATTTTAGGAATAAGCACTGAAAAAGGTGGTACATCTGTACTTGCAGATGCTTATTTAGTAAATGGTAAACTATCTGTAGCACAAGCGGATTTTGTATTCGCTTATGGAACACTACTTCAATTTTGTGATGATTTACAAGATACAAAAGATGATCTAAATAATGGTCACATGACTATGTTTTCTGAAACCTGTGGAAAATGGACTTTAGATAATATTACCAATGCTCTATTAGATTTTTCTTTTAAGATAATAGATTTAGATGAGGGTTTCACCTCAGATGAATCCTATAAAATGAAGGGGTTCCTAAAAAAGAATCTAGTTTTCCTTATTTTTGAAGCAATTTCACAAAACTATAACTTATATAGTAAAGAATATATTAAAAATATAGAGAAATACTATCCTTTTAGAATGTCATATACAAGAAACCTTTATAAGAAGATTAAAAATAATTATTTGAGATTTAAAAGTATGCATGGATATACTATAGATGATGTCATATTAATTGCTACAAATGTAGATTAAGAAGGGAATTCATATAATGAATTCCCTTCTTAATCTATTTCCAGCATATTCACTTGTTAATAATAACAGACAATTGGTGTACCTGGACTTATATTTTCAAATACTGCTTTTGCTAACTGATATGGTGAATTTACACAACCATGCGACCCACCTGCTAAATATATCTGTCCACCAAACGTACTTCTCCAGTTTGCATCATGAATTCCTATGCCTCCATTAAAAGGCATCCAAAACTTAACAGGAGAGGCATAATCTTGACCTTTAAGTGTTGCATCTTTTTCTTTATACTTGAGCTTATATATTCCTCCTGGTGTTTTTGTCTCAGCTGAACTTGCTTTACCTGAAACAATATTTCCTTGAGTTATCACCACTCCATTTTTATAAAACCATAAGTGCTGCGCTGCCAAATTTATTTCTACATAGGTATTCCCCACATCATCGTTTCCATGAAATAATGCCGTTTGAGTGTATGAGGGCTCCTTTTCTATATTTTTACCATCTTTTATAATTGAAATTAAATTTTGGGTTTCTTTATCTTTATTAATATACCAGCCATAGTCGCCAGTAGCGATATTAATTTTTCTTCCTGATGTTGTTTTAAAAGTCCTATTTTTACCTATTGTATTGTATTTACTAGCAAGCACGTCCACATAATTCTTAACCTCTTTTTCATTAAATGCGACTTCACTATTCTTATCAACTGAAAGCCACTTATTTATTATAGCTCCATCTAAAAGCTCATTAGCCTTTCCAAAAGTATAGGTAATTTTGGAGGATACGTATTTGTTAAGTATGTCCTTAGTATCTACAATTTTTTTAGAGCTTGAAGTATACTGTGGGTTAACATAATAATTGCCTGAGTTCAAGTCTATTGCAGTTTCTCCCTTAAGTAATGCATCTGCCACACTGTTATACAAACTGTCTTTATTAACCTTATTTCCAGCGATCTCAGCTACTATAACATAAGCATTATCTGTATACTTAAAGCTAGGATTTTTAGGCTCCGTTACCTTACTGCTATCAAAACAAGCTAATTCATCCACTTGTTTTTTTAATAGCTCCTTATCATATTTGACCCCTTCTATCATCTTAGAATCATTTGTATTAAAAACTGCTGACATCCATTTATAAGGATTTTGTTTATCTTTAAATTCTTTAAAGTCACCATCCGCATTATACTTTAAACCAACACTATCTCCACTAATTTGTTCTATTGCACCTCCTCGTTCTTTTATACTTAACTTGTATGTTTTAATTTCAGATGCCATTTGTTTATTTACCTTCCCCACCATTTCACCTGAAACACTAATGCTGTTTATTGAAGATCCAAAATAAAAATGATTCATGAAATATATTGCCATTCCAAAATATATAGCAAGTAAAGTACAGACACAAATTATAATACCCATAACGATTTTCTTATGCTTTTTTATTGGAACTATTATTGGATCTACTACCTGCTCAACTACTGACTCTCCTGCATCGATTTCCAAATTAACCACCCCTTTTATTACAATAAGATGTAGAATTAGTACATACCCCTTTAATCTACATATCATTTATATTAACTACCTATAAATCTTATTACCCCTCCACTGTAAATAATGGCACTATTACCTTAGCTTTAAAAAGATCCCCATCGATTTCAATACTAAGATTTCCTCCTTGAAGTTCTAATATACTTTTTGCAATTGAAAGTCCCAGCCCTGAACCTTCAGTATTTCTAGACATGTCTCCCCTAATAAATCTTTCAAATATTTCTTCATTATCAAAATCCATTTCATAGGATGAGATGTTTTTCATACTTATAATTATTTTGTCACCATCTACTAATAACTCAATGTATACTCTAGTATTAGGAAGCGTATATTTTAAAATATTATTTATTAGATTTTCAAATACTCTCCATGTCCTTTTTCCATCTAAGTTAGCATAAACTTTTTGCCCCGGAACTTTTAACTTAAATATTAAGGATGAATTGTTTATTTTTTCATCAAGCTCTGCTAATGCTTGCTGTAAAAGTGCAATCACATCTAATTTTTCCATATTGAGTTGCACCGCTCCGCTAGCCATCTTAGAAGCTTCAAATAAGTCATCTATAAGTATTTTAAGTCTCTGAGATTTTCTATCTAGTATATCTATATACCCATTCGATTCTTCTTTGGTTAATCCTTCTTTTTTTAGCAAATCAACATAATTTATAATTGATGTAAGCGGAGTTTTTAGATCGTGAGATACATTGGTTATAAGTTCAGACTTAAGTCTTTCACTTTTTATCTCATTTTCAAGAGACTTCTTGAATGAAGCCTTCATGTTGTTTATGTTATGAGCTAGTTGAAAAAGATCGCCCCTCCCTTTCTCTTCTATATTGTAATTAAGATTTCCTGAAACTATTTCCTGTGTTCCTTTTATAATATTATTAAAAAACCTAATTTTATTTAAGGAGTATATTATTATAAATAACATGTAACAAAATGCATATGATATTGGTATTATTATAAGAATTGAACCTGCCATTAATGTTATCACTGCGCCCAATAAAGATACCGCAAATACTACTGTAAGTAAAATTATACATCTTTTGGATAAATTATTAAAGAGGCATTTTTTCACCTCATCTCTGAATAGCTGCTTGTTTTTTCTAAAACCAAGCACCACCCTAAAATTTAAATAAATGTAAAATATGTACATAGCTATAACTGTAAGGATGTAAACGTGACCAAGGTTATATGGTTTGTAAAAAAACGACACTCTACTCATGTAAAAACTTATTATAAAAAAGTAAAAAATAAATATAAATATTTTCACATCTAAGGGTATTTTTTGATACCATTTTTTTGATTTCTGAATAAACGCTATTTCCTCATTATTTTTCCTTAATATAAGTATAAAAGTAATACCTATAATTAATGCAACAAAACCTATAATAACCTCTTTAATAATCCTTTGCCTAACAGAATTCGAATAAATATAATTCTTATATGTATAACTATTTTGATTTATACCTTTAGGAATAATAAAATATATTTCCCCACTAGTTCCTAACCACTGATATATTGAATTCATCTGGATATTATTTTCTAACGATTTCTGGGAAAACTTGATACTGTACAAGGCATTGTTTTTGACATATAAATTTATATCCGTAACATCTGCTATATTTGTATCCATAACATTGTTTTTCCCTTTAGTTAAATAATATTTAATATTAGATTTTCCCTCTACAGCTTTTTTAATATTTTCATAATCTTCAGTTTTATATGCAATTATTTCCTTTTTCAGATCCATTAAAGTTTTTGTATCTTCCTTTTTAAATTCTTCGATTTCCCTAGTTTTTGCATCATTTAGCCTAATAATCTTATTCTTATTCCCTACTTGTTCTGCTTCTAATATATCATTTTTATATTTTTCATTTATTTCATTCTCCTTATTTATAAAATTAGAATCATAAAGTGATTTAGAAGACATTAGTTCTTCACTAGTAACTTTTTCATCCTCAGACTTTTTAGAAAAATCTTTATACGTTTCATTTAATGCTTGTATATTATTAGAATAACCAGCTATTTCATTTTCGAACATTGAGCTAGTAAAATACGGCTCAGCTTTTAAATAATCCCTGTTTTTTATAATATCTTCTACTGACAAACTAAAAATAGCAAACATGTAAACACATATAATAAAGGTTAGAATATATGTATATCTATTTTTCAATTTTATATCCAATACCCCACACCACCTTTAAGTATTTAGGTTCCTTAGGATTTATCTCTATCTTCTCTCTTATTCTCCTTATATGAACAGACACAGTGTTTTCTCCATTATAAAATGTTTCTTCCCAAACTCTTTCGTATATTTCTTCAATTGAAAATACTTTTCCCTTATTTGAAATCAAAAGTTCCAGTATTTTATATTCAATGGCTGTAAGTCTCATTTCTTTTTCATCCACTGTTACCATTTTTGTATCTTTATTTAGTATAAGCCCACGTACATTGATCTCATTATCGCTTTCTTTATAATTACCAAGGTTTGTATATCTTCTAAGCCCTGATTTAACTCTAGCTATAAGTTCCATTGGATTAAATGGCTTTGTTATATAATCATCTGCACCTATATTAAGCCCCAGTATTTTATCAGTATCTTCAGATTTAGCTGAAAGCATTATTATTGGAATGTTTTTACTTTCTCTTATTTTAAAAGTAGCTTTAATTCCATCCATTCTAGGCATCATTATATCCATTAATATAAGGTGAATTTCTTCTGTTTTTAAAACCTCCAAGGCTTCTATACCGTCTATAGCATGATATACTGTTATACCTTCATTTTTTAAATATATCTCTATAGCTTCCCTAATTTCATCTTCATCATCAGCAATTAAAACGTTAAACTTAGTCAACCTTATCACCCCCTAGCTATATTATATATGTTAATGACGAAACTTTACAATCAGTTTTTCCTCATGAAGAAAGCAAATTTATCTTTGTCAAAACCATTAGCTTTAGCTATAACATTTATATTTCGAATGTGATAAATTTTCCCCTCATAATCTTTTGCTTGGTTATCACATATATAAGCATAATCGTAATTTCCATCCTTTACCCATTTCATAAATATATAAGTATGTGATGGAGATCCACTTTGATTTCCACTTTCATCTGTGGTGAAACATATATCTCCAGGCATTAATTTCTTATAATCCTTTTGTTTTTCAAATCCCTTTTCCTTAAGTAAAGATATAATTTGTTCTGTGTTGCTTGTCTCTGTAGGCACCTTAAGATTATTTTCTCGTAGCAGCTGAGCTATAAAATAAACACAAGTATTTTGTGAACTACCTTGATTTAATTTTATAGCTTCTTCATAGATATCTATTCGGTTTGATTTAATCATTAAAAAATCATATACATTTGTATTTAAAGCTAAACCTTCCGCTTGTGTATCTGGCTTGATATTATTTGAAAATATTATTGCTATACTTGTTATCACTAAAACAATTACTATTAGACCCATTTTTCTCATTTCATTCCACCCCCAGTATAATCATCTGATATTACTAATTATACAGGCTTATTTTTACAAAATACTTATCATAATTCTTACAAATTTATTAAGAAATAAATAAAACGCCCCTAATTCTGTATTTTGTTTAAAATTAATAAGAGGGAATTCATATTATATAATGAATTCCCTCTTATTTAAATTATTATTTTAATAACATAGATTTGAGTGCGCCTATTTCTTGGCGTAAATTATCATCCTTCATAAGTTCCATTGCTGAATTAATAAGCACGCGAACATCATGTTGTCCTTTATAAATAGGTGTAAGTCTCTTATTTAGATTTAGGAATTTATAAACAGCAATTTGTGCACCTCTTACCGAGTAATCCATTGTAAATACTACATCATCTTCTATTTCACAAAATTGTCCTAGTAATGCCAAGTTAGTTGAACCTTCTGGAATATTTTGAGGTCTATCTCCTTTTGCCCTAGTTAAAAATTGTGCTGTTGTAAATGGTAATATGCATGGTATACAAATAGATGTTTCAATAATCTTCTTCATATCCTCTTTAAAGTTTAGGTGATATAATACCTCTGCTAATATTTCCTCACCGCTACAGTCTACCATTCTCTTTTTGATAAAATCACCTTTTTCGTATGGGAATAATGAATAGCCCCATATAATTTGTATTTCATCAGGTTGACTTAAAAAATGTGGTTGATTATGCAATACTATTGTCATGAGCCAAGCAGAATCTCTAAATGTCATATGTGCACCTGTTCCTGGCTGATTTCCTGAGAATTCTATTATTTTCTTATACATTGTTGGATCTTTAAGGGTAACTGTGAAAGATTCCCACATTGATTCTTCAACGCGTTCATCAAAAACCTTTGGATTCCCAAACTCAGGACGATTTACCGCTATTTTCTCCCATAGCTCCCATGCTCCACCTACATGTTTGTCATTAATTTTTGCAGGTTTTGTCATTGACCCAAGGCTTGTTCCGGCTGTTAAAGAACCAATAGTTACAAATGCAAGGTCACCTTCAGAAATCTCAATTCTGCTCTCTTTTCCGTTTTTAAGGCATTTAAATGCTGTAACTGTTGTCTGCGTATCCGATGGTTTAAATTCTAAATCAGTTACTCTTGTATTTAATTCAAAATTAACACCTTTTGACTTTAACCATTCCGTCATAGGTAATAACATTGAATCGTATTGATTGTATGGTGTACGACGTATTCCAGATAAATCTTTAAGGCGAGGTAATTCTTGGATAAATCTATGAAGATATCTTTTAAGTTCAACTGCACTATGCCAAGTCTCAAATGCAAAAAGCGTAGTCCATTGAAGCCAAAAATTTGTTTTAAAAAATGCTTCCGGGAAACATTCCTTAATAGTTTTTGTTCCTAATGAATCTTCAGAATTAATCATTATATCCATTAACGCCATTCTATCCTCGCGGTCAAATCCTAAAGATGATACATCTAATATGTTAGCATCATTATCTATTAATCTAGCTTTTGCATGGGTATGAATTTTTTTATTAAAAGCATTAAATTCATCAAGTATTGAAACTTTTGGATCAGTTAATGACGGAATACTTTCCATAATTCCAAAAGTGCAAGTATAAGCTTCCCTATCAAACATTCTTCCACCACGGATTACATACCCATCCTCGGCATTACCATTCCCATCCATACTCCCACCTGTTACATTTAATTCCTCATATATATGAATGTTTTTGCCTGGAACATGTCCATCTCTAATTAAATATATGGCAGCTGCCATTGATGCAAGTCCAGCACCAACCATATAAGCATTTGTTTTTTCTACATCAATTGTTTGATCAAAATTAAATCTCATTTTTAAAACCCTCCATTTGAAAATTTATTTAATAATTTATTTGATAATTTATTTAAAAAATTATTAAAAGCTATAGTTACACTATAAATCCAAACAAAATGAGCGTATACAATCAGATTTTAAAAACTGTCTTAAAACCATACACATTACTTTGTTTGTAGCAATGCAGGTTAGCAAGGTTTTATCATGCTATTTTAAATAAACTCCGATTCTTGTAACAGATTAAATCATAATGAATACTTATATAGTACAAACTATATTATGATCTCAAAGGTTACTTTTATAATAATATAGGACAAGCCTTTTTTACTTTTAAGATGAATTTTTATAATAAAGGCCAAGCTATAGATTTACTCGGCAGAAGTCGAAACTATTTGATATTCAATTTAAGAAATGAGGTACGGAAGGGAGTAAACTAAGTATGGATAATTGGGACGAAATTTACGATTTCTTTTCTAAAGGTAACTCTAATTCTAATAAAGATAAAAATGAAAATAATGATACAAAAAAATATAGTAATAGTAATAATAATGATAAGAAGAAGAAAAAAGATAACGACAGTAAGAAAAACAAAGATAAAAAATCTAATAAAAAACACAGTGATAAGCACAAAGGAAAAGTCGTAAAAGTAGAAGATTATAAGGAAGATAATAAACATGAAGAAGAAATTATTGAAATAAATACAACAGATGAAAAAGTATATGAAGATAACGTATATGAGTATAAAAATGAAACTATTGAAGACAATACAGCAAAAGATGTAGCAAAATATACTGAAATAGATGTCATAGACGACCACGCAGGAAATTCTAGCCAATGTTGTTTTTGTACAATAGTAAGCAAGGATTATTTAATAAAAATCCTAGCTTTTTACCATTCGCTTGAAAGGCACAGTAAAAATTTTCATCTTTGGATTTGTTGTATAGATGAGGATATCTACTCCTCTCTTTCAACTATTAATCTTAAAAATGCTTCTCTTATTCATTTAAGTACATTAGAAGACCAGCAGCTACTCGCTATAAAAAACACCAGAAAAATCAACGAATATTGCTGGACTTTAAAAGCTGCCGTTATTCGCTATGTGCTTATGCATTTTAGCATACACTCGATAATTTATTGCGACAGTGATATGTTCTTCTTTTCAGATCCACAGATGGTTTTTGATGAATGGGGTGAATCTTCAATATTTTTATGCCCTCAAAGAGATCTTGAATGGGTTCACAACATGTACGGTAAATTTCAAGCAGGCTTCATAGGATTTAAAAAGGATACACAAGGACTTAACTGTGTTAATTGGTGGAATAGGAAATGTATTGAGTGGTGTTATGGACAACCTGATCCTGAAACAGGAAGATGGGGGGATCAGAAATATCTAGACCAAATTCCTGGTATGTTTTCAAGTGTAAAGATCTCAAATAATCTGGGAGTAGATGCCGCACCATGGAATACGATATATAATAATAATTTTAATATTAGCTCGCAAAATAATGAAATTTTTATTGAAGGTGATAAGTTAATAGCATATCACTTTGCATGTCTCTCAATATTTAACGAAGATGATTACGACTTATGGACTTTTAATTATTTATCACTGAGTTCAGCCATTAAATCTTATATTTATATACCATATATTGAAAACCTAAGAAATGCAATTAATATTATAAAAACCTATCTAAATGAAAATAAAGAGGGTTTATTTAATAGATCGGATCCAAGAGAAGCACAAACATTATTTAAATATTCACCTCTAACTTTAGCTATGGCTATCTACAATGATTTTTATAGCTTTTGTACTATAACAAGTAGTGAATATTTGTTGCAATGTATGGCACTTTATACTTCACTAAAAGATAAAGTCAACAATTTTAATTTATTTGTGTGCTGCATGGATGAAATTTCGTTTTATGTCTTAAGTAATTTGAAACTCGAAAATATGACAATTATTAAGGTAAACGAAGTAGAAGATGCTCAATTGATTAACATTAAACAAGGTAGAAGTATGCAGGAATATTGTTGGACTATTAAGGCCCCATTGATTCTTTTTATTTTAGAGAAATACGGTATAGATTCTGTGGTTTATTGTGATGCAGATATATTCTTTTTTTCTGACCCCAATGTGATTTTTGATCAATGGAAAAATTACGATACACTAATTTGCCCACAGAGGGATTATCCTGAATTCGAAAAAATCCACGGACGCTTTCAGGCAGGATTTTTAGGATTTAGAAACAGAGTCAGCAGCCTAGCCATATTAGAATGGTGGAAGAATAAATGTATAGATTGGTGCTTCGATGAACCTGATATCGAAATGGAGAGATGGGGAGATCAGAAATATTTGGATCAGATTCCAAACTTATTTTACAGTATAAAAATTCTAGATGACCTAGGTATAGATGCAGCTCCTTGGAACCTAATTATTAATAATAATTATAAAGTTTCTAATGAAAATAATACTATTAAAATTGATGGATCTAAGCTTATAGTTTATCATTTTGGAAGTATGCATATATTTGATGAATCTACTTTCGACTTATGGAAGCTTGATCCCCTATTTTTCAGCAAAGAAATAATTGATAGTATATATACCCCTTATTTAATTGCTTTACAAAGATCAATGGAAATATTGAAGTCATCTGGCCTAGTTGATTTAAAAGAACTATTTAGCTCTCAACCGGTTATTAACGCTAAAAACCTATTTGAATTATAATCGTATATGTCATATTTAAACCGGGAGGTATAGAATATGGAAGAAGTCAGTCTTACTTGTAAGAGGATATTAGTAACTGGTGGATTTGGATTTATGGGATCTCACCTAGTCAAGAGGTTATTGACTGAAGGTGCGGAGGTATTTGTTATAGGAAGACAGGGAACCCAAACCTGGAGACTTCATGATGAATTAAAGGACATTTCAATATATGAGGTGGATATAACTGATAACACTAAAGTTGGAATATATATAAAGGATATATGTCCTGAAATGGTATTCCATCTAGCGGCTTACGGCGTAAACTCGGCACAACATGAATATATTAAAGCTGCAAATATTAATATTTTAGGAACCATTAACCTCTTGAATGCATTAAAAGACAATTGTTGCAAAAGATTTATTAATATAGGCAGTTGCGCTGAATATGGCGATAAAAAAGATCTTATGAAGGAAGATATGAACCCTGAACCTGTGAGTATCTATGGAAGCTCTAAAGCCGCCGCTACTATAACGGCTCATCAGATTGCCCGAGAAAACAATATCGATATTATAACCTTAAGACCCTTTGGCATTTTTGGTGAAGGAGAAGATAGGCATAAGCTTTTTTCTCATATAATACTATCAATACTTGAGGATAAAGATGTTAAGCTAACCTCATGTCAACAATTAAGAGATTACTGTTATATTGAAAATATAATTGATGGATTGATATTATCAGCAAAATGCAAATTAAAGTCTACTATTTTCAATATAGCTAGTGGAAGTCTCTTTCCTCTAAAATACTATGTGGACATGATATTTAAAAGTATGAAAACAGATAGAATCCCCGTATACGGTGCAGTAGAATATAGAAAAAATGAAATGTGGTCACCTACTGCTGATATAACAAAGATTCATACTGAATTGGGCTGGAGTCCTAGAATAACTCTCGAGGATGGTATTATTAAAACAATAAAGTGGTATGAGGAAAACGAAAGCAAGTGGAGCAAGTATCTAAAATGATGAAAGCCTAGCATTTATGCTAGACTTTCGTTTTGTTTTCAACTTGCCTTTTGAATATTACCGAATCTATATCTTGTTTAGACATCCAACCGCTACCTATTTGTGGTGGGAAAGCAAATTCTACAAGTTCCAACCTTGCTCTCCAAAATTATTGAGTTCTTCTTGTAACCTTATAGTATCATTAAATCTTGGAATGTTTTTAACTCTAATCACCATATACTCATACTTCATACCCTCACTCCTTTATTAATTTTACACACCAATCAATAAAAGATTTGGGTGGTGGAATAATAGCTAACTTAGTAACTGACTTCCCCGATATCAAATTTAATAAATTGATTAATTTAGATGGTACTCTAATGAATCCTGCAATAAACTTAGGATTAAATATTAGCCAATTACACCTTAGTCAGGATTAGGAGTTATGTGACAGAATTTATACTTGAATCCGACGTTTTAAAAGTACAGTCCAATGATTGTTTTGTTAAAAATAAAAATTAGAATTTATATTACCTTCCTTGATTATTATAGTAATAATTCATGTAAATTATTACTATACCTTTCTTCATTAAATAGCTCCTCATTTTTCAGAACATTGTATAGTTCTCCTACTAAAATTGCTCCAATCATCTTTTTTGCAATATCTTCTTCATACCCAAGTCCTATTAATTTTTTAAAAACTTCATTTGTACATTTAGGGTTATTAACCCTCAATTGATTATTAATAACTTCCAAAATATGTCCTTGTAGTTTATCCTTTTCCAAAACTTCATTTCCCCTTTATATAATTATTGTATATCCTATAAAAAACAGATATAAAATTGTATCTGTTTTTATATTTTATTTATCTAATTGTTTTAGAAGCGTTCCAAGTTGTTTGATATATTCTCCATATTGTGCCCAATCTAGGTTTTTTTGAGCTTCAAGTGCCTTATTATATAAATCATTTGCCTGCTTAATTTGTTTAATATTAGTTTCGCTTAATGGAGTTGTAGTAGTACTCTCTCCACCTTTAACTACTGTATTTGGTGCCTTAAAGTTAAATATCTGCTGTAATCCACTTTCAATATTATCTACCATCAAGAGCTTACTGTTGTAAGAAATTATTATTTTTTTCATTTCTGGAATACTATTTGCCCCACTAGCTCTTAAATAAAGAGGTTCAATATAAAGAAGTGAGTTCTTTATCGGTAAAATTACGGTATCTCCATACTGCACTTCAGACCCACCTGTGTTCCATAAAGAAAGCTGAGCTGAAATTGTAGTATCTTGACTTATCCTCTGCTTAAATAGGAACGGACTATAAACTGTTGTTTCTGATGCTGGGAATTTATTCAGGAATAGCTTACCATAATTTCCCACATCCATTCTAGCCCCTAATATTGCTGTCATATTATATTTATCCTTTATATTAAAATATTGTTGAAGTACCATTTCTTCACTGTCTGTTCCTGGTAATTTTTCTACAAGGTATGGCGGAACCGTAGTTTTAACTTCCCCACCTACAGATGTTGCATTTTTAGAAACATCCCAAATATCTTCACCACTATAAAAGACTCCAGGATCAGTTACATGATATTTTCCAAGGACCGCGCTTTGAATATTAAATATATCAGATGGATATCTAAAATGTGCTTTTAAGTCAGCGGGAACATCTGATATACTCTTAAAAAGCTTAGGGAACATTTTTGAATAAGTTAACACAATTGGATCAGTTGCATCTGCTATATAAAAATTGGTAGTTCCATCATAAGCATCAATTACAACTTTAACTGAATTCCGAATATAGTTTACTCCACCTTGTGGTTGCGAGTACGGATATTTAGTTGATGTAGTGTAAGCATCAATTATATAGTACAATTTTCCTCCACTTATAACAACATATGGATCTTTGTCATAAGTTAAAAATGGAGCTATAGTCTTTGCCCTTTCAACTACATTTCTATTAATAAGTATTTTACTTGTACTCTTAATATCCCTAGATAATAGAAAATTTAATTCTCCATTATTTATTGCAAACAGAAGTTTATTAGCCAAATTCATCTCAATTCCGGCTTTCCCGTCATAATTTGTTATTTTGTTAGATTCACCTTGAGGATAGTCAAATTCACTTACATTAGTATTTACTAATGCATACTCATCTGTTTGTTCACCAAAATAAATTCTTGGATTAGTTAATTTAATATTTGTGCTGTTTGCAATAGGCATATCTTTAATTACAAAATCAGGCTGGCCTTCTTGCGTAACTTTATTTACATTACTCATTACAACACCATATCCATGTGTATAAATCATGTGAGTATTTTGCCAAGTCTTTGGAGTTAATGATTTTGAATCTATTTCTCTTGCTGCAAGAAACACCTGACTATACTTATTGTTTATTTTATATCTATCTACATCTATATCACTAAAATTATAGTAATATCTTAATATTTGAACTTGATTATAAAATTCGAGTGCCTGCTTAGTTGAATTTATTCTAATATTATTTATCGTCTTCTGATTATCTGAAACATCCTCTTGTTTCAAATCGTTTTTCACATTGAATGTTGTTGTAGTTATATTATCTATATTAAATGCTTTTTTTGTATAATTAATATTATTTTGAATATATGGTTTTTCTAATTGCTTTTCATTTGGCATTACAATACTGCTTTGAACTACAACTGCTGTTATTCCCTCTACAACGCTTATTAATATCATAGCAATAATTGAAATTACTATAGGCTTTACCTTTTTTCCTAAAACACTCATAAAGATTACTACTGCTGCAAGTACACAAGCCACAATAGATACTTTATAAAATAGTAATGTAACATGAACATCCGTATAGCTTGCTCCGTATGCAACACCCCTAGGGCTATACACTAAATTAAATGAATTTATTAAAAATCCTAGTGATAGGAAAAGCGCTATAAGTGAAGATATTATTGCAAGCTGTCTTCCTTCGAATATATAAAGTTCCTTACCAAATTCCTTGAAATGTTGAAAAGGATTTGATAATTTCCCTACATAAACACTATCCTTTGCTTTAAATACAAAGAAAACTACTACTTTAATAATAACCATGAATACTAATAGCGACATTACAAATCTATATAGAGATACTATTAATGGAAGTTTGAAAATATAGAAAGATACATCCATGTTAAAAATAGGATCTTTCACATTAAAACTAACTGCATTTATAAATTGAAGAAGCATATTCCAATGTGTAGATGCAAAAACAAAAGAAAATATTAAGGAAAAAATTAAATTGGAAGCAATAAAAATCTTATTTTCAATTGCTGTTTTTTTTGTATTTACCTCAACTACTTTTTTCAAGTGGATTATACTCTTTTTGATGCTCTTATAGTATAACCATATACCAACATAACTTAGTATAAAAATAGGTACCATAAGTTTAGATACTGTAAGTATCTTTGTAAAGTATACCGAAAGATACCCTACTTTTTTAAACCACTCAATATTAATAACAAATTGAGCTATGCTACCTAGTGAAAATAAACATACAATTAGAATTATAATTACAGATGATATAACAAATTTCATTTTTTTATTCATAAAATCCCCTCTTATTCATTTTTTAAAACTTTTTAATTAGCATATTATATGTATACATTATATCCTATATTTACCCTTTTAATAAAATACTTTATAATTTATTTAATATTTATAACATGACATACTGTTGTCAATTTAAAAATGATATACTAACTTAAGTATAAAAGGAAAAGAGGCATAAATAATGGCTAAATTAGAATATAAAAAAGCTTATAAGGACTTATATGTTCCTAAAAAAACACCATCTATCATTCGCGTACCTTCAATAAATTTTGTTATAATTAACGGCACTGGAGATCCAAATAACGATCAATTTGCACTTGCCACTTCTGCACTTTACAGTTTTAGTTATGCAGTGAAGATGTCATACAAAAGCGATAATATTCCTAATGATTATTATGATTACACTGTATTCCCTCTTGAAGGTGTATGGGATTTAGTTGATAAAACATTGCCATCCACTGATAAAAGCAACTTTAAATATAAAATTATGATACGTCAGCCTGATTTTTTAACTATCGATTTATTTAAACAATTTATATCTCAAACAAAAAATAAAAAGCCAAACATCTATCTTGATAAAATTGAATATACTACGATAGCTGAGGGTTTATGTTGCCAAATGCTTCATTTAGGAAGCTACGCTACTGAGCCCACAAGCTTTGAAATGATGGATCAGTTTTGTAATAATAATGGGTATAAAAGAATTTCTTTAAAACATCGAGAAATATACCTTTCAGACCCTCGTAGAATCGAGCCCCTAAAGCTTAAAACAGTATTGAGGTATAAAGTTGAAATTGAGGTATAAAGTTTAAATTGAGGTATAAGGTTGAAATTGAAAACTCCGTAATATGAGATTTATTCCAGCAAAAAAAATTATCTCTAATTACTCCAATACTAATGATCGTTGGTTTGGTCATAATTATAATATGAATATATATAAAGGTTGTTGCCATGGATGTATTTATTGTGATAGCCGCAGTGACTGTTATCATATAGATAATTTTGATGAAATAAGGGCCAAGGTTAATACCCTATCCATAATTGAACGTGATCTTAAATCCAAACGTAAAACCGGCGTAATTGCTACAGGTTCAATGAGTGATCCCTACAATCCATATGAAAAAGAATACCGCTTAACCAGAGGTGCTTTGGAACTTATTAACTCCCACCGATTATATGGTTTGCTCTATAAAATGGAAGATATCATCAAGGGGTACACGCTAGGATATGGAAACACTCAACTTTCTTTATTTGATTAAAAACTCCCGTGAAAACCTATTAAAGGTATTTGTAGGAGTCATTAATATATATTAATTATGTAGAACTTAATCACCTATTTTTTATTTATCTCATTTTCTTTTTTTAGTTTTTTTTCTTTTTCAACTTGTTTTGGAAAAATAAAATTAACATAAACAAATCCTGAAACCATTATTACGCAAAGAACAACTACAAGTATATCTTGGGCCTCCATATTATTACCTCCATTAAATATTTAATGCACACACTTATACACCAAATGATTCTATTAATAAATTTAAGCATTAAAAAATAAAAAAACAAAAAAGGTGGGAAACTCTAATAAGAGTTTCCCACCCTAGAAACAAATTTCTCGGAATCAAACTAGACCTCAGTTTGTCCAACCGCTAAAAAATATTATATATACATAATACTACAAAATCTATACTAATTCAATTTTCATCTAAATATATAGAACATTATTAACATTATAAATAAAATAGCTCATAATTTACAATTAATTCTTAGTTTCGTCACTTTAATGACACAAATACTTGTTATAATTAATACATAGATAATAATTGATTTTTAATTAGAGTCCCCCTTTAATTAAATATAAATTTAATATATACTATTAAGAGAATCGATGTAACTAATCGATTCTTTTTATTTGCTTTAAAAGCACTTACAAAATATAACACATGGAGGATATAATAATGAAATTAAATAAAATTCACCATATAGCTATTATCTGTTCAAATTATGAAAAATCCAAAGAATTTTATGTCCAGATTCTAGGTTTAAAAATCATTAAGGAAATATACAGAAAAGAAAGGCAATCATATAAGCTCGACTTAGCTGTTGGGCCTGAATATCAAATCGAATTATTTTCTTTTCCTAATTCGCCTGAAAGATCGAGTTATCCTGAATCAAGAGGACTAAGGCATCTTGCTTTTGAGGTAGACAACATTGATGACGCAATAAAAGAACTAACTGATAAAAATATAATCACTGAGAAGATTAGGATTGATGAGATTACAAGTAAAAAATTCACTTTCTTTAGTGACCCAGATAATTTACCTATAGAATTGTATGAGAAATAGATTATGTATCTCATATTCTTTACAATTAATTCTTAATTTTGTCACCATAATGACACAGTGAATTGTTATTATAAGTATATAGAAAGCAATTGATTTTTTTAATTAGAGCCCCCTTTAATTAATATAAATTTAATATAACTTCCTAAAAGAGCTGATGTATTCTAATCGGCTCTTTTTTTATATGTAAGATAAACTCAATAGATAGACTTAAAATGTAAATATAATGATATAATTGGTATTATTAAGGAATAAGTATAAAATCATATATCTATATTAGTTTTGAGGGGGATACACAGATATGGCAATAGAATTGAAATTTGATAAGTATCATATACAAATATATAAAGGTGACAACATAGAAGTCTTAAGCGGTCTAGAGTCTAATAGTGTAAACTTAATATATTGTGATATATTATACAATTCTGGTAAAACATTCGATGATTATAAAGATAACTTAGGTTCACCAGAAGAAGCCGTTTCTTGGTACAGACCAAGACTAAAAGAAATGCACAGAGTTTTATCAGAAACTGGTTCAATATATATTCACTGTAATTGGCGAATTGATTCATATATAAGAGTATTATTGGATGAAATTTTTGGTTTTAAGCATTTTAGAAATAGAATATACCGTCAACACTCTGGAACTAGGGATTTTGTTGAAAACTATGATAGCCAAATGGATGTAATTTTGTATTACACTAAAGACCAGTATAACTTTACTTTTAACGAGATTAAAGGAGATAAACTTAGAATAGTTCCATTATTTGAAAATGGTATTTTAGATGGTAGAAATTTTGAATTTAAATGTGATGATTTTAATTTTAATCCAAGGTTACATGATAAACATTGGTTAGTTCCTAAGTCTAAACTTGTTGAACTGGGATCTAGTAAAGAACTTGTTCTTATAAATGATTTGCCTTATAGAAAGACGTTTAACATTCCTGTTGGTAACCTGTGGAATGCTGCAGAAATGCTGGACACATATAGTAGAGTTGACACAGCTCAAAGCTATGACACACCAAAACCAAACGCTGTTTTAAAAAGAATAATACAAGTAAGTAGTAATGAGGGTGACACAGTGGGAGATTTTTTCTTGGGTGGTGGTACCACTTCACTCGAGACCTTAAGATTAAACAGAAAAGGTATCTTTTGTGACATATCAGAGAAAGCTTGTGCTGTCAGTATATTTAAACTTACCAAAGAGTTAAATAAAATTTAAGGGGGATAATATTATGACAATAAATTATGCTCACAGAGGTGCTAGTGCATATTATCCAGAAAACACAATGCTTTCATTTGAAAAAGCAATAGAAATGGGATGCACCGGTATAGAAACAGATGTACAGTTAACAAAGGATGGTGTATTAGTACTTATTCACGATGAATTAGTAGATAGGACAACAAATGGAAAAGGATTTGTGAAGGATTATCCTTATAATGAACTAAATAAATTAGATGCCGGATGCTGGAAAGGCAAAGAATTTACAGGACTTAAAATTCCCACTGTTGAGGAGTTACTCTTATTAACTAAGGATAAAAATATTATTATTAACTTTGAACTTAAAAATGGAATAGTTATGTATGAAGGCATTGAACAAAAACTTATTGATTTAATTCATAAACATAGGATGGAATGCAAAGTTATATTTTCAGGTTTTAATCATTACTCCATGGCTAAGTGTCATAAAATATCTAAGGAAATTAGTACCGGAGTATTATATATGGAGGGGCTTTATAAGCCATATAATTATGCGAAAACTTTAGGGGCTAATGCTATTCACCCACATTTCAATGCACTAAATGAAGAAGTAATAAAAAGGTCCCAAAAGCACAGGGTTAAGATAAATGTATTCACCGTAAATGATGAAAAGCAGATGAAATTTTTCTTAGATATGAAGGTTGATGGTATTATCACTAATTATCCTGATATTCTGCATGAGTTAATGAATAATTAAATACTTCGACTATCCAAATTAATAGATTTTGACTTATTCTAAAATAAAATTGCCTCAAAATTATTTTGAGGCATTTTTATAAATATACTTTTTTTATTTCCATCAACTAAATAATTAATTAGTAGTACTTGTTTTATTCAGCAACTTATCAAATCTACTCATTACCTCGCTGCAAGTATCTTTACAAATCTGTGGTAAGTCACTATTTGTCGCCTTATTAAAATCTAATCCAGCCTCTGAAAATCCTTTTTCTACTGCATCTCTCATTTGTTGTATTTTGGCAGGATCATCTCCTGCTATTGACATTGCCATAGTCATAATACGATCCGCTACCCCGGTAACAGAGTATGCGCCGCCTTCTTCTATTGCCTCTTTTGCGCCCTCAGAAGTTGTTGCCATTTGTGGGTATGCATTTTCTACAGATCCAAATATTTTAGTGAGTAAATCCGTAGTTTCTTTTGGCATTTCACTAATCCCATTTTCAGTTGATTTGCCTAATAACTTATTCTGATTATTTATTGTATCAGCTATAAACTTTTTTATAAATTCTATTTTCACATTTTCTTGTTCTACTTTTATCTCTTTAATTTCTTCTGTAGAAAGCTTCTTTTTCACGAGTTTATACGTTGTATCTTCCACATCGTTTTCTGTAGATTTAACAAATGTATCAGTTCCTAAAACTTGTGTTACAGCTTGTTCTTTTGAAGTTTTGCTATTCTCATTAATTTTACTATCTGTTTTTTGTAGATCATTTGTAACTGTATAACTTGAAGTTGCGCTCCCTTTAATTCCAATAATATTCATATATGTGAATGCTTCCTCCTTCTTGTTATTAATTTATCTTATTATATTATCGGTTAATTACCAATATACTTAATAACAGGCAGATTATCTAAACTCATTTTCTTATAATTTCTATTATTCTTCATTTATAATAGAATACTCTCCATACTCACACCCAACATTCTTAATTTCTATGCGGTCAATTAGAATCACTTTCTGACCTTCCTTTTGATATAGCTCAATTTCTCCATAACCAGTACCTCCATTCCATAACCTATTGTGTAGTTTTTGACCGTTTGGTGATTCATAGTTTATTAATAACATTTCATCTTTAGGACACGAAAGTCTGAGATCTATAACTGAATCTTTGTTACTTGCATTCACTTTCCAACTGTTTATCTCTTCACCCTCACTAAATTCAAACTTCACTTTCGAGTTTGTCCAAAACTTTGAAAAATTGTATTCATACATTTTGCCTTCATAATACATTCCCATCAAAACCTTTCTATCTAGCTCTAAACCTAACACTTTAGGTCTACCCCCTCCAGCTTCAACCGCAGAATTATTTAGGACTTTTCCGGTAACTAAACTTTTCATATTGCAACTACTAATCCACAACCATGGCGAAGTAAAATCACTGCCCCAGTTTTTGTCTGCATACCCGTAAGATTTTCGAGAGATAATATCATATTTCACTCCATCTAAAATAACCACTCCATCATATTCTGTTTTGATACCCTCTGCATGCCAAAACATTTCAAAAGCATTCATTTTCCGTAAAGGCGCGCAAGCTCCATATCCAACATTATAAGCAATTTTTTTATTGATATTAATGTCCCAACTCATTACTCCAGCATCACACATATATTCTGGATGATCTAATACTTCTTTAGATGTAATAATACATTTTCCTTTCATATGTGTTTCACTCAATGTGTTTTCTCCCATTTTTACATTCAAAACGTTATTAGTACAAGAAAACTCCGAGATTGGATAAAAATTGTGAATCTGCTTAGCATTTTTTCCCCACGCTCCTACTTTAACTAGTGCATATGATGGCTTAATATGTTTAGCTTGATTTTCTGAAAGTTGTCCTAAAATAGCCTTATTTCCGCCCAAAGCGGGGTTGCATACAAAGTATTCAATAAAAAAAGTCTTTGCTTCTCCAGTTTCATGATTATAACCTGTAAAATTGTGCCACCACCAATCATAACCTTTTTCAGATAATGATCCATTAAGCATAAATAAATTTCGTTTTAAATCACTCTTATTCAAATTTAACTCCTCCCAGCCTTCATATTTACTAAAATCAATTGATATATATCTTATATACTACACCAATTGAGTTCTAATTGATAAGCAAATAATGTTATACTAGTGGTAAGTATTTGGATAATATTTCATTTATTGGAATTTTATTAAGATTTTAAAGGGGGTAATAAATATTGAAAACTAAAGGGACGATATACTTATTTTTCGGTATATTATGTGAACTATATTTCATAGGAACTATAATATTTGGAGGAATTATAACTTTTGCAGAGTTTTATCTAGCTCTGGGATTATTATTAATAACACTAGGTTTATATCAAAGAAAAAACAAAAAAGATTATATATTAATAAGACCCGGCAAGATTAAAACAGTAATAAAATTATGTTTTTCAATAGTACTCGTTTCTGTTGTAATTATAGAAAGTTTAATTATTCAATCAGCTATAATAAAAAACAAACAAAAAAGTGATTATTTAATAATATTAGGAGCAGGTCTTAGAGGCGAAGTTCCTTCAATTGCACTTTTTCAAAGGCTGTATGCTAGCCTAGAATATATTGAAATAAACCCCACTGTAAAAATAGTGGTTTCAGGTGGACGTGGCTTTGGCGAAAGCATTACTGAGGCAGAGGCTATGAAAAGATTTTTAATAAAACACGGAGTAGCAAAAGATCAGATAATAAAGGAAGAAAAGTCAGTAAATACTTTTGAAAATATGAAATTTACTGCTGAAATCTTGAGAAAGGTAGATAAAAAAGAAAATATAGAAGTAACCATTGTAACAAATAATTTCCATGTATTAAGGTCTAAATTCTTAGCCCAAAGGCAGGGATTAAAAGCATATGGTTACCCTGCTCCACTTCATCCAATGTTAGTACCCACTTGCTTTGCTCGGGAGTATTTAGCGGTAATAAATTCATATTTATTTGATAAATAGTTAAAACAGTTCTACAAGTGAGAAATTACCCGCATTTAATCCAGGTATGGCACCTAAATTTTCAATACTAGATCCTACTAATACATTCTCAGTACCTAAAAACCAAACAGCAGCAGGTACTGCAGATATAATGAGTCATATTTTCGAAGTATATTTCAGTAACACTAATGAAGCATATATGCAAAATAGAATGGCAGAAGCCCTTCTTAAAACTTGTATAAATTATGGTGAAAAAGCTATGGATGACCCTACTAATTATGAAGCAAGATCAAATTTAATGTGGACTTCAAGTCTTGCTATAAATGGTCTTTTAAGTTATGGAAAAGAAACGGAGTGGAGCGTTCGTGCAATGGAACATGAGTTAAGTGCATTTTATGATATTACTCATGGAGTTGGTCTTGCGATTTTAACGGAAATGGATGAGGAAAGCCTAAAATCATACTTAAATTTAAATGCAGCAATAGCACTTGAGCATATAGCTTTAAGAGCAGTAGACTTGGGTCTTGGAAGTTGTTGGATTATGATGTTTAATAGTAAAAAAGGAAGTTCTTAAACTTGATGAAAGATATGATGTGGTAGCATTATTACCAATAGGCTATCCCGATCAGATTGCCTCACAAAGACCGAGATTAGATTTAGAAGAGTTAATTATTCAAACTATATAATTTAAAAATATAGTGTTTATATAAGGTACTACTTGGTCAGTAGTACCTTATTTTATTTGGACGATGTTGGCTGACCCTTTACGTATAAATAAGTGTGCTTTGATATGTTATCAAATGGGTTATTTGTAAGTGCTGTAACGAAAAGGTATGGAAATGTATTTTTCAAATGCTTAATATACAAAACCCATTGACTTGTGCTTGCTTGATAGACACGTTTCATATCATTTTCTAAATGTTTTTTTTCATCATCATGCAGCTCTAATAAATTTCTTGAAGACAACTCATCCTGTAAATGAAAAACAGCAGTTAACAAATGTGTAAAAGTTTCATGTTCCAATAAATTTGGATTTTCTAATAATCTCAATAAAAACTCCCTTTTATTTAGGAGAAATTCATTCATTTTGTTTAAGTCAACTTTGTTTAATTCAATTTTATAGTCATAGTTTTTACATTTTTCTAATGCTTTTTTAAAATCTCTATCTTCCCAACTTGGCTGAACTATAAGAAAATTGGCAATTTCATTAACATTTGAGTCAATTGATGTAAAATATTTTAATGTATTAGTTCCTACTTCATTAAAAAACACACCTATTATTAAATTTAGTTTTTCTACTAAAGTTTCCGTCTCTCTTTTTTTAATAACCCCATCAATAATTAAGGATCCCAATAAAACCTCAATAGGTAAAAACGCTAATTCACCTAATAAATAAATAAATATATGATGTGCATCCCTAAAAATATAATAGTGAAAAGAATATAATCCTACTGATAAAATTATTAATAATACCGAAAACTTTAAACGCCAATCCAATTTTTTCATGCTTACACCCTCCTATACCAACATTAACATTAATATTTATAATTATAACATTAATGTCTAATTCATATAACGTTTATGTAAATTTAAGTCTTAGCAGGATCATTAAAATAGTCGAACTATAAATTATAGTTCGATTATTTTTCCAACAAGAAAGAGTGCAAAATCGATGTGATTTTGCACTCAAAAATATTGTATTTTTACCTTTTCTACATCCTAAGTACATCTAACTCTAGCGTAAGTTTTATTTTTCACCTTTATTTTTAATAACAACTTTGCCTTGTTCATTAGACATATCAGAACCTGAAACACTATTAAAAAGATGGGTATCATTAATTTCATTACCAAATTTTTCTTCAGTCATCAAAGTTGCACCAGTGAAACTACTATTTACACCGCCATTATTGCTGGTTGAACCTCCATCAAACAATGATTGTTTTTTTGATTTTTTATTCATAATAATTCTCCCTTCAATTATAAATTACACTGTATGTACTCACCACTTTATATAGTTTACCCATTTTCTTTTAAAATATAGTTAAAGGGATTTCAACATAATCATTTAACAAAATAAAGCGCCTGTATTTTTTCACAGGCGCAAATGGATTATTATGTACTGCAGTATTATGCATTTATTTAACATATTCCTTAAAACTAATTCATCTTAAAATATATGTATACATTATTTTATTAAGTATACAAATGTTAGATTTCCTATTACTACGGAAACTGGTTGTGGTGAAGTCAACGCTTTTGGAACTACACCATCATAAAAAAACAATGCGTTATTTGTTGGATCACTTCCGCTAAGT
Organism: Clostridium lacusfryxellense; assembly: GCF_018861735.1. Lineage (GTDB taxonomy): Bacteria > Bacillota > Clostridia > Clostridiales > Clostridiaceae > Clostridium_AD > Clostridium_AD lacusfryxellense. Next base: position 1,057 of record NZ_JAHLEB010000001.1, on the reverse strand, counting down.
GCAGCAACTGCAGCTTTTAAGGAAGTTGCATGTGCAGGATTATTAATACTTCCATTTTTTACTACACTAAATTGATAATTACCATTTGTTTGTTGATTTATAACCGCACTAATTGAATTTGGAAAATAACTGCTCTTGACCCTATTCACAACTACTGCCCCTACAGCAACCTGACCATTGTAAGATTCTCCTCGTGCTTCAGCGCTTATTAATCTTGATAATAAGTTTAAATCGCTTTCTGTATATTTTATCGACCCAGAATTTGCTTGCACTGGAGTAGTTTGCACCGGTGTAGACGTAATTGTTCCAGTTAAATTAAGAACTTGTCCTGGAGAGATAGAATCATTCCATTTGTTATTAGCTTTTCTTAAATCATTTAATGATATTCCACACTGTTTTGCTATTGAAGACAAACAATCTCCACTCTTAACAATATATGTTTTTACTGAATTAGTAGGCAATTGCGTCACTGGCTGTACAGTTGGTTGGGGTGTGGAATTATTTGCTGCTGATAGTTGCAAAACTTGTCCTGGATAAATGGAATCATTCCACTTATCATTAACTTTTCTTAAATTATTTAATGATATTCCACACTGTTTCGCTATCGAAGATAAACAATCTCCACTCTTAACAGTATATGTTTTTGCTGCATTGCTAGGCAATTGCGCCGGTTGTTGCACTGTAGAACTAGCTTGTCCTGAAACTTTGAGCACTTGTCCAGGAAAAACAGAGTCATTCCATTTGTTGTTAGCTTTCCTTAAATCATTTAATGATATTCCGCAATTTTTCGCTATTAAAGATAAGCAATCCCCACTTTTCACAGTATATGTTTGAATAGTTGGTGTTGCTGCAATTACATTTTGAGATGTTAATGTTGATACACCAATAGTTATAGCTGATGCTAAAAAAACAGTTTTAAGACTTTTAAATTTGGCCATTGTTCATCCCCCTCGTATAATGTAGTTGTAAGCATTGATAATAAATCAGTAATAATAACTACGAATCTTATCACTCATATCTTAACTAATGTTCGCAACTCATAAATTAATTTTAATTA